>DAITPL010000004.1:0-67997 GCA_036833615.1 Rhodanobacter sp.
CGGCCAGCATCACGTCCATCGCGCGCTTCAGGCCATCGGCCAGCGACTCGCGGCAACCGTACAGATTGTCGAACTTGGACTTGGTCACCGAGTCGTTGACGTTGATCGCCGGGACCAGCAAGGTGCCGGCGGCGGCCAGTTGATACAGGCGGTGCACGCCGGTGGTGGTTTCCTCGGAGACGCCCTTCCAGTCCTTCACCACCCTGTGCCAGTAACCGGGGCGCTCGACCGCCACGCGCTTGAGCAGGTTCTTGATCACCTGCTCTTCGTGCGACGCGGCTTTCTCGTCCACCCACTTGCTGCCGTTTTCCAGCTCGTGACCCTTGTGGATCAGCAGCGTGGCGTCGCCGCCGTCGTCGACGATCAGCTGCGGGCCGAGGAAGCCGCCCTTCCCATCGGGGAAGCTCATCGCCTGCAACGTGCAATCCCAGTATTCCTCCAGCGTCTCGCCTTTCCAGGCAAACACCGGCGTGCCGGTTTGCGCAATCGCGGCGGCGGCATGATCCTGCGTGGAAAAAATGTTGCATGACGCCCAGCGCACGTCGGCGCCGATGTCCTTCAGCGTCTCGATCAGCACGGCGGTCTGGATCGTCATGTGCAGCGAGCCGGTCACGCGCACGCCATGCAATGGTTTGCTCGCGGCGTGCTTCTTGCGGATCGACATCAACCCGGGCATCTCGTGCTCGGCAATGTCCAGTTCCTTGCGACCCCAGTCGGCGAGTGACAGGTCGGCGACCTTGAAGTCCTGCTGCGTGGTTTCTTTGCTGATGGCGTTCATGGGCATCTCCGGTTGGTGCGAGTCGTCAGCCGGCGGGCCAAGGCTGGCCGGCCTGCGGCGAAGTGACTCGCATGCTGAGCGCCGTTGTGGGACGTGCCGCGCCGAGCCTGGCCGGTTTCCCGACGACGGAAATTTCCGCGTCAGAAACGGTCGCAGCGCCCCTCGGCGGGCGGTACAAGCGAACCATTGTAGCGGCAGACGCACGCCGACGCCGTGCATGCAGCGTGATTGGTACGCTGGTGTGGTGTCTTGAACGGGATGCAGCGCATGCACGAGCAGCACGAGACGGCGTTTTTGCCACCCGACGATGCGCTGCGCGAGGATGTCAGTCGCCTGGGTGCGCTGGTCGGCAGACTTCTGGTCGAGCAGGGCGGCGAAGCGTTGTTTGCGCGCGTCGAGCGGGTGCGGTTGGCCGCGATCGAGCGTCGACACGCCGGGGCTTCGGTCGATGCGCTGGCCGCTTCCTTGGCGGGTCTCGATGCGGCCGCCGCCGAGGCGCTGGCGCGCGCGTTTGCCACATATTTCCAGGTGGTCAACATCGCCGAGCGCGTGCACCGCATTCGTCGTCGTCGCGATTACCAGCGCGCGGGCAGCGCACCGCAACCGGAGTCATTGCTGGACGTGTTGACGCGACTCAAGGCGCAAGGCGTGGGCGCCGACGAACTGATCGGCTGGCTGGATCGGTTGTGGATCGAGCCGGTGTTCACGGCGCACCCGACCGAGGCCGTGCGCCGCTCGTTGCTGGAAAAAGAGCAGGCCATCGTGCGTTCGCTGGTCGACGGCTTTGATCGGGATCGCACACCGCAGGAGTGCGCTGCAGATGCCGAGCGCATCTTTGTCGCCCTGTCCGCCGGCTGGCAGACCGCCGAAGCCTCAAGTGTGCGGCCGAGTGTGCAGGACGAGTACGAGCACGTGGGTTTTTACCTGGCCAATCCGTTGTATCGCATCGTGCCGGCGTTGTACGAGGCGCTGCAGCAGGCCTTGCGCGAGGTGTACGGGGTGGCGGTGAAATTGCCGCGCCTGCTCGGCTTCGCCAGCTGGGTGGGTGGCGACATGGATGGCAATCCCGGGGTCGGTGCCGATACGTTGGTCGCCTGTTTGACGTCGCAGCGCGCGGCGGTACTGGAGCGCTACGCCGAAGACGTGGCCGCACTGGGGCGCCAGCTCAGCCAGACCGACGATCGGGTCGCGGTGACGCCGGCGCTGCGGGCGCGACTGACCGATTATCTGGCGCGCTATCCGGCCGCCGCTGCGCGCATTCGCCCACGCCACGCCGACATGCCTTACCGCTGCCTGCTGCACCTGATGGGTGCCCGCTTGCGTGCCACCGCCCACGCCGCAGCGGACGGCTACGCGACACCCGACGAATTGCTGGCTGACCTGCAGTTGATCGCCGAGAGTCTGGTCGCGCATCGTGGCCTGCATGCCGGGACCCATGCGGTCACGCGCCTGATCTGGCGGGTGCGCAGTTTCGGCTTTCATCTGGCGCGACTGGATGCGCGGCAGGATTCGCGCGTGCACGACGATGCGCTGGCGGCGCTGCTGGGTGATCCGGATTGGGCCGCGCGCGACGCGGTGCAGCGCGCGGACCGGTTGCGTCCGTACGCCAGTGGCCAGCAGCAGTTCGCCGCGTGTGGCGATCCGCAGGCCGTCGCCTTGCAGGCCGTGTTCGCGGTCTGGCGTGACAGTCGACGACAGCACGGGAGCGGCGCCACCGGCCTGTACATCATCAGCATGGCGCGGTCCGCTGCCGATGTATTGGCCGTGCTGGCGCTGGCCCGTCGGGGTGGCTTGGTGGCGCCGGCGGCAGCTGCCGGCGTGGAGCCTGCCCATGCCGTGCCGCTGGATATCGCGCCGCTGTTCGAAACCGTTGACGACCTGCACAACGCGCCGGCGACGCTGCAGGCGTTGCTCGACGATCCGGTGTATCGCCAGCACCTGGCCGCGCGCAACGATCAGCAGTGGGTGATGCTGGGTTATTCCGACAGCGGCAAGGATGGCGGCACGCTGGCCTCGCGCTGGGGCTTGCAACGCGCGCAGGTGCGGCTGCTGGAAGTGGCGCGTGCGGCCAACATCCAGTTGGCGTTTTTTCATGGTCGTGGCGGCTCGGCCAGCCGTGGCGGCGGGCGCATGACGCCGGCCTTGATGTCTTCGCCGCGCGGCGCGGTAGGCGGCGTGTTGCGGGTGACCGAACAAGGCGAGGTGATTCACCGCAAGTACGGCATCCGTGCGCTGGCATTGCGCAATCTGGAGCAGACCGTGGGCGCGGTGCTGCGCGCCAGCCTGCGTCCGCGCGCGGCCGAGCCGCACGAGGAACGTTGGCGCACGTACATGGATGCGCTCTCCGCCCACAGCCGGCAAACCTATCGCGCGTTCGTCGAGCGCGAACACTTTGTCGACTATTTCCGCAGCGCGACGCCGATTGACGTGATCGAGCAGATGACGCTCGGTTCGCGCCCGGCCAGCCGCCGCAGCATGCATGGGGTGCAGGATTTGCGTGCAATCCCGTGGGTGTTTGCGTGGACCCAGTGCCGCGCCATCATTCCGGGTTGGTACGGTTTGGGCAGCGCGCTGGACTACGGCGTACAGCGGTTCGGCGCCGAAGCCATGAGCGAGATGGCGCGTGACTGGCCATTCTTCAACAACGCGCTGAACGACGTGGAGATGGTGCTGGCCAAGTGCGATCTGGACATTGCCGAAGCCTTCTCGACGCTGTCCGGTCCGTTGCACGAAGAGTTCTTTGCCCTGGTTCGCGCCGAGTTCGTGCGCACCCGCGATGGCTTGTTGCAACTCAAGCACAGCGACGCATTGCTGCAGGGCGACCCGCGTCTGGCCGCGTCGATCCGCCTGCGCAATCCGTATGTCGATCCCATGAGTCTGCTGCAGGTGGATCTGCTGCGCCGTTGGCGAGCGGGCAAGCGCACCGACGATGCGTTGTTGCATGCTCTGGTCGCGTGCGTCAATGGCGTCTCGGCCGGTCTGCAGAACACCGGTTGAGCGTTGCGCAGGTAGGGCGGGCATTGCCCGTCGCGTTTGCACAGCGCGTGGCGGCGCCTCGGGAAGCTGGCGGGCAGTGCCCGCTCTACAGGTTGGTCGTTGCCCGGGTAGGGTGGACTGCGAAAGGCTGGCGGGCAGTGCCCGCCCTACGGGTTGATCGTTGTCGCGTGGGCGGACTGCAAAAGGCTGGCGGGCAGTGCCTCCCCTGAGGATTGGTCGTTGCCGGGGTAGGGCGGGCACTGCCCGCCGATTAACACGTCCGTTCGGTTGGCGATTTGGGCGAGGACTGGCACCTCACCATCGGGCGCGTACATGGATGATCCGGGTTGGGGCGTTTGCTACATCAGAGCCATGCGTGCCTGCAGCGTGGCGATGCGCTCCTCACGTGGCAATTGCTTCCAGGCCAGCTCCAGCCGCAGCGCCGCGCCGTGATCGGCGACCCACACCCAGCCCAGCAGTTGCCGTGGTGGGTTGGAGCGGGTGAAGCGCGCCCCTTTGCCGCTCACGTGTTGGGCGTAACGTCGCTCAGGATCGCGCGCGATCCCGGTATACACGCGGCCGTCGGCGCATTCGATCAGATAGACGGCCCAGGCGACGGTACCCGACGCGTCGCTCACGCACTCACGCCCACTCGACCAGGCCCTCGGCAGCACACACCTGCTTCCACGACGGGCGCGCCTTGAGCTGGTCGGCCAGCGATGAGAGGTTGGCCCAGGTCGTGGCCGGGTGCGGCATGTTGCGCGACCAGCGCATCAGCATCAGCACGTACAGATCGACCACGCTGAACGTGGTGCCGAGCAGGTACGGGCCGTGCGTGGCGAGATGATTGTTGAGATGCGACCACGCGGCTTCGATGCCGATGCGGGCCGCCTCCTTGATGCTGTCCGCTGCCGCCGGCAGGTAATCGGCCGGATAGAACCACTGGCGGAACAATGGCTGCAAGGTGTTGGCCAGATAGAACATCCACTGCAGGTAATCCGCGCGTGTGGCGCTGCCCGGGGCCGGGGCCAGGCCGGCGTCGGCATGGCGTTCGGCCAGCAGCATCGTCAGTGCCGCCGCTTCGCCATGGGGCACGCCGTCGATCACCAGTGTCGGCACCTTGCCGTTGGGATTCAGCGCGAGATATGCCGCGCTGCGCTGTTGCCCGGCATCCAGATCGATGCGTTCCAGCGTGTGCGCCAGGCCGAGTTCGAGCAAGGTCAGATGCACCACCAGATTGGCGGAACCGGGGCTGTAGTAAAGCGTGAGCATGGTGAGTCTTCCGCGCGGAGAAAGCCGGATGATACGCGCGGGCTGGCGGAAAAAGTGCTGCCAGCAGGTCGCTGGTGTTGCCATTCCCTGGTCGCAGGAAAACGCCAGGCGTGGCTCGATGCCCGGTTTTCAGCCGTCCAGTTCGGCCCAGCGCGCGTAAGCTGCATCCAGCGTGGTCTGCAGTGCTGCCAACGCTTCGTTCGCGGCGACAATGGCGGTGCTGTCCTGCTGAAAGAATGCCGGCTCGTTCATCGCTTGCGTCCGCCTGGCGATGTCTGCTTCAAGCGTTTCGATCTTTCCGGGTAGTTGCTCCAGCTCGCGCTGAAGTTTGAAGCTGTGCTTGCGTTTGGCGGTGACCGGCGACGCTGCGGCAGCCGGGGCTGCGGGCGCCGATTTGTCCGTGGCGGGCACAACGTGTTCGCGTTGCGCGCGCTGGCGCAACCAATCCGTGTAGCCGCCGACGTATTCGCCGATTTGCCCGTGGCCTTCCAGCACCAGCGTGCTGGACACCACGTTGTCGAGAAATGCGCGGTCGTGGGACACCAGCAGCAACGTGCCGCGGTAGTCGGTCAGCAATTCTTCCAGCAGTTCCAGCGTTTCCACGTCCAGATCGTTGGTCGGCTCGTCCATCACCAGCAGGTTGGATGGCTGGGAAAACAGCTTGGCCAGCAGCAGGCGATTGCGCTCGCCGCCGGACAGGCGGGTGATCGGCGCCCGCGCGCGTTCCGGGGAAAACAGGAAATCCTGCAGGTAGCCGATGATGTGTTTGCGCTGACCGTTGAGTTCGATGAACTCCAGCCCGCCGGCCACGTTGTCGACCGCGTTGAGCGTGTCGTCCAGTTGCAGGCGATGCTGATCGAAGTACGCGATCTGCGTGCTGGTACCCAGTTCGGCCGTACCCTGCTGCGGGATCAGTTCACCGAGCATGATCTTCAGCAGCGTGCTCTTGCCCGCACCATTCGGGCCGATGATGCCGATGCGATCGCCGCGCAGCACCGTGGTGCTCAGATCGTCAATCAGCGTGCGACCGTCAAAGCCGTGGGTCACATGCTTGAGGTCGATCACCTTCTTGCCGGATGCGTGCGTGCGGCCGAGCGTCATCTTTGCGTTGCCGGCGAGGTTGCGGCGTTTGGCGCGTTCGTTGCGCAGCGCCTCCAATGCACGCACGCGGCCCTCATTGCGGGTGCGCCGGGCCTTGATGCCCTGGCGGATCCACACTTCTTCCTGCGCCAGCTTCTTGTCGAACAGCGCGTTGGCCTGGTCCTCGGCGTGCAAGCGCTCCTCGCGCCGACGCAGGTAGTTGTCGTAATCGCCCGGCCAGTCGGTGACCGCACCGCGATCAATCTCCACGATGCGCGTGGCCAGCGCACGCACGAAGCTGCGGTCATGGGTGATGAAAATGATGCTGCCGGCAAACTGTTTGAGAAACGTTTCCAGCCAGTCGATCGCCTCGATGTCCAGATGATTGGTCGGCTCGTCCAGCAGCAACACATCGGGTTTGCGTACCAGCGCCTGCGCCAGCAGCACGCGGCGCTTCATGCCGCCGGACAGCGCCGGAAAATCCGCGGTAGCGGGCAGTTCCAGCTGCGTCAGGACTTCGTCCACGCGACGATCCAGATCCCAGCCGTGCTGCGCCTCGAGCTTTGTTTGCACCTCACCCAGCGCGTCGAAATCGCCTTGCGCCAGCAGCTGGTGGTAGCGCGCCAGCAACCGGCCCAGATCGCCCAGGCCCGCGGCCACCACCTCGAACACGCTGCCGGCGGTGTCCTGCGGCACCTCCTGCGCCATGCGGGCCACGACCACACCGTGCTGCAGGCGCACTTCGCCGTCATCGGCGTGCAGCTCGCCGGTGATCAGCTTCATCAACGTGGATTTGCCCTCGCCGTTGCGCCCGACAATGCACACGCGTTCGTTCGCCTCGATCGACAAGTTCACCTGTTCGAGCAGGAGCGGGCCGCCGATGCTGAAGTCGACGCGTTGCAATTGGATGAGAGACATCCGCCCATTGTATCGCCTGGTCGGCGAGCGCCGGATTGATGCGCATCTCATGGCGCTGTTGCCGCGACGACGGGCGCAGCGGCGGGTGATTTGCGCTGGTAATGGTTCGCAAAACATGGCCTTGACGGCGATGGCTCATGCATTACCTGTGGATATTGTGCGGGCTGTGCACTATGGTTTTGGCCGTACAGGGTGATGTGGTCGTCCACGCAATGAGGAATCCAGGTTGGCAATCGGGTCGGTAAAGTCAGGTAGCTGGTTGGGCCGGCTCCGGGGCATTTTGATGGCCACGGCATTTGTTGTTTTCGGCTGCTTTGCGGGTGCGGCCCACGCTGGCTACGCGGCCATCGTCGTCGATGCGACGACCGGCCAGGTGCTGAATGAAGTCAATGCCGACGAGCAGAACCATCCGGCGTCGCTGACCAAGATGATGACGCTGTACCTCACGTTTCGACAGTTGCAGGCCGGTCGACTGAAGCTGGATCAGCAATTGCCGGTATCCGCGTGGGCCGCGGCCAGGGCGCCGACCAAGCTTGGCCTGACTCCCGGCAACACGATCTCGGTGCGGGACTGCATTCTGGCCATGATCACGAAATCGGCCAATGACGCCGCGGCCGTGGCTGCGGAAGGCATCGCCGGCTCGACGGATCGCTTTGTGGAGATGATGAATGCCCAGGCGTTGCTGCTGGGCATGACCAACACGCATTTTGACAATGCCTCCGGCTTGCCGAGTCCGCACGACACGACGACGGCACGCGATCTGGCGAAGTTGGCGATGGCGCTGTATCGGGACTTTCCGCATGACGCGGCGTATTTCGCCACGCGCCAGTTCAAGTTTCGGGGGAAGGTGGTGCGCGGACACAATCGCCTGATGGATCGCTATCCGGGCATGGACGGGTTGAAGACCGGCTACACCAATGCGGCCGGCTTCAACCTGGCCTCGACGGCAGTGCGGGACGGCCGTCGCCTGTTCGCCGTGGTCATGGGCGGACGCACGGCGGCGGCCCGCGACCAGCTGATGGCGCGCTTGCTGGATGACAGCTTCGAGCATCAGCAAACGCCAGAGGTTTTGGTGGCGCAAGCCGGGGTGGTCCGCAGCAGCAAGGTGGGCCGGGCGCTGGCCGCGTTGTCGCCGATCAAGAGCGCCACGGCGGACACGCTGCCGCCGCAACCGCGCCACCGCCGCCATCGCGGCAAGCGTGTTGCCGTGGCGCGTACCACCTGTCAGCCACGGCGTGGCGCTGCCTGCGTTCGCCACAAGCACGCGGCCCACACACCAAGCACAGCGGCCAAACTCGCACGGCGCAACGTCAAGCAACCAACGGTCGTGGCGTCGCGTACGCACGACGGCGGCTAGCCGACGCGGGCTTGGGCCGCCTGAGTTCGGGCGCCCTCATCGCTGTGTTGGCCGCGCCGTCGGGGGTGGTGCAAACGTTGCGTGGATGGCAGCGGGCAGTGCCCGCCCTACACAACAGCTGTGGCGACACGGGCCCGCGCGCAGGTCGCTTGGAGCTCGCGCAGGGTGGGCACTGCCCGTCGTGTGTGGCGTTGTCCGCGGCAACAAAAACCCCGCTGCATGGCGGGGTTTTCACTCAGCATGGCTGCTGCAGCGCCGGCCTACTGCAACTTCGCGGCCTTGCGCAATACCTCCGCCTTGTCGGTCTTCTCCCATGAGAACGCGGTGAAGGTGTTGCCGTTGGCGTCCTTCATCTCGTAGGGGGTGCGGCCAAAGTGACCGTAGCTGGCGGTCTGCTGATACATCGGGTGAATGAGGTCGAGCATCTGCAGAATGCCGTACGGGCGCAGATCGAAGTTGCCGCGAATCAGCTTCTCGATTTCATCGTCGCTGATCTTGCCGGTACCGAATGTGGTGACGGAGATTGACGTCGGCTTGGCCACGCCGATCGCGTAACTCACTTGCACTTCGCAGCGCCCGGCAATGCCGGCGGCGACGATGTTCTTGGCCACATAGCGCGCGGCGTAGGCTGCCGAGCGATCCACCTTGGACGGATCCTTGCCGGAGAACGCGCCGCCGCCATGCCGCGCCCAGCCGCCGTAGGTATCCACGATGATCTTGCGCCCGGTCAGGCCGCAGTCGCCCACCGGCCCGCCAATGACGAATTTGCCGGTTGGGTTGATGTGGAATTTGGTGTCCTTGTGCAGCAGCTTGGCGGGCAGGATGGGCTTGAGGATCAGCTCGCGTACGGCTTCGATCAGGTCCTTCTGCTTGACGCCCGGATCATGCTGCGTGGACAGCACCACGGCGTCGATCGCCACGGCCTGGTCATGCTCGTAGCGCAGGGTGACCTGGCTCTTGGCATCCGGGCGCAGCCACGGCAGCGGCGACTTCTTCGCCTTGCGCACCTTCGCCTGCTGTTCGACGAGACGGTGCGCGTAGTAGATCGCCGCCGGCATCATGTCCTTGGTTTCGTTCGTGGCATAACCGAACATCAGGCCCTGGTCGCCCGCGCCCTGATCTTCCGGCCGTTTGCGTGCCACGCCCTGGTTGATGTCCGGCGATTGCTTGCCAATCAGATTGAGCACGCCGCAGGTGGCACCGTCAAAACCAACGTCGCTGGAGTGGTAACCGATATCCACGATGACCTTGCGCGTGATTGTTTCCAGGTCGATCCACGCGTTGGTGGTGATCTCGCCAGCCACGATGGCCACGCCGGTCTTGACCATCGTTTCGCAAGCCACATGCGCCGCCGGATCCTTGGCGATGACCGCGTCGAGCACCGCGTCGGAGATCTGGTCGGCAACTTTGTCCGGATGGCCTTCGGAGACCGATTCGGAAGTGAACAGGAAGTTGGACATCGAGACGTATATCCTTTTCTGCGGATAAAGAGATAGATGTGGCCGCGCATGATACAACGCGGTCCGCGGTTTTGCAGCGTCACGCGCGATTGGCCGGGGCCCCAGTTTGCCACGGGTCAGGTCATATGGACGGCTGGCTCGTGGACGGCCGGCGCGGTGATCTTTACTGCAGCGTCCCAAGGCGAATCAGCGTACCCGGGGTCGGTGACCATTGCCGCTGTTCCTGGCGTGCGCAGGTTGCTGGCGTGCACGCCCGGTCAGGCGGTTTGCTGCAACTGCGCGCGTAGTTGTCTGGCACTTGCCACCATATGCGTCAACGCTGGTTCCACCTCCGTCCAGCCACGCGTCTTCAGGCCGCAATCCGGGTTGACCCACAGCTGCGCCGGCTGCAATACCGCCAGCGCCCGGAGCAGCAGGTCGGTGATTTCCGCGGTCGAGGGTATGCGCGGCGAATGGATGTCGTACACGCCCGGACCAATGCCGTTGGGGTAGTGGAATTGCGCGAAGGCGTCGAGCAGCTCCATGCGTGAGCGGCTGGTCTCCATCGAGATCACGTCGGCGTCCATGGCGGCCACTGCCTCGATGATGTCGTTGAATTCCGAGTAACACATGTGCGTATGGATTTGCGTCGCATCGCGCACGCCGCCAGCGGTGATGCGGAAGCACTCCACCGCCCACGCCAGATAGCCAGGCCAGTCCGCACGGCGCAGCGGCAGGCCTTCGCGCAGCGCCGGCTCGTCGATCTGGATCACGCCGATGCCGGCCGCCTCCAGGTCATGCACCTCGTCGCGCAACGCCAGCGCCATCTGCCGGCACACGGTTTCGCGCGGCAGATCGTCGCGCACAAACGACCATTGCAGCATCGTTACCGGACCGGTCAGCATGCCTTTCATCGGCTTGCTGGTAAGCGACTGTGCATAGCTGGACCAGCGCACGGTCATTGATGCGGGGCGCGCGATGTCGCCCCAGATGACTGGCGGCTTCACGCAACGCGAACCGTAACTTTGCACCCAGCCGAGCTTGGTGAACAGATAGCCGTCCAATTGCTCGCCAAAGTATTCCACCATGTCGTTGCGTTCGGGCTCGCCATGCACCAGTACATCGAGCCCGATGGATTCCTGGAAGCGCACGACGTGTTCGATTTCCGCCTGCAGCAATTCGTCGTAGGCGACGTCACCCAGCTTGCCGGCGCGATGCGCGGCGCGCGCCTTGCGCAGCGCGTCGGTTTGCGGGAAGGAGCCAATCGTGGTGGTGGGCAGTAATGGCAGCACGCGCGCATTGGCCTGGGTGATCGCGCGCTGGGCGTAGGTGGAACGGCGCAGCGTACTTTGTGGGCTCAATGCATGCAGTCGTGCACGTACCGCTGGATTGAGCACACCCGGTGCCTGCAACTGTGCCGACAGCGCGGATTGCTGCGTGGACAACGCGACTGCGGCTTGCGCATCGCCAGCCAGCGCATTCGCGTACGCACGCAGCTCCTCGAGCTTCTGCCGGGCAAAGGCCAGCGGCGCACGCCGCGTCGGGTCGAGTGCGGTTTCCGCCGCCAGATCGATCGGCACGTGCAGCAGCGAACACGATGGTGCGAGCCACAACCGCTCACTGCCCACCCGCGCCTGGGCCTTGCGCAGCAAGGGCAGTACGCGCTCCGGGTGGCTACGCCAGATATTGCGACCGTCGATCACGCCGGCGCTGAGAATGCTCTGCGTCGGCAGCGCATCCAGTACGGCATCCAGCTGGGCTGGTGCGCGCACCAGATCCACGTGCAGGCCGCTGACGGGCAGCGACGCGGCCAGCGCCAGGTTGTCGCCAAGTGCGCCAAAGTACGTGGCCAGCAGGACTTTTGGACCGTGGGCCGCGGCCAGTGCGGCATACGCGTGGCGCCAGGCCGCGTGCGCGGCAGGGTTCTGGTCGAGTACCAGGCAGGGCTCGTCCAGTTGTACCCAGTCGGCTCCGGCCGTGGCCAGCTTCTGCAGCAGTTCCACGTAGGCTGGAAGCAGCGCGTCGAGCAACGCCAGATGATTGCTGCCGTCCACGGTCTTGGCCAGCAGCAGGAACGAGACCGGCCCGAGCAGTACCGGCCGCGCGGCATGGCCCAGGGCCTTCGCCTCGCGCAGCTCCGCGATCGGTTTGTCGTCGTTCAGCGTGAACTGCTGGCCGGCTTCGAGCTCCGGCACGAGATAGTGATAGTTGGTGTCGAACCACTTGGTCATTTCCAGCGCGTGCAAGTCGTGGCCGCCGCGCTTGTATCCGCGCGCCATGGCGAAATAGCCGTCCAGACGGCTTGTGGAGAACACGGGCCGATAGCGTGCCGGGATCGCATCGAACAACACGGCGGTATCCAGCACGTGGTCATACAGGCTGAAGTCATTGCACGGCACCACGTCGGCGCCGGCATCGATCGCGAGCTGCCAGTGGCGCCGACGCAACATACGGGCGGTGTCGCGCAGGGTGTCTGCTTCAAGTTCGCCGCGCCAGTGGGCTTCCAGTGCGTGCTTGAGTTCGCGCTTGAGGCCGATGCGCGGGAATCCGGAATAGGTGACGAGTGACATGCGTGATTCCTCTCATGGCGTGACAACGAAGGGCGGTGGACCCGGGCCTTGGCCCGGTAGACGGGACCGTCGTTTTGCCGCCTCGGTGGCTTGGCGCGATGGGTGGTGCCGGTTCGGCTTGCGCCCCGGTACGGGCTGAATTTTACTTGTATCGCTTCATCCGTATTGAAAGATACAACGAGAATGGAAGGGAAGATAGGCGCCGCCGGCGGCAACGTCGTTGATCCGGGTCAAGCCGCGCACTACTCGGCCGCGGGCGGTGCCAGGCACTGATTGGCTGGCGGGTGCCTTGCGGTTTTCGCGGGCGTGGCGCCAGGCCGCGGCAGCGGTTCGGGTTTGGGCCAGGCGGCGTGGTGGTGGTTGCGCCGCGCGGGTGGCCGCCAGCTGGTCGCTGCCTGCCGACGGCGGCACGCTGTTGCCCGCGCGGGCGCTGGCGGTGCGCCGGTGTATCAGGCAGCGAGCGCGACGTCGCTGGCGAGGGCTGCGAAGTAATCGCGGGTCAGGCGCAGCTGGTCGGCGGCGGATTCGGCTTGGTTGACCACCTGACGAAACGCGGCGTTTTCCGGGCGGTCCTTCGCATACCAGCCCAGATGCTTGCGCGCGATGCGGACGCCGGCCTGTTCGCCGTAAAACGCATACAGGTGTTCCAGATGGCCTAGCAGGATGGCGGCTACTTCCGTGGGCGTGGGCTCTGGCAGCAACTGGCCGCAGGCCAGATAGTGCGCAATCTCGCGGAAGATCCACGGGCGGCCTTGCGCACCGCGACCAATCATCAACGCGTCGGCACCGGTGCGGTCCAGTACGCGGCGGGCCTGCTGCGGCGTATTGATATCGCCGTTGGCGAAGACGGGAATGCGTACTGCGGCCTTGACGGCGGTGATGGTGGCGTACTCGGCGTCGCCGGCATAGCGGTCAGCCCGCGTACGCCCATGCACGGCAAGCGCGGCAATGCCGGCGTCCTCGGCGATGTGTGCGACGTTCACGGCGTTGCGGTGCTCGCGGTCCCAGCCGGTGCGGATTTTCAGGGTCACCGGCACGTCCACCGCAGCGACGACGGCCTTGACGATGCGCGCGACCAGCGGCTCGTCCTGCAGCAACGCCGAGCCGGACCAGACGTTGCACACCTTCTTGGCCGGGCAACCCATGTTGATGTCGATGATCTGGGCGCCGTTGGCGACATTGAAACGCGCCGCCTCCGCCAGCATCGCCGGATCGTAGCCGGCAATCTGCACGCTGACCGGTTCGGGTTCGCCCGTGTGATCCATGCGGTGCAGCGATTTGCTGGTGTGCCACAACTTCGGATCGGCAGTGGTCATCTCGGACACCGCCAAGCCGGCGCCAAGCCGCTTGCACAGCAGACGAAACGGTTTGTCGGTCACGCCGGCCATGGGACCGAGCACGACCGGCGGGTCAATCAGGTAAGGACCGATGTACATCGACGTATTGTAGGCAGTGGCGTCCGGCAACGGGTACGCATGGGCGTTTGCCGGAACCGGGATGTGGCAATCGCGTCGGCGCTGAACGCGCCTGCCATGGCGGTGGTTGCGTAGCGCCGGGGCGGGCCGCATCACCGCCCACCCCTGGTTGCACCGAACGGCCCGACGATGGCCGGCGCAACGGGACCCGCTTGTGGCGGGCCGGTTTTACATCTGGCCGCGCAACGTCACGCCAAAAGTGCGCGGAGCACCGAGAAAGCCGTTGATCGAACCGGTCTGCAGCGGCGCGTCGTACGCAACTTGCGTATACGTCCGGTTGGTAAGGTTGTCCGCCCACAACTCGACCTGCCAGTGCTTGTTGACGGCCCCGACGATGAAGCGGGCATTCACCAGCGTGAAAGCCGGCTGGATTTTCAGCGGATTGAGGTCGGAGCCGGTGTTGTAATCGGTGGTGTACTTCGCGCCGAGGTTGAAGCGTCCCGTCAGGCTGGAGTTGAAGTTCCAGGCGTAGGTGAAGCCGCCGGTGAACGCCCACTTGGGTGTGAAGCTGGCAGTTGCCCCCGGCAGTCGGCGCAATTCGATTTCCGGTAGCGAATCGCCGCCATACCTCGATTTGAGGTACGTCAAGCCGCCCTGCACGGACAGTCCGGTCAGGTTGGTCTGCCACAGCAGATCGGCGTCCAGGCCGCGCGTCTTCAGCTTCGGGATGGTTTGCACGACAAAACTGGTGCCGAGAAAACTGTTGAGCTGGAAGTCGCTGTAGTCGGACTGGAACAATGCAGCGTTGAGCAGCAGGTTGCCGCCGTCCCAGGTCGTCTTGGCGCCAAGTTCGTAGCTGTCGACAAACTCGCCAGGGAACCACGTGTCGTCGACCGGAGTGATGCCGACGGAGCCGTTGTTCAAGCCGTTGGCGGATTGCACGCGGTCCAGGTTGAAACCGCCGGCCTTGTAGCCACGCGCGGCCGAGGCATAGCCCATCACCGTTTCATTCCAGCGGTACGCGGCCTTGAGCGTGCCTGACCATTCGTTCTCGGTACGGTCCTGGTGGGTCTGCAAGCCGGCGAATTGCGGGTTGGCCCACGGCAGGCACATGAAACCGATCACGGTGGGCACCACCGCACCCGCCGCCTGCGCCGGCACGCCGCGCTGCATCAGCGCCAGGGCCACGTTGGTCGGGTTGGTCAACGCTGCCGTGCAGCCTTGAGCGCCGTTCGGGCTGGCATACAGCGAGTCAATGGTTTTTTTGGCGTGGGTGTAACGCACGCCGCCGGTCAGCGCCAGCGCATCGGTGGCGTGGAAGGTCACGTTGCCAAAAGCTGCGGTACTTTTCGCCACCTGGTTCCAGCGATCATGAGACGCCGGCCCGACGAAGGCCGTACCGAATGGCATGCCGGCGGCCTGGGAGAGGAACGTGGCCGCGCCAGCGGTGTTGACCAGGCCGGGCGGGAAGGCGGCGGCGACGTTGTTCAACAGCGCGATGGACAGGTACGGTTCGTAGGCTGAACCGAGCGTCACCGCGTCATTGCGTCGCAGGTGTTCGTTGTCGAAATACACTCCGCCCATCCAGTCGAAGCGATCCGTGTTGCCGGCCAGCCGGAGCTCCTGGGTGAGGGTGCGGAAACGCACGGCATTGTCGTTTGGGCCATACGCGCGGTACCAGAGATCCGCGCCGCTGTAATCCAGATCCGCCGGGTTTGACGCAGTCCACTTGCGCAGCGAGCTGATCGAAGTGAGCGTGGCGCCACCAAACCACGGGGTGATCCAGTTCGCTTCGGCCGCCAGCCCCTTGTCGACGATCTGCTGCGTGGTGTCGCGGTTGTTGTAGGCGAGGCGCCGCGATTTGTCGGCGATCGGGATGACGCCGTTGCCGCCGGCCAGGGCGTCGACGATGGCCGCGGTGGGGCCGCGGAACAAGGTGACACCGACGCAGCAGTTTTCGTCGCGCCGCGTGTAGTCGCCGGTGATGTTGACGTCGAACGTGTCCGTCGGCCGGACCAGCAACTGCGCCCGTACCGAGTGGAAGTTCTGGTCGCCGTCGGTGGCCAGCGTGCGCGGCCCAACGCCGGTATTCACCTTGTTGTAGCCATCGTGCTGGCGGTCGACGGCGTAGATCCGGAACGCCGCATGGTCACCGAGCTGGTTGTTGTACGAGGCGTCCACACCGACCGCGTGGTAGTTGCCGACGGTCAGATTCGCGTAGCCCTCTTCATTGAAGGTGGGGCGCTTGGTGGTGATGTTGATCAGGCCGGCCGAGGTGTTCTTGCCAAACACCGTACCTTGCGGGCCCTTGAGTACCTCGATCTGCTCGAGCTCGCCGAGGTCATTGAACGCCACTCCGCCGCGGGCGCGTGGTACGCCGTCGATGACCACGCCAACGGAGGACTCCAGACCGGGGTTGTCGCCCACCGTGCCGACGCCGCGGATGTGCGCGGTAGTCACGCCTTCCGCCGTGGTGCTGGTGACGCTCAGCGCCGGCACCAGGATCTGCAGGTCCTTGATGTTGTGCACCCCGGTGTCGCGAAGTATCTGCTCGGGCAGAGTGGTCAGCGTGATGGGTATGTCCTGCAGCAATTCCACGCGTTTTTGTGCGCGCACCGTGATTTCGCTCAGCGTCGTGGCCTTGGTGCTGTCGGCGGCAGTTGGCGCCGGTGCCTCGGCGGTGGCATCAGCCGGGCGCGTGTCCTGGGCAAGTGCGCCGACGGGGTGCAGCGTGGCGAGCGCAGCGGTGATTGACAATGCCAGCAGTTGGCTGCGGTGAATGCGAGTGCTCATGGCGTTGCTCCTCCCTGGTGGATGCCGGGTACGCGTATCGAGGCCAAGCGCGCACGTGGCGCGCCGTGCCCCGTGGCCCGGACGTCATGCGGGCCTTGAGTGATTGCGGCGAGTGGGACGTTGCAGAAGCGGAATGTGGTGTGCATGCAATGGACTCTGCGGGGCAGGACCGCCGGGTTCTCCTGCGTGACATTGCCCGCAGGTGCGTACGCACTGACGTTGGCGCGGACTGGCTGTCGACGAACTCGGCAGGCCAAGTCGATAGTTTTGCGTGAACGAAAACGTAAATTCTTGCTGATCCGCATCCTATCCATTGCAGTGGTTGAAAGCAACGCCGGAGGAACCAGTAATTTCTTGCGGTAGCCGAGGGGTACGGCCACCTCTTCGCGCGGCGTCATCTGCGTCAAATGCGGTGCGGATCAAGATGTGCGCGAGCGCTGTGCACAGGACGCCAAAGGCGCTCAGCGTGGGCGTCGCGCCTGTCGCCATTGCCCGTTGCTGGCGGCTTCATAACGCGTGGCCAGGATTACGCGCCGCGCCCGCAAGGCACGCGCGCGTTCTATGGTGGCCAGCACTTGGCGCCGCGGTTGGTTCACGTGCCGCCGCTGCCGTGCTTGCGATATCAGTCAGTTGACGCCGGAGCCTTCCGCCAGCGCGGAGGGACGTGCCGGATCCCGCACGTGCTCGTGCTTGAAGAACAACGCGAACAGTACGGCCACGACCAGAGAGTAAACGGCGAACGTGAGCCAGATGCCGTGCCAGTCCTTGCTGCCGTCGACTTCGGTGAACCAGGCATCGATGATCAAACCACTGAGCGAGCTGCCCAGGATCGCGCCGATACCGTTGGTCATCAGCATGAACAGGCCCTGCGCGCTGGCGCGGATCTGTGGCCCCACCTGACCCTCGACGAACAGCGAACCGGAGATATTGAAGAAGTCGAATGCCATGCCGTAGACGATGTTGGACAGCAGGATCATCCACAACAGGTCGGTCGGGTTGCCGTAGGCAAACAGGCCGAAGCGCAGCACCCAGGCGACCATGCTGATCAGCATGACCTTCTTGATGCCGAAGCGGTGCAGGAAAAACGGGATGGCCAGAATGAACAGCGTTTCCGACACCTGCGACAGCGACAGCACGATGTTGGAGTACCTCACCACGAAGGACTGCGCGTACGCCGCGTTGCTGCCGAAGTCGCTCAGGAACGTGTTGCCGTAGGCATTGGTGAGCTGCAACGACGCGCCCAGCGCCATCGCAAACAGGAAAAACACCGCCATCTTGTACTGCTTCATCAGGGCGAATGCGCGCAGACCCAGCGCATCGATCAGCGAAGCATGTTTGGTGTAGGCCGGTGGACAGCGCGGCAACGTAAACGCGTACAGACCCAGCACGACCGCGGCTACACCGGCCACGTAAAACTGGGCTGGCGAGGTGTCCAGGTGGCGCAGGCTGATCGTCCACATGGCGACAATGAAACCAATCGTGCCCCACACGCGGATTGGCGGGTACGTCTTGATGATGTCCGCACCGTCGGCTTTCAGCGCGTTGTAGGCCACGGTAATAGCCAACGCGATGGTCGGCATGTAAAAGCACATGTTGACCAGCATCACCCAGAACAACGCCTGCGGGCTGTCGATGGCCGGCACGATGAACAACATGCCCGCGCCCAGCAGGTGCAACCCACCGTACAGACGCTCGGCGTTGATCCACTTGTCGGCGACGATACCCATCAGTGCCGGCATGAACAGTGAGGCGATACCCATCGTCGCAAAGATCGCGCCGAACTCGGTGCTCGACCAGTGCTGGGTGTGATAGCAATAGTTGCCGACGGTGGTGAGCCACGACCCCCAGACAAAGAACTGCAGGAAGTTCATCACGATCAAGCGCAGCTTGATGCTCATCGACAGATATCCGGCATGTGCAGTTCCCCAGCGCACCTGTGCACGAGCCGGCTGGCTGCGCGTGCCGGCAGGTTAGAGGAACGCGCCACTGCCGGGCAAGGCGCGGCGCAGCCCCGGCCGCTGGAATCAGGCCGGATCGTGCAATGCCGCGGCGATGCGCGCGCGCAGCACAGGCAGCAGTTCGGACTCGAACCACAGGTTGTGCATCACCCACGGTCGGTTGCGCGGGCTGGGGTGCGGCAGCGGCAGTTTGCCTTGCGGCAGGTACTGGCGCCACGCGCGCACGGTGTCGGTGAGTTTGGTCCCACGCGGCACGCCAAGCATGCCCATCTGTGCGTACTGGCCAATCAGCAACGTCAGTTGCACCTGCTTCAGCAGCGGCAACAGGCGCGGATGCCAGGTCACGGCGCACTCCGGTCGCGGCGGCAGATCGCCGCCGTTGGCACTGCCGGGAAAACAAAACCCCATCGGTACGATGGCGACCCGTCTGGCGTCGTAGAACGTGGCCTTGTCGATGCCCATCCATTCGCGCAGGCGGTCGCCGCTGACATCGGCAAACGGCACGCCGCTCAGGTGTACCTTGCGGCCCGGCGCCTGGCTGACGATCAGCAGGCGGGCGGTGGCTGACGCCTGCAGTACCGGGCGCGGGCCAAGCGGCAGGTGCGCTGCGCAAATCTGGCAGGCGCGGATTTCCGCGAGTAATCGATCAAGTTTGCTGCGCATGTCCGGATGTCGTGTTGGTGATGGGGCTATGGCTTGGTAGTGGCGTGACGCGTCAGGCGCAGTGCTCGCCGGTATTCATTGGGTGGAGCCCCATGTGGGGCGTGGGCCGGTGTGGCGCTGCCAACCGGGCGCGGCTCATTGTCGCGCAACGCTGGTGGTGAACCGCCGCCAGCGTACTGCGGACCGCTCGCGGCGTGGGCCGCGCTGGTGCTGCGAATGCATCTACGCCAGTGCGGCTTGCGGCAGCCGTCAACCAGCGTCGAAGGCGCTGCGCAACCAGGCGTGCCGCGCGGCGGCGGCCGGTCCGTCGTAGCTGACGACATCGAACCGGCAGGTACGCCGGGCGTGTTCGGGATGTGCGCTCAACCACTGTTGTGCCGCGAGGATCAAGCGTGCCTGCTTGGTGGGTGTTACCGACGTCGCGGCGTCGCCGTGTCCTGCACTACGGCGATAGCGAACTTCGACGAACACGATGGTGTCGCCGTCGCGCATGATCAGATCCAGTTCGCCACGTCGGGTGTGGTAGTTGCGGGCCAGCAGGCGCAGGCCGGCGCGCTCGAGTTCGCTGCAGGCGCGCTGTTCGAACTCGTCACCGGTTGCGCGCATCAGTGGGTGGTGACGGGCGTGGCGGTCGGTGGCACGTTGGGGTCGACGACCGGCGGTGGCGCCGCCGAGGGCACGTCGCTCATGTGCAGACTGCCGCTGAGCGGGTGCGCCAGACCGTCGGTGAATTTCGCCCAGATCAGTACGCGACGAATCCGCCCAAACTGGTCGGCGGTGAGCTGGCCGGTGGCGCCAGGCAGGTAGCTGCCTGGATTTGCGCGCAGCCAGTCGAGATACGGCACCAGGTTCCACGCATCCATGCCGAAGGCAAAAAGCCGTGCGCTCGGGCCACGTGCCGCTGGCAGCTGGGCCTCGATGTCGGCGTGAGCGGGCAGCCCTGGCTGGGCATCGAACAACCACGGCGCGTCGGAAAACTCCACGTCATCCAGATCGCGATTGCTGGTGGCATCGTCGACGCCTTCGTACACGTGGGATGTGGCGATCACCGGCAACTGGATTCCAGTGGCGCGCAACTGCGGCACCAGTGCGCGGGCCTGGGCCGGGCGCATGCTGATGAATACGCCGGTGTCGCTGGTGGCGGCAGTCAGGTCCAGGCCACCGAGCGGAGTGCTCGCGCTGAACGTGGTGCTGCCTTCCAGCTGTCCACCCCGCGCTCCCAGTTCGGCCTTGAAGGCGCCGAGCGCGCGCTGGGCGAATTCGTCGTTGGAAATGACTGCGTACGCGTGGCGCAGGCCGCGCTCAATCATGTGATCGGCGGCCTGTGCGCCCTCGGTCTCCGGCAGCAGGCCGAATTCACTGGTATCGCCCGCGGGCAGCTGGCGGCCGTCCGGGTGGTTGAGTGCCAGCAGCGGTACCGGCAATTGCGCCTGGGCGAAAATCGCGGCCACTTCGCCGCGGGTCAGCGGGCCCACCACGAGTTGCGCACCATCCTTGACGGCCTGCTGATAGCCGCTGATCGCTCCGGTGGCGCTGCCGTGGCTGTTGTACACGCGCACTGATGGACGTGGCGCGCGGTTTCGTCCGGCATCGATGTAGGCGGCGAAAAACCCCTCCGTGATGGCATTGCCGGCGGCGGCGTACGTGCCGTCACCGGGCAGCAGCAGCGCCACGTGCTGCGGTACCTTGTAGCCTTCGCGCACGTTGGCGTCGGCTCCGGGCAACAAGGTGCCGACCGGCTGCTGCAACTCCGGTTGTGCGCGTGCAACGGCTATCCCCATGCGGGTCAGGGCCTCCTGGACCCACGGCAGCATGCGATCGCCCGGTTGCATCGCCGCCGCACGCGTCTGCAATGGCCCACTACCGAGCCTGGCCAGCAAGTCGAGAATCTGTTTCTGGTTTTGCGCACGATCGAAACCCTGCAACTGGTCCTGCATTTCGGCGCGCGTGCGCGCACTACCCCAGTAGTCGCCACTGGCCAGCATGGCGCGTGCGCGCAGTTCCAGCAGGCGCGGTCGCAGTGCATCGGGCACGGCGAGATTCGGCTGGGTGGTCAGCTGCAGTGCGGTCGCGGTGTCGTGTGCGGTCAATGCGTGCTCGGCGCGCAACAGGTCCAGGCGCAGGGGCTCGTCGCCACTTAGATTGCGCCGGTCGATCTGGGTGAGGATGGTTGTGGCCTGCTCCAGCTCGCCGGCTTGGCGCCATGCTTCGGCGGCGAGTAGCCGGTAGTGATCGCGGCTGCCACGCGATTCGTCTGCCAGCGCAAGATAGGCCTGCGCGGCGGCATTGAACTGCCCGCGCTGGGCGAGCGCGGCGGCATTCTGCGCGGCAGCGGATTCGGCCGGCGTCGGGCGTGTGCTGAGCGGCACGCACGCCACCAACAGCAGCGAAAACAGCAGCGTGATGGCGGTGGCTCGTGAAAAGCACATCAGGCGCATGGAGGATCTCTTGATCGTCATGAACGGCAATGCGCGATGATAACGGATCACGCCCGCTGCCCGCGGTGAAGGAATCCCATGACTGCCGTCGTCCCTGGTTGTTTGTATGTCGTCGCCACGCCAATCGGCCATCGCGACGATTTGTCGGCACGCGCCATTGCGACCTTGCGCGCGGCGACGGTGATTGCCGCCGAAGACACGCGCCACAGTCGCCCGTTGCTGCTGCATCACGGCGTTGACACGCCGCTGGTGGCGCTGCATGAATACAACGAGCGCGATGCGGTGGAGGCGCTGGTGCGGCGTCTGCTTGCAGGGCAGTCGGTGGCGTTGATTTCCGACGCCGGCACGCCGCTGATCAGCGACCCCGGATTCCGCCTGGTACGTGCCGCGCGCGCGGCTGGCATCCGTTGCGTGCCGCTGCCGGGCGCGTGCGCGGCGATTGCGGCGCTGTCGGTTGGCGGCCTGCCCAGCGACCGGTTTGTGTTTGAGGGCTTTCTGCCACCAAAAGCCGCGGCGCGACGGGCCCGACTGCAGAAGCTTGCCGGTGACGCGCGCACGATCATTTTCTATGAATCGTCGCATCGCATTGCCGAGAGCGTGGCCGACATGCGCGACATCTTTGGTGCCACGCGCGAAGCGGTACTGGCGCGCGAACTGACCAAGGTGTTCGAGACGGTTTTGAGTGAGCCGCTCGGCGAACTGGCATTGCGCATCGCGACCGATCCGGATCAGCAACGCGGCGAGTGTGTGGTGCTGGTTGCCGGGTGCGGCGAAGAGGCTGATGCCAAATTGACTGAAGGCCGGCGCGTGTTCGCGATCCTGCGCGCGGAACTGCCGCCGGCGAAGGCGGCCAAGCTCGCGGCGGCGATCAGCGGCGCGGCGCGCAAGGAATTGTATTAGAGCAGGTGGCAAGTGGGGAACGTCCGGGCCGACGTCAGTGGTGATCTGCGCTCCGGCTGGATCGTGGACTGGCACCGGCGTGCCTTGCTTCGGCGCCGCGCAGCCGGTGTTTTCCCGGTTCCTGTAGACTCGACTGCGGAGTCGGCCGGACAGTCGCGTCGCACGCAAGTGCATCGAGGAAAGTCCGGGCTCCACAGGGCAGAGTGCCAGGTAACTCCTGGGCAGCGTGAGCTGACGGCCAGTGCAACAGAGAGCAGACCGCCGATGGCCCGCAAGGGCACAGGTAAGGGTGAAAGGGTGCGGTAAGAGCGCACCGCGTACGGGGCCAACGTCGTACGGCACGGTAAACCCCACTCGGAGCAAGACCAAATAGGGGAACGATAACGCGGCCCGCGTTGTTCCCGGGTAGGTTGCTGGAGCCAGGCGGCGACGCCTGGCCGAGAGGAATGACTGTCGCGTCGCAAGACGTACAGAACCCGGCTTACAGGCCGACTCCACCTCTTCAGCTTGTTCGCGGCATGCCATTCCGTTGCGGGTCATCCCCGTGACGGAGTGGTTGTACTCGTCTCTTCAGTCGGCACTCAGCCGTGCAACGCGGAAAGGCACTCGCCGACTGCTTTGTGTGATGGGTCACGAATTAAAAAAATCCATGCATTCAAGTACCTTGCGAATAATGGTGAGAAAGTGCTGCAGATCGGGTGCAACATCGCGGCTTTCTTGTTGATTCACAAGTGATTTTCCTTGACAACCCGCGGCGCCCACGGTTATCGTGGGTTTCAGTGTGAAAACGTGGGTTTTCGTGGAGTACCACCCGTGTTTCAAGGCGAGACCGCCATTACCGTCGACGACAAGGGCCGTTTGGCCATTCCTACCGCGTATCGCGAGTTGGTGGCGCAGTCATGCGCCAATCGTCTGGTGATTACCTACAACCCGTTCGAGTCGGGTTGCCTGTGGTTGTTTCCGTATGCGGAGTGGGAGCCGGTGCGGGATCAGGTCAATGCGCTGTCGAAGGTGGTGACGGCGCATCGCGATCTGCAGATGAAGCTGGTCGGTGCCGCGGCAGTAGTCGAGCCCGACGGCGCGGCACGCATTTTGTTGCCGGCCAGTCAGCGCGCGACCACGGGCATCGAGAAGAAGGCGGTGTTGCTCGGCATGGGCAACAAGTTCGAGTTGTGGAGCGAGCAGGCGCATCTGGCGAAGATTCGCCAGGTCATCGGCGAGGGCGGAATCACCAGCGACATGGCAAGTCTGCGCCTGTAACGGCGCGTGGCGAAACGAAAGCGGGAGTGCAGCGTGGCGAAACAGCCAGGGCCATTGCGACATATCCCGGTGATGCTGGACGAAGCGGTGGAGGGTCTGTCGGTGCGCTCTGACGGACATTATCTGGATGGTACGTTTGGTCGCGGTGGGCACGCCCGCGCCGTATTGGCGCGCCTGGGCGAACACGGCCGGTTGTTGTTGATGGATCGTGATCCCGCCGCGATTGCCGCCGCGCAAGCCGAATTCGCCGGCGATCGGCGCGTGTCCATCCGGCACGCCAATTTTTCCAGCCTCGCCGAGTGGGATGCCACGGCCGACGGGCTGGATGGTGTGTTGTTCGATCTGGGCGTGTCCTCGCCGCAGCTGGACGAAGCCGCGCGCGGTTTCAGCTTCATGGCGGATGCGCCGCTGGACATGCGCATGGACACCACGCGCGGCGAGAGTGCCGCGGACTTTCTGGCCCGGGCCGATGAGCGCGAGATCATGCAAGTGTTGTGGGACTTTGGCGAAGAGCGTCAGGGCCGGCGCATTGCCCACGCCATCGTGACCGACCGGGACACGACGCCGTTCACGCGCACCACGCAATTGGCGGCCTTGATCGAGCGCGTCGTCGGCCGCCATGAGCCGGGCAAGCACCCGGCGACGCGCAGCTTTCAGGCGTTGCGAATCCGTGTGAACGGCGAACTGGATGCGCTGGCTGACGGCTTGTCGGCCGCACTGGAACGGCTGCACGTGGGTGGCCGGCTGGTGGTGATCAGTTTCCACTCGCTGGAAGACCGGGTCGTCAAGCTGTTCATCCGCGATCAGTCGGGCCGGGTGCAAAACAGTCGCCGTGGCCCACCGGTCGTTGCACGCCCGGCACGACTGCGGGCGGTCGGCAAGGCGCACTTCCCTGGAGCGGCGGAATTGGCCGCCAATCCACGTTCGCGTTCCGCGGTGTTGCGCGTGGCGGAAAAACTGCCGCAGCAGGTGGCTGCATGAAGGCGTTGGGCGCGGCGATCGTGCTGGCCTTGCTGATCTCGGTCGTCGCCAGCGCGCTCGGGGTGGTGTGGACGCGGCACGAAAACCGCGTGCTGTTTGTCAGCCTCACCGCGCTGCAGAACCAGCGTGACGATTTGAACATTGAATACGGTCGGCTTGAACTCGAACAAGCCACGCACGCCGAACCGCGCCGCATCGACGACGAGGCCCGCCAGAAACTGGGCATGTTCGAGCCCCGCCCGCAAGATATCCGGTTGCTGCGCCGATGATCTGGCGCAAACGCCAATTGCACGCAGTCCAGGGGCGCCGCCGCAGCGAAGGGCCAAGCGCGCGCAAGCGCATGGTGCTGGTGGTGGGCCTGCTCGGCCTGGCGTCCATCGGCCTGGTCGCGCGCGCATTTGATCTGCAGGTGGTGCGCAAGCAGTTCTACCAGCGCCAAGGCGACGCGCGCTTCTTGCGGGAAATGCCGATCCCGGTCTCGCGCGGCACGATCTTCGATCGCAACGGCGAACCGCTGGCGGTGTCCACGCCGGTGATGTCGATCTGGGCGAATCCACCCGAGGTGCTCGAAAACGTCGAGCGCATCCCGGCGCTGGCGCAAGTGCTGGGCGTGGACGCTGCCGAGTTGAAGGATCGCCTGGCGCAGCGCTCCGATCGCGAGTTTGTCTATTTGCGGCGGCAGATGCGCCCGGAAGCCGCACAGGCGGTGCTGGATCTGGGTATCCCGGGCATCAATGGTCAGCGTGAGTTCAAACGTTACTACCCGTCCGGCGAAGTGACCGCGCACGTCCTCGGCTTTACCAACATCGATGACCACGGCCAGGAAGGACTGGAGCTGGCCTACGACGACTGGCTGTCTGGCACGCCCGGTTCCAAGCGGGTGATTCGTGACCGCATGGGCCACGTGGTGGAAAACCTGGAGCAATTGCGCGCGCCCAAGCCCGGGCAAAACCTCACGCTCAGCATCGACCGGCGCATCCAGTTTCTCGCCTACAGCGAGTTGAAGAACACGCTGGACAAGTTCCAGGCCGACTCCGGCTCCATCGTGATCCTCGATGTGAAAACCGGCGAAGTGCTGGCGATGGTCAACCTGCCGACCTACAACCCGAACGCAGTCAATGCCAGCAAACCCTATCAGCGGCGCAATCGCGCCATGACGGATTTGCTCGAACCCGGTTCGACGATCAAGCCGATCCTGATGGCGGCAGCGTTGTCCAGCGGCAAGTTCACGCCGACCACGCCGATCATCGATACCACCGGTGGCCACTGGTATTTCCAGGGTCACGACATCCATGACACGCACAATTACGGCCTGCTGACGCCGACCGGTGTCATCACCAAGTCGAGCAACGTCGGTGCGGCGAGAATCGCCATGCAGCTCGATACGACGTTGATGTACGACACCTATCGCGGGTTTGGTTTCGGTAACAGCACCAACAGCGGCTTTCCCGGCGAGGCAGCCGGCTTGCTGCGCATCGGTCGCGATTGGCGGCCGCTGGAAAAGGCCATCCTGGGTTATGGCTACGGCCTCAACGTGACCGTGCTCCAGCTGGCGAACGCCTACGCGACCATCGCCGATGACGGCGTGATGCATACCCCGAGTTTCATCAAGGGCAACGGGGTCGATGCCCGGCAGATCATCTCGCCGCAGGTGGCGCACGAGATCGTGCAGATGATGGAAACCGTCACCGGGCCGGGCAGCACGGCGCCGCAGGCGCGCATTCCCAACTACAGCGTGGCCGGCAAGACCGGTACCGCACACAAGGCCAGCGCCGGGGGCTATTCCAAGAACAATTACACGGCCGCATTTGGTGGCATCGTACCGGCATCCAAGCCGCGCCTGGTTGGCGTGGTGGTGATCGACAACCCGAGCAAGGGCAGCTACTACGGCGGCATGGTGTCCGCGCCAGTGTTCGCCAAGGTGATGGACGGCGCGCTGCGCCTGCTGGATGTACCGCCAGACAATATCGGTCGCTGGTACGTCGGCGGGCCGCTGCAAAGCACGGGCGGTTTGGCCGGCAGCGCACCACCGGGCGAAGCGCCCATTGACGATGCCCCGATCGACGAGGGCACTCCATGAGTACCGGGCATCTGGACCAGCTGTTGCTCGGGATCGCGGATCGCCAGGTGCTGGACACCCCGGGCGCGAGCCGCATCGTGCTGTCGGGTCTGACGCTGGATTCGCGCCAGGTGCACCGTGGCGATGCCTTCTTTGCCCTGCGTGGCACGCAGACGCATGGCATCACGTTTGCTGCCGGCGCGGTGCAGCGTGGTGCGTGTGTCGTGTTGGCCGAAACCCCTGCTGCAGGTGAAACTCTCCCGGTAGCCGACGGTGTGGAGGCACCACGCGGAGCGGGCGCGCGCGACAGCACCGGCTTGCCGCAGGCGCTGCACGATGTGCCGGTGCTGTGGATCGAGAACCTGCATGCACAGGTCGGCGAAATCGCCGCGCGCTTTTACGACCGCCCGGCCGAGTCGATGCGCATCATCGGCGTCACCGGGACCAACGGCAAAACCTCCTGCGTGCAATTGCTGGCGCAGGCGCTGACCTTGCTTGGTCATCGTGCGGCCAGCATCGGCACGTTGGGCGCGGGTCTGGATGGACAGCTGCGTGCCGGCGAGCGCACTACGCCAGATGCCATCAGCGTGCAGGCGCAGCTGGCCGGGTTTCGCGAGTTGGGCGTGAGTCATGTAGCCATGGAAGTGTCCTCGCACGCGCTGGCGCAGGATCGCGTGGGCGCGGTGGATTTCGAGATCGCCGTGTTCACCAACCTCACGCGCGATCATCTGGACTACCACGGCAGCATGCAGGCATACGGTGCGGCCAAGGCGCGCCTGTTTGCGTGGCCCGGGCTGCAAAGCGCGGTGCTCAACATCGACGATGCGTTTGGCGCGCAGTTGCTGACGCAGCTGCCGCCTGGCGTGGCCCCGTTGTCCACCAGCATGGCCGATGTGGCAGACGCCGCGGTGCGCGCCAGCGCGATCGTGACCTCGGCCGAAGGGCTGGCGTTTGTGTTGCACACGCCATGGGGCACGCGGGCGATCAGCAGCCATCTGCTCGGTCGCTTCAATGTCGCCAACCTGCTCGCGGTGGTCGCCTGCCTGGGCGCGCTGGGCGAACCGTTCGAACGCATCGTCGCCACACTCGCCAGTCTGCGCCCGGTCAACGGCCGCATGAACCGGCTCGGCGGTGCACCCGGCCAGCCGCTGGTGGTGGTGGATTACGCGCACACGCCGGACGCGCTGGAGCAGGTATTGACCGCGCTGCGCGCGCATTGTGCCGGGCGGCTGATTTGCGTGTTTGGTTGCGGTGGCGAACGGGATGTCGGCAAGCGGCCGTTGATGGGCGAAATCGCCGCCCGCCTGGCCGATGTGGCGATCGTCACCGATGACAACCCGCGTGGCGAGGATGGTGCGGCGATCGTCGCCCAAATTGTCGCTGGCATGCCGGTCGCGTCCAACCCCCCGCAAGTCGAGCGCGACCGCGCCAAGGCCATCTGCACGGCGTTGGCTGCGGCACGACCTGGCGATGTGGTGCTGATTGCCGGCAAGGGTCACGAGACATATCAGGATGGTGCGGGCGGCAAGCATCCCTTCGATGACATGGCGATTGCGCATGGCGCGCTCGAACGCCTGCTGCGGGAGCCGCGCGCATGATGCGGCTCGAGGCCATTGCCATGTGGACGCGCGGTCACTTGCTGGGCGCCGACGCCGAGGTCGTGGGCGTGACCATGGACAGCCGCCAGGTGCGCCCCGGTGATTTGTTTGTCGCCATCGCTGGCGCGCGCGTGGATGGTCACGATTACGTCGCCGCGGCGGCGGCGCAGGGCGCCAGTGGCGCGCTGGTGACGCGCAAGGTGGACAGCGATTTGCCGCAGGTGCTGGTGGCCGATGCCACGCTGGCGCTGGGCGACCTGGCCAGTGCGGTGCGGGCGCAGCGCGATGTCCGCGTGGTTGGCATCACCGGCTCCAACGGCAAGACCACGGTGAAGACGCTGACGGCCGCAATTCTGCGCCGGCATGGTCGCACGCATGTCAGTGCCGGCAACCACAACAATGAATTGGGCCTGCCGCTGAGCGTGCTGGCGATGCCGCGGGACACGGAGTTCGCAGTGTTCGAAATGGGTGCCGGCAAGCCGGGTGACATTGCCTATCTCGCCGGTATCGCACGCCCGGACATCGGCGTGGTCACACTCATCGCGCCGGCGCATCTGGAACGCATGGGCAGCGTCGAAGGCGTGGCGGAAACCAAGGGTGCGGTGTACGCGGCGCTACCTGCCGATGGCGTGGCCATCATCAATGCCGACGATGCCTTCGCGGCATTTTTTGCCGGTCTGGCCGGTACGCGCAGGGTGGTGCATTTTGGTTTGGCGCATCCGGCCGATGTCACTGCGCGTGACATTCGCGTCGCCGAAGATGGTTCGCGGTTCGTGCTCGTCACGCCGCAGGGCGAGGCTGCAGTCAGCCTGCCGTTGCCGGGCCGCCACAACGTGCTCAACGCGCTGGCCGCGGCAGCGGTGGCGCTGGCGCTGGATATGCCGCTGCCGACCATCGTCGCCGGCCTGGCCGACACCGAAGGCGTTCCCGGCCGTCTGCAACGCCGGCAGACGCGCGGCGGCTGGACCCTGATTGACGACACCTACAACGCCAACCCCAGCTCGATGGCAGCAGCGATCGACACGCTGTTGCTGGCACGTGGCGAGCGCTGGCTGGTGCTGGGCGACATGGCCGAGCTGGGGAGCGATGCCCGCGCCTTGCACGCGGCGCTGGGTCGGCGCGCCCGCGAATGTGGCGTGGATCGCCTGTTTGCCGTTGGTCCGCTGGGCGCGGCGACGGTGGCGGCGTTTGGCGTGGGCGGCGAACACTTTGCCGATCGGGCCAGCCTGATCGCCACGTTGCGCCCGCAGCTCCACGCCGGGGTGACTTGTCTGCTCAAGGGTTCGCGTTCGGCGGGCATGGAGCACGTACTCGCCGCGCTGGACGACGATGCATCGGCGCCGGCCGTGCCGCAGGATGGAGGTGCGCCGCATGTTGCTTGAACTGGCCGACTGGATGGCACGCCATTTCACGGCGCTGCACCTGTTCCAGTACATCACGTTCCGCACGATCATGGCGGCGCTCACCGCGCTGGCGCTGTCGCTGCTGATGGGGCCGGCATTGATCCGCAAACTGGCCGCGCTGAAGGCCGGTCAGGTCGTGCGCAGCGATGGGCCGCAGACGCACCTGGTCAAGACCGGAACGCCGACCATGGGCGGGGTGATGATCCTGTTTTCGGTCACCGTGGCCACACTGTTGTGGGCGGATTTGCACAACCGCTACGTATGGGTGGTGCTGGCGGTGATGTCGAGCTTTGGCGTGATCGGGTTCTACGACGATTACCGCAAGCTGGTGCTCAAGGACAGTCGTGGTCTGCCTGCGCGCTGGAAGTATTTCTGGCAATCGGTGTGTGGTCTGGCGGCCGCGTTGTTCCTGTATTACACCGCACCGGTGGCACTGGCCGGCGGCGTGCCGGTGGCGGAGACGGCGCTGTATGTCCCGCTGTTCAAGCAGGTCGCGCTGCCGATGGGCCTGTTCTTCGTGGTGATCGCCTATTTCATGATGGTGGGATTCTCCAACGCGGTGAATCTCACCGATGGCCTGGATGGTCTGGCGATCATGCCGACCGTGCTGGTGGCTGGCGCACTCGGGGTGTTTGCCTATCTGGCCGGCAACAAGGTGTTCTCGGCTTATCTCGGCATCCCGTCGATTCCCGGCGCGGGCGAGTTGTCGATCTATTGCGGTGCGCTGGCCGGCGCGGGCCTGGGCTTTCTCTGGTTCAACACCTATCCGGCGCAGGTGTTCATGGGTGATGTGGGGGCGCTGGCGATGGGGGCTGCGCTCGGTTGCGTGGCGGTGATCGTGCGCCAGGAAATCGTGTTGCTGGTGATGGGCGGCTTGTTCGTGATGGAGACGGTTTCCGTGATGTTGCAGGTGGGCAGCTTCAAGCTGACCGGCAAGCGCATCTTTCGCATGGCGCCGATTCATCACCACTTTGAGCTGAAAGGCTGGCCGGAGCCGCGCGTGATCGTGCGCTTCTGGATCATCTCCGTGATGTTGGTGCTGGTCGGTCTGGCCACGTTGAAGGTGCGCTGAGATGTTCTTCGACACCACTCAAGCCATTCGCCGCGACGGACCGCGTGGTCGCGTCGATCCGTGGCTGCTGGCGGCGCTGATCGGCCTGGCCAGCGTGGGCGTGGTGATGGTCACTTCCAGTTCCATTGCGGTGGCTGACAGCCAGCACATGGGGGCATTTTATTTCCTCAAGCGCCACCTGGTGTTCCTGCTGCTCGGGATTGCGGGTGCCGTGCTGGTGCTGCGCGCCGAGTTGAAACTGTTCGAGAAGCACGCGTTGGCGTTGTTGCTGTTGGGGCTGGTGTTGTTGCTGGCGGTGTTTGTGCCGCATCTGGGTTTGCGCATCAACGGCGCGCGACGCTGGCTCAACCTGCTGGTTACCACGTTCCAGCCGGTGGAGGCGGTGAAGCTGATCGTGGTGGTGTACGTCGCCAGCTACATGGTGCGGCACCGCGAGAGCGTGGAGACCAGGTTCTGGGGCTTGTTCAAGCCGTTGCTGGTAGCGGGCGTCGTCGTGTTGCTGCTGCTGGCGCAACCGGATTTCGGCTCGGCCACGTTGATCATCGCGGTCACCATCGCCATGGTCTGGCTCGGTGGAGCGCGGCCGGTGTTCCTGGTCGGCATGGGTCTGCCGCTGATGCCGCTGCTGTACATCGCCGCCACTGGCGAGAGTTATCGCCTGAAGCGCCTGACCTCGTTCATGGACCCGTGGAAGGATCCCTTCAATGACGGTTTCCAGCTGACGCAATCATTGATGGCGATCGGTCGGGGGCAATGGGACGGTGTCGGTCTCGGCTCCAGCGTGCTCAAGTTGTCGTATCTGCCCGAGGCGCACACCGACTTCATCTTTGCGGTCATCGGCGAGGAACTCGGCCTGGCTGGCGTCACGCTGGTGATGGGCCTGTTTGCGCTGGTGGTCTGGCGCGGGTTGCTCATGGGTTTGCGCGGGATCGAGGTCAACCGCACGTTTGCCGGGTATGTCGCCTTCGGCATCTCGTTGATGCTGGCGATGCAGGCGATCGTGTCCGTCGGGGTGAATCTCGGGGCGCTGCCGACCAAGGGCCTGACCCTGCCGTTGATCAGTTATGGCGGTTCGTCCATGGTGCTGACCTGCGTGATGGCTGGCGTGCTGTTGCGCGCCACGTTCGAAATCAATCGCGCGCTCGACACCCGTGCGGCGCGCGAACAGCTGCCGGCCGCAGTCGCGGCGGTCGACGTCAGCGCCAGCGCGCCGGTGCGCGAAGCGGTGAGCGCATGAACGCGCCCGCACCCGTGCTGATCATGGCCGGCGGTACCGGCGGGCACATTTTCCCCGGGCTGGCGGTGGCCGAATGCCTGCGCGCGCAAGGGGTACCGGTGGTGTGGCTGGGAGCGCGCGGCGGGATGGAAACACGGGTGGTGCCGGAACACCAGATTCCATTGCAGACCATTGCCGTCGGTGGCCTGCGCGGCAAGAGCTGGGGCACGCGGTTGCTGGCACCGCTGATGTTGTTGCGCGCGTTGCTGGCCGCGTTGCACGTGGTGCGTGCGTGCAAGCCGCGCAGCGTGTTGTCGATGGGCGGTTATGTCGCCGGGCCCGGCGGGCTGGCGGCGTGGTTGCTGGGCAAACCACTGTTGGTGCACGAGCAGAACCGTGTGGCCGGCTTCACCAACCGGGTGCTTGCCCAGCGGGCGCGCCGGGTGCTGGCGGGGTTTGCCGACGTACTGCCGCGCGCGCAATGGGTGGGCAATCCGGTGCGCGCGTCAATTGCCCAGGTGGCCGGGCCGGCGCAGCGCCTTGCCACGCGCAGCGGACGCCCGCGGCTGTTGGTACTTGGCGGCAGTCTCGGTGCACGCACGTTGAATCTGGCGCTGCCCCGCGCACTGGCGGCGATGCCGGTGGCGCAGCGTCCGGACGTGGTGCATCAGTGCGGTCGGCGCGGATTGGACGAGACGCGTGCGGCGTACGCCGCCGCCGGGGTCGAGGCACAGATCGTGGCCTTCATCGACGACATGGCCACGCGTTATGCCTGGGCGGATCTCGCCGTGTGTCGCGCCGGTGCCTTGACCCTGGCCGAGCTGACGGCGGTCGGCCTCGGTGCGCTGCTGGTGCCGTTTCCGCATGCGGTGGACGACCACCAGACGCGCAACGCGCAGGTGTTGGTGACCGCTGGCGCTGCGCAGTTGCTGAGTGAACACCCTGATGAGGAATTTCCGCTGGACGTGAAGATGTTGACCGAGCGCCTGGAGTCGCTGCTTGACAGCCGCTCGCAATTGCTGGCCATGGCGCAGGCAGCGCGCGCGTTGGCCAAGCCCGATGCCGCGCAGACCATCGCCCGCGCCTGCCTGGAGGTGAGCGCATGAGCCCGCGTCGCCTGCTCGCCCACGAAGACCTGATGAACACGTTCCGCCGGGTGCACTTCATCGGCATTGGCGGGGTCGGCATGAGCGGCATCGCCGAGGTGTTGCACAACCTGGGCTACGCCGTGTCCGGCTCGGATCGTGCGAATTCGCCGAACGTGCAGCATCTGCAGCGGCTGGGCATCAGCGTTCACGTCGGGCACGCGGCCGAGCACGTCGCCGCGGTCGACGTCGTGGTGACGTCCAGCGCGATCAAGCCGGACAACCCGGAGCTGCTGGCCGCGCGTGAAGCGCGCATCCCGGTGATCGCGCGCGCGGAAATGCTTGGCGAGCTGATGCGCTTCCGTCGCGGCGTGGCGATTGCCGGCACCCACGGCAAGACCACGACCACCAGCCTCACCGCCAGCGTGCTGGCCGAAGCCGGCTTCGACCCCACGTTCGTGATCGGGGGCCAGCTCAATGCCGCCGGTGCCAACGCCCGGCTGGGCGGCGGCCAGTACCTGGTGGCCGAAGCCGATGAATCCGACGGCTCGTTCCTGCTGCTGTCGCCGGTGATCGCGGCCATTACCAATATTGACGCGGATCACCTGGAAAACTACGGCGGCGATTTTGCCCGGGTGAAGACGGCGTTTGCCGACTTCCTGCATCGCCTGCCGTTCTACGGGCTGGCGGTGTTGTGCGCGGACGATGCGGAAGTGGCCGCGCTGGCGAAGACCGTCGCGCGCCGCGTGATGACTTACGGCATCGCCACCACCGATGCCGACGTGCGCGCGTTGCACGTGACCCAACACGGGTTCGAGATGCATTTCGACTTGGTGCTACCCGGGCGCGACGAGCTGCTGCCGGTGCGGCTCAATCTGCCCGGTCGACACAACGTGCTGAATGCGCTGGCGGCCGCGGCCATCGGCTGGCAGCTCGGCATCGAGGCCGAGACCATTGCCCGCGCGTTGCAGTCGTTCCAGGGCGTGGGTCGGCGCTTCCATCGCCGCGGCGAGATTGCCATCGACCATGGCAGCGTCCTGCTGGTGGATGACTACGGCCATCACCCGCGCGAACTCGCCGCCGTCTTTGCGGCAGCACGCGGGGGCTGGCCGCAGCGCCGGCTGGTCGTCGCGTTCCAGCCGCACCGCTACACCCGCACGCGCGATCTGCTGGACGACTTCGCGAATGTGCTGGCAGAGGTTGATGTGCTGGTGTTGACCGATGTGTATCCAGCCGGTGAGGCGCCGATCCCGGGCGCTGATGGACACGCCCTGGCCCGGGCGATCCGCGGTCGACACAAGGTGGATCCGGTGTTGATCGAGCACCCGCGCGAATTGCGCGCCACGTTGCCGGCATTGCTGCGTGACGGTGATCTGTTGCTGCTGCTGGGCGCTGGCGACATTGGCGCGGCCGCGGTGGAGATTGCCCAGGCCGGACAACTGCATACCGAAGGGGGCGAGTGATGGCGATGCAACCGATGACCCATGACCGCCAGGGCAGCGTACCAGCCTCGCCCCGCATCACCGATCCGGCCCAGTTTGGTCGTGTCGCCGTGGTGCTGGGCGGCACCTCGGCGGAGCGTGAGGTGTCGCTGAATTCCGGGCACAACGTGCTGGTTGCCTTGCAGGCCCGCGGCATCGATGCGCACGCGGTCGATGGCATTCCGGCGCTGCTCGAGGCATTGCGCGGGGGGCACTTTGCGCGCGTGTTCAACATCCTGCATGGCCAGCGTGGCGGTGGCGAGGATGGCGTGCTGCAGGGCGCGCTGGAAGCGCTCGGCGTGCCGTATACCGGCTCCGGCGTGCTCGGCTCGGCATTGTCGATGGACAAGCCGCGATCCAAACGCGTGTGGCAGTCGCTGGGCTTGCCGACGCCGGAATTCGTGGCCCTGCCGCGCGGTGCCGATGTGCATGCGGCGGCTGCGCAAATTGGTTTCCCACTGATCGTCAAGCCGGCTTGCGAAGGTTCCAGTGTTGGCGTGACGCGCGTGTTTGCCGCATCACAGCTGGATCAGGCGGTGGCGCTTGCCTCGCACTATCCCGGCGACTTGTTGATGGAGCGGCTGATCGAGGGTGCCGAGTTGACGGTGGCCGTCCTCGGCCGCCAGGTGTTGCCGAGTATCCACATCGTGCCGAAGGCCGCGTTCTACGACTACAACGCGAAGTATGTCGCCGAAGACACGCAGTATTTGTGTCCGGGGCTGGCTGGGGCAGACGAACAGGCGTTGCGTACGCTCGCGCTGGCGGCGTTTGACGCGCTTGGCTGCACTGGCTGGGGTCGGGTCGACGTGATGCGCGATCACGCCGGCAACAACTGGCTGCTGGAGGTGAATACGGCGCCGGGCATGACCTCGCATTCGCTGGTGCCGAAGGCGGCCGGCGTGGCCGGCATCGATTATCAGGAGCTGTGCTGGCGGGTGCTGGAGAGCAGCTTCGATACCCGCACACCGCGGATACCGGGTGCCGCATCCGGGCGGGCGGAGTCCGCGCCGTGACCGGCTATTTCCGCCCCGTTGCGTGGTGTCTGGCGATTGCACTGGTCGTGCTGCCAGTGGTGGGTGTGCTGCGCGGGTGGTTTGCCGCACACAGCTGGCCGGTGACGCAGTTGACCGTGCAGGCCGACTTCAAGCACGTGGACGCGGCGCAGATCCGCGCGGCCGTCGCGCCACGCCTGGACAAGGGTTTTTTTGCCCTGGATCTCGACGCCGTGCAGAAGGCCGTTGCGGCGCTGCCATGGGTGGAATCGGTGGAGGCCCGCAAGCGCTGGCCGGACACGCTGGTGTTGCGCATCTATGAGCGCCAGCCGTTCGCCCGCTGGAATGAAAAGCGGCTGATCAGTCGTCAGGGCATGGTGTTTACAGCCAGCGAGACGGCCACCGATGCCGCGTTGCCGGATCTGCGCGGCCCGGACGCGCGTCTGGCCGAGGTGGTGAGCTTTTATGCCGAGACGCGCAAGGCGTTTGCCCGCACGCATCTGCAAATCAGCGGTGTGGCTTTGACCGAGCGCGGCAGCTGGAGTGTCAGCACCGCGAACGGTGCGCAGATCGTCATTGGCGATCGCGATCAGGCCGGGCGTCGCTTGCGCCGGTTTCTGGATGTGTTTCCGCAATTGATGACCGGCCACGATGACGGCTTTGTCTCTGCCGACCTGCGTTACACCAATGGATTTGCCGTGCGCTGGCCGCAAGCGGCGCCCGCCACCGTGGGAGGTTCGCCCCGCATATGAAAACGCGCAACGACAAGCAACTCATCGTCGGGCTGGATATTGGCACCTCCAAAGTGGTGGCTATCGTCGGTGAGTACGAGCTCGATCAACCGATCACCATCATCGGCATCGGCACCCACGTTTCGCGCGGCATGAAGCGTGGCTCGGTCGTGGATATCGAGTCGACCGTGCACTCGATCCAGCACGCGGTGGAAGAGGCCGAGCTGATGGCCGGCTGCGATATCCGCTCGGTATTCGCGTCCATCTCCGGTAGTCACCTGGAAACGCGCAATTCACACGGCAGCGCTGCGATCCGCGAGCGTGAGGTCACCGCGGGTGATCTCGATCAGGTACTGGAAGCGGCCAGCGCGGTCGCCATCCCGGCCGATCGCAAGGTGCTCTACAAGGAATCGCAGGAATACCGCATCGACGGTCAGGACGGCATTCGCAATCCGGTGGGCATGAGTGGCGTGCGCCTGGAGGCCAGCGTGCATCTGGTCACCGGCGCAGCGGCCGCCGTGCAGAACATCACCAAATGCATCCAGCGCTGCGGCTTGACGGTCGACGGGCTGGTGCCTTCGGCGTTGGCCAGTGCCAGGGCCGTGTTGACGGACGACGAGCGTGAGCTGGGTGTGTGTCTGGTCGACATTGGCGCCGGTACCACCGACGTCGCCATCTACACGCAGGGCGCCATCCGCTTTACCGCGTCGTTGCCGGTCGGCGGCGATCAGGTGACCAATGACATCGCTTATGGCGTGCATACGCCAACCGCGCATGCCGAGGAAATCAAGATCAAGTACGCGTGTGCGCAGACCGGGTTGGCGCACGCCGAGGAAACCATCCAGGTGCCGAGCGTCGGCGATCGTCCGCCACGCCGGCTGGCCCGCCAGTCGCTGGCGCAGAGCGTGCAGGCGCGCTACGAGGAAATCTTCGAGATGGTGCAGGACCAGTTGCGCCGCTCCGGCTATGAAAGCCTGGTGGCGGCGGGCGTCGTGCTCACAGGCGGTGCGTCCCGGATGGAGGGCGCATTGGAACTGGCCGAGGAAATCTTCCACAAGATGGTGCGCATCGGCGTGCCGCAGCAAATCGAGGGCCTGGGTGACGTCGTGGTCAGTCCGCTGCACGCCACTGGCGTCGGCTTGCTGCTGCACGGCGTGCGCGCTGGCGGCATGCGGCCAGGCCGTACCGCCGGCGGTGGCACCAGTGGTCTGGTTGACAAGTTGCGCGGTTGGCTCAGTCGCAATTTTTGAACGTAGAGGTTTTGCAGGTGACACAGGACGTGTCACTCGGGCACTCAGGGAAATAGCCCAACACTCGTGATCGACCCACGTCGGCGCGGGGTACAACGACAACAACGGAGGACGGGAAATGTTTGAATTGATCGAGAAGCTCACACCCAATGCGGTTATCAAGGTGATCGGTGTTGGTGGCGGCGGCGGTAATGCCGTTGCGCACATGCTCAACTCCAACATCGAAGGCGTCGAGTTCGTGGTCGCCAATACCGATGCGCAGGCCATGACCACCTGCGGCTCGCGCATGCATCTGCAGCTCGGCGGCAACGTGACCAAGGGCCTCGGCGCTGGTGCCAACCCCGAAGTCGGTCGTCAGGCCGCGCTGGAGGATCGCGAACGTATCGAGGCCATGCTGGAAGGTGCGGACATGGTGTTCATCACCGCCGGCATGGGTGGTGGCACCGGTACCGGTGCGGCACCGGTGGTGGCGCAGCTGGCGAAGGAAAAGGGCATCCTGACGGTGGCGGTGGTGACCAAGCCGTTCCCGTTCGAGGGCCGTCGGCGCATGCAGGTCGCGTTGAAGGGTATCGAGGACTTGTCCCAGCACGTCGACTCACTGATCACGGTGCCCAACGAGAAGCTGCTCAGCGTGCTGGGCCGTGATGTGACCTTGTTGAATGCGTTCAAGGCCGCGAACGATGTATTGCAAGGTGCCGTGCAGGGCATTGCCGATCTGATCACCGCCCCGGGCCTGATCAACGTCGACTTTGCCGACGTGCGTACCGTCATGTCCGAGATGGGTCTGGCGATGATGGGTTCGGGCACCGCGCGTGGCGATGACCGCGCACAGGCGGCAGCCGAGGCGGCGATCAAGAACCCGTTGCTGGAGGACGTCAACCTCAACGGCGCCTGCGGCATCCTGGTCAACGTGACGGCTGGTCCAAACCTGACCATGCGCGAATTCGACGAGATTGGTCGCATCATCCACGACTTCGCCAGTGAAGACGCGACGGTGGTCATCGGCACCTCGCTGGATACGGAGATGAAGGATGACGTGCGGGTCACCGTGGTTGCCACCGGGTTGAACCGGGCCAATGCATCGCGCGCGCAGCCGGCGATTCACATGGTCGAGCCGCCGGCCCTGACCCGCCCACGTCCGGTCGTGCTGCGTACCGGTACGGGCAATGAAGTGGTTGACTATGCGCAGCGCGACAGCGTCGTCAATGCCGGACACCGCGCCGAGCCCGCTGTGGCCGCGGGCAAGAGTGAACCCAGCTTTGACTATCTGGACATTCCGGCGTTTCTGCGCCGTCAGGCGGATTGAATGGGTGGCGTGAAGGGAGCGCGAAGATGTGAACCCGCACCAAAGGTAGCGACTGCTCTGTAGCGCTGCCCGGAAGTGCTTGTCTGGTGGTGGCAGGCAAGCAACAGCGTGCGTGTGCTCGAGCACATACGTGAATGTCATCGTCTCTGCAAGATGATGTCCGGGCTGGTGCCGCTTGGTGCTCCGCAGGGCAGGCACACCAACCCACGTCGGGGTTCCCGTCCACGATGTGGGGTGGTGGCATCCATGCTTTGCAGGGTGTTTGCATCGGCATCGAGCGGATTGCTCGCCAACGTGAAGCGCACATGAAGCTTAAGCAGACTGTACGGTGTGGTTTGCTATTGTCATAGGTTAAAACTGTGTTAGTATCCGCCTCTAATCGGTGCTGCCACCACGAGTACAACCACCAATGATCAAGCAGCGGACACTCAGAAATGTCATTCGGGCCACTGGCGTCGGGTTGCACACCGGCGACAAGGTGTACATGACGCTGCGCCCGGCCGCGCCCAATACCGGTATTGTATTTCGCCGCACGGATCTCGATCCGCCGGTGGATATCCGCGCACGTCAGGACAACGTGGGAGACACCCGTTTGTCCACCACATTGGTCAACGGTGACGCGCGCGTGTCCACGGTCGAGCATCTGCTTTCGGCCATGGCGGGCCTGGGCATCGACAATGCCTACGTGGACTTGTCCGCGCCGGAAGTGCCGATCATGGATGGCAGCGCGGGTCCGTTTGTGTTCCTGCTGCAGTCGGCCGGCATTGAAGAACAAAACGCCGCCAAGCGTTTCATCCGCATCAAGAAGCCGGTGAAAGTGCAGGACGGCGACAAATGGGCCAGCTTCGACCCGTTCGAGGGCTTCAAGGTCGGCTTTTCCATCGACTTCAATCACCCCATCATTTCCAAGCGCACCTCGCGTGCCGAGATTGATTTTTCCACGACGTCCTACGTCAAGGAAGTCAGTCGCGCCCGCACGTTTGGCTTCATGCGCGACATCGAGGTGTTGCGTGAGCACAATCTGGCGCTGGGCGGCTCGATGGACAACGCCGTGGTGCTGGACGACTACCGTGTATTGAACGAAGACGGCTTGCGCTACGAAGACGAGTTCGTCAAACACAAGATCCTTGATGCAATTGGCGACCTGTACCTGCTCGGGCACAGCTTGATCGGCGCCTACCATGCGCACAAATCCGGCCATGAGCTCAACAACAAGTTGTTGCGCGTGCTGGTTGCCGACGCTTCGGCGTGGGAGGAAGTCAGCTATCAGGAGGATCTGGCGTTCTCGCCGATCTCCTACGCGCATCCGGCACAGGCCATCTGACCGACGCGCCAGGCAACGGTGATCCATGAAAAAGGCCATGCCCCGGCATGGCCTTTTTTGTTGTGTGAACTCCATCACTGGTCCGGATTTTGCCCTTCACGCGACATGCACGCCGGGTGGTATCCGGGCGCTCGTGCATGCTATAAACCCATGCCGGCGGATGACGGAAGGTTGACTTCCGGTTGTCGTATCCGTTCGCATGCGTGCATGCAGTCTACTGTTGCGCGCCGCCCGACGAGGGTGCAGGGGTTTCGGTAGCGGATGCCAAAGCAAGAAACAGGGCTCTCAGTTCGGGGTCCGGGAATGACGCCGCAGCAGCCCGTAGATGGGAGGCCGTGGCGGGGGAAAGCGGTTTCAACCGGGCTGGCTGCGATGTGGCGAGGTCGGGGGTAACCACTTTGACCTTTATTGCACTGGCACACGCGCCGATCGCGCGTGCGGAGGCAAGGATTTGCGTCTGCAGCAAGCGCAGACGCGACGCCCACGCCGGTGAAGAGGCAAGGAAGACGAGGCGGTCGTGGCGCAGATCGGCGAATCGTACCTGTTCGCGCAACGGCAGGGGCAATGTTTGGCGTAGCGCGCGGTCCAAAGCTTCCAGGGTGCCGGCTGTTTTGGCCAGGGTCGCGAAGGAGTCGCAGTCGGCAAGGGGTTTTGGCCCATGGAGTTTGCGCCGAGAGGTGGCTGACGCTGTGGGTTGCATGCTGCCAACATCAATGCGGGGTGTTATGCAAATCATACTTGTTTCGCGCACTGGCCGGTTGCCTCGCACGTTTGACCTGGGCAATCGGCATATGCGCTGGAAGTTGCTGGCGGCGGCGGCGCTGATGGTGTTCGGTTGTGTGCTGGTCGGCGTCGCGCTGGCGCTGACGATTGCCAGCCCGCAGCAACGGGCACTGGCCGAAGTAGGCCGCCTGCAGCAGCAGATGCAGCAGCAGGCCGCACAGTTGCGAACGGTGCGCGCCGACGCGCAGCACGACCTGGATGCGCTGGCCATCAAACTCGGGCAATTGCAGGCGCAGTCGACGCGACTGAACGCGCTGGGTGAACGTCTGGCGCAGGTCGGCAAGCTCGATGCGAGTGAATTCAACTTCGACCAGGTGCCGGCCATGGGCGGGCCGGAAGATGCGGCGGCCGGTGAGTACGCACTACCGGTGACCCTGGACCGCAGCATTGGCGAGCTGGCGCACCAATTCGACCGGCAGCAGACGCAACTCACGGCGCTGCAAAGCCTGTTGCTGGATGCGCGCATCGACGCCGCCTTGAAGCCGGCAGGAATGCCCGTGCAAGGTTATATTTCATCCTATTTCGGTACCCGCCCCGATCCGTTTGACGGGCGAAGTGCACGTCATGCCGGGATCGACATTGCGACTTCGTTCGGCACACCGGTGCATGTGGTGGCCGAAGGCATGGTGACGTTCGCGGGTCGGCGCGGTGGTTATGGCAACGTGGTCGAGGTGGATCACGGCAATGGTTACATGACGCGTTACGCACACAACCGGACGCTGGATGTGCATGCTGGACAGCATGTCCAGGCTGGCGACGTCATCGCGCAAGCGGGCTCTACCGGTCGCTCGACCGGCGCGCATGTGCATTTCGAGGTGTGGCGTGATGGTCGGGTGTTGAATCCGCTCGCATTTGTGCACAACCGGCGCTGATCTTTTTCGCCTGGGGCCTTGAAACGGCTGTTCCCGGGCATCATTCCTTGCTCGCGCGGGACGCTGGCGTACACAGCGATGTGGAAGCCAAGCCGGGCCGACGAGCGGGCGGCTGTTGAAATCTGCTGCTGCAGTCGCCTGCGGTCACCCGTGGCTGGATCACGCGCGAATCCCGCGGCGGATTTGCCGTGGCTGGAAACCGCGTGTAGTAACATGCCCGATTGGCTCGCGTCAGTTGCGGGCGTTCTGTTCCCTATCCGGAAGACCGATGTTCAATCGCTCCCTGAAGAACTTTTTCGGCAGTCGTAACGAGCGGGTCATACGACAGCTGAGGCACACGGCCGCACGCATCAATGCGCTCGAGCCGGCCTGCATGAAGTTGACCGATGAAGGCTTGCGCGGCAAGACCGACGAATTCAAGCAGCGTTATGCGGCAGGCGAGTCGCTGGACAAATTGCTGCCCGAGGCGTTTGCCGTGGTGCGCGAGGCTTCCAAGCGCAAGCTTGGGTTGCGTCACTATGACGTGCAGCTGGTTGGGGGCGTGGTGTTGCATCAAGGCAAGATCGCCGAGATGCGCACCGGTGAGGGCAAGACGCTGGTCGCCACCTTGCCGGTGTATCTCAACGCGATTGCCGGCCAGGGTGTGCATCTGGTCACGGTCAATGATTATCTGGCGCGACGTGACGCGGCGCAGATGGGGGTGCTGTACAACTTTCTCGGGCTGAGCGTCGGGGTTGTGTATCCGGGCATGGATCACGCCGACAAGGCTGCCGCATACAACGCTGACATTACCTACGGCACCAACAACGAGTTTGGTTTCGATTATCTGCGCGACAACATGGCGTTGAGCAAGGAGCAACGTTATCAGCGTGGCCTGAATTTCGCGATTGTCGATGAGGTGGATTCCATCCTCATTGACGAGGCGCGCACGCCGCTGATTATTTCCGGCCCGGCCGAAGACTCCGTGCAGCTATACGTGGCCATCAACAAGATCGTGCCGCACATGATCCGCCAGACCGAAGAAGATGGCGCGGGGGATTACTGGGTCGACGAGAAACAAAAGCAGGCGCATCTGTCCGAAGAAGGCATGCAGCACGCAGAAGAGCTGTTGCATGCGAGTGGCGTGTTGAGCCAGGACAGCGCGCTGTATGACTCCAAGAACCTGGCCGTCGTGCACCACCTGAACGCGGCCTTGCGCGCGCACGGGATTTATCAGCGTGACGTGGATTACATCGTGAGTGACGGCGAAGTCATCATTGTCGATGAGTTTACCGGGCGCACCTTGGCGGGGCGGCGCTGGTCCGATGGGTTGCATCAGGCGGTGGAGGCCAAGGAAGGGGTGCCGATCCAGCGCGAAAACCAGACGATGGCGACGGTGACGTTCCAGAATCTGTTTCGCATGTACAAGAAACTTTCGGGCATGACCGGTACGGCATTTACCGAAGCGTTCGAGTTCGACAGCATTTATGGCCTGGATGTGGTGGTCATCCCCACGCACAAGCCGATGATTCGCACCGACAATCAGGACATGATCTTCCTTTCCACCGCACCCAAGTACCGCGCGGTTGTCGAGGACGTGAAAACGCGCCACGCGAATGGTCAGCCGGTGCTGGTCGGTACCACGTCGATCGAGGTGTCCGAGCTGGTATCCAAGGAACTTGACGCTGCCGGTATCCCGCACGAAGTACTCAATGCCAAGCAACACGAGCGCGAGGCCTACATCGTGGCGCAGGCGGGCGCACTGGGTCAGGTCACCATCGCCACCAACATGGCCGGGCGCGGCACGGACATCGTCCTTGGCGGCAGCCTGGAGGCGGCACTGGCGGCATTGCCGGCCGAGGCCACGGAGGCGGAGCGCGAGGCAGTACGGGCCACCTGGCAGGCCGAGCATGAGAAGGTGCTGGCCGCCGGCGGGTTGCATATCATCGGTACCGAGCGCCACGAGTCGCGGCGTATCGACAACCAGTTGCGCGGTCGCTCCGGCCGTCAGGGCGACCCGGGGTCCTCGCGTTTTTACCTGTCGCTGGATGACAACTTGCTGCGCATCTTCGGTGGTGAGGGCCTGGTGCGCTGGATGAAGCGCTTCGGCATGAAAGACGACGATGCGCTGGAAGATCGCATGGTCAGCCGGCAGATCGAAAAGGCCCAGCGCAAGGTCGAGCAGCACAACTTCGACATCCGCAAACACCTGCTGGAATTCGACGACGTTGCCAACGACCAGCGCAAGGTGATCTATACCCAGCGCGACGAATTGCTTGAAGGCGAAGAAGTGGCGGAGACCGTCGCCGACATTCGCGAGGATGTGGTGCGTTCGCTGGTGCTCGCACATGTTCCGGCGGACAGTATCGACGAACAGTGGGACATTCCGGGGTTGGACCAGCAGCTGGAAACCGAGTTCGGGCTGTCACTGGGATTGGTGCACTGGTTCGAGGCGCAAGCGGAAGTTGATGCCGAACGCATCCTGGCGCGCGTGCTGGACGGTGTGAACGGGATGTTCCAGGCCAAGGAAGAGCAGATTGGTGCCGAGACCATGCGCCAGCTGGAAAAGCACGTCATGTTGACCGTGGTGGACAACGCCTGGAAAGATCATTTGTCCAATATGGATTACCTGCGCCAGAGCATTGGCCTGGTCGGGTATGCACAACAGGACCCGAAGCAGGCGTTCAAGCGCGAAGCATTTCGCCTGTTCTCCGAGATGCTCGATCGCATCAAGGCCGAAGTAGTGCAGATGCTTGCACGCATTCGGGTGCGCAGCGAGGAAGAAGTTGCCGAAATGGAAGCCGAGCAGCAGCGCATCGCCGCGCGCCTGCAGCAGCAGATGCTTGCCAGCGGTGGTGGTGCTCCGGCCGAAAGCGCGTTTGGCGCTGCGCAGGAAGGGTCCGATACCGGTGTCGCGACCGCGGTACGTCGGCCCGTGCAACTGGCCGGGCCCAAGGTTGGGCGCAACGATCCGTGCCCGTGCGGTTCGGGGAAGAAATACAAGCACTGCCATGGGCAGCTCAGCTGAGCAACGGGCGAAGACCGCGCTTGCTGTCGCGGGTGATGTGCCGGTCTGTCAGTCGGAGCCGCCAGGCTGATGCTGGCGACCTGGTTGCGCATCGACGCTGATATAGCGTGGCTCGGCAGTATCCAGTTGCAGTGCAGTGAGCTGTCCGCCCCACACGCAACCGGTGTCGATCGCGTGCACGCCGCAGCCGACAAAGCGCCCGAGGGTCGACCAGTGGCCGCAGACAATGCGCAGCCTGCGCTGGCGTACGCCGGGCACTGAAAACCACGGATACAATCCGGGCTTTTGGGTGCCTGGCGTGCCCTTGGCATCGAAATCAATCCGCCCGTTGACGTCGCAATAGCGCATCCGCGTGAGCATGTTGATGGTTGCGCGCTGCCGCTCCAGTCCCTGCAAGCGGTTGGACCATGTGGCGGGACGATTGCCGAACAGATTGCGCAGCAGCTTGGGGTGGCGCGGGCTGGACAACTCGCGTTCCACCTCCCGCGCGGCCTCCTGCGCCTGGCGCAGCGTCCACGCTGGCGCGAGACCGGCGTGGATCATGGTCCAGTTCAGTGCCACGTCGTGATGCAGCAGCTTTTGCGAACGCAGCCACTCAAACAGCACAGGCGCGTCCTCGGCAAACAACACCTCACGCAATTCCGGGTTGACGCGCGCCTGCGCCTCGGGGCGGCGTTGTGCGATCGACAGCAGGCTGAGGTCGTGGTTGCCCAGGGTAATGATGCAGTTGTCGCGCAAGCTGTGGATCAGTCGCAGCGTCAGCAGCGACTCGCCGCCCCGGTTGACCAGATCGCCGCAAAACCACAGCTGATCGCAGGCCGGGTCAAACCGCAGCTTTTCCAGCAGTCGCTGCAGCTCCGGATAACAACCCTGCACGTCGCCGATTGCATACGTAGCCATGTCAGCGCACGGCCATCAATGCAGCGTGCGCGGGACGGACAGGGTAAACGTGGGGATCGGCGCCTCGAAGTGCGTGCCGTCATCGGCCAGCATCTGGTAGCTGCCACCCATGGTGCCGACCGAGGTTTCCAGCACCGCGCCGGAGGTGTACTCGAAGTCGTCGCCCGGCCGCATCCACGGCTGTTCGCCAGTGACGCCGTCGCCGCGCACTTCCTGGACCTTGCCGTTGGCGTCGGTGATCACCCAGTGACGCGTGAGCAGGCGTGCCGGCATCTCACCGGCGTTGCGCAGCGTGACGGTGTAGGCGAACACAAAACGGTTGGCTTGCGGTTTCGATTGGTCAGGCACGAAGCGGGATTGGACCTGCACTTCAATCGTGTAGGCGGATTTTTCAGTCATGCGTGGATTGTACGGCTTGTACCGCTCGACCGCGCGTCCACCAGGGTCGGTGCGCGTCACCCCGGCGCGTGGGTGGCAGAAACGCCAGCGGCTGCGGGTTCAGCATCTTCGGCTTTCCCGCGCCGCCGTTCGGCCATGACCATTGCGGATTGCAAACCGTCACGACAACCTCAACGCGACTTGCATCGCCGGGTGATTTCTACGACTCCTGCCCCCGGGTCGCAGGCGGTGTGCGCCGGCGCGCGGCGAGCGCCCGGGCCAGGCGCACAAACGCGGCCGGAGCGAGAGTTTCTGCACGCGCGCGCGGATCGACGTCGGCGCTGCGGATCGCCTCGCTGTCGAGCAATTGGCTGAGCGCGTTGGCCAGTGTCTTGCGCCGCTGGCCAAAGGCCGCCTTGACTACGGCGTGAACGTCCTGCGCTGGCGCGTCGTGGCGTTCGTGTGCGCGCAGTGGTACCAACCGCACCACCGAAGAATCCACCTTTGGCGGTGGCCGGAAGGCGCGCGCGGGTACGTCAAACAGCGGCTCGACGCGGCACGCCAGCTGCAGCATCACCGACAGTCGCCCGTAGATTTTGCTGCCTGGCATGGCCGCCATGCGTTCCACCACTTCCTTCTGCAGCATGAAGTGCATGTCCTCGATCACCGCCAGGTGGCTGATGCAGTGAAACAGGATCGGGCTGGAAATGTAGTACGGCAGATTGCCGACAAGACGCAGATGCGCCACGCCGTGGCTGTTTGCCAGCATGGTGAGATCAACCTGCAGGATGTCGGCGTGGATGATGGCCAGTTCACCGACACCGACGGCACGGGCGTGCAACGCGGGGATCAGGTCGGTATCCAGTTCAATGGCCGCGAGTTTTCCGGCGGCGTGCAACAGCGGCAGTGTCAGTGCACCTTCACCCGGGCCGATTTCCAGCATGAAGTCCTGCGGGCGTGGCGCTACTGCACGAACGATGCGCTCGATGTAACTGTGGTCGTGGAGGAAGTGCTGACCGAAGCTTTTCTTCGGTGCGGTCATGGTGCGCAGTTGCGGCCGCGCGGCGGTTTGCCTTGCGCCGCGTCCACTGGCCTTTGCGTGTCGCCTGGCCACACCTTGGCGCTGGCACTCGCTGCATTGCCGCGGGCCAGCAGGTCCATGGCCATGTGCGTGGCAGCGAGCAGACTGGCCGGGTCGGCGGTGCCGCTGCCGGCCAGGTCCAGCGCGGTGCCGTGATCCACCGAGGTGCGGATGAACGGCAGGCCGAGGGTGAGATTGACGGTGCAGTCAAACGCCTCGCTCTTCAACACGGGCAGGGCCTGGTCGTGGTACATCGCCAGCACGGCGTCGTAGCGCTGGCGTTGCGCCGGGACGAATGCGGTGTCGGCCGGCAACGGGCCCAGCAGCTGCATGCCTTCGTCGCGCAACGCATCAAGGACGGGAATGATGGTGTCGATCTCCTCCCGGCCAAGGTGGCCGCCTTCGCCGGCGTGCGGGTTGAGTCCGAGCACGGCGATGCGTGGCGCGGCGAAGCCGAATTTCCGGCGCAACTCCGCGTGCACGATGCGCAGCACCCGGGTGAGCGTGCTCGCGGTAATGGCGGCTGGCACGGCGGCCAGTGGCAGATGCGTGGTCGCCAGCGCCACGCGCAAGGTCGGGCTGGCCAGCATCATCACCACGTCGGCATGGGCGCGCTTGGCAAAGAACTCCGTATGCCCACTGAAGGGCACGCCGGCGTCGTTGATAGTGGCCTTCTGCAGCGGCGCGGTGACCATGGCGGCATAGCGTCCGTCCATGCAGCCATCGGCGGCAGTTGCCAGCGTCGCCAGTACGTGTCGCGCGTTGCGCGGGTCAGGCTGGCCAGGCATTTCCGGCGTGGCCAACGCCACGTGACACACGCGCAACGTCCCCGGCGCGCGTTTACTGCTGGCAGTGCCATCATCGTCAACCAGGTTCACGCTGACGCCACAGCGCACGGCGGCGCGCTGCAACAAAGCCCGGTCGGTGATCGCGATCAGCTCGGCCGCGACTGCAGTGCATGCCAGCCGGATCAACAGTTCAGGTCCCACGCCGGCTGGTTCGCCGGCGGTGATCGCCAGTCGCGGCAGCGGGGTGTCGTTCAATCCGTTTGCGGCGCGCTGGCGCTGGACGGTTGCCTGCTGGCGTCCTGCAATCCCGGCAACAGTACCCTGATGTAGGCGTTGGCGCGCAAGTCGCGCAGGAAGTCATCGTAGACCTGTTCCGCCTTGCGATTGCCGATGGATTGGCGCGCCTGATTGCGGGCGATCTCGTCGGTAAGGTCACTCTGCCGCGTACCCAGGCGTTGCACGATGTGCCAGCCAGCTCCAGTCTGCAGCGGTGGCGAGACTTCGTTGTCCTTGAGCTCGACCAGCGCCTTGCCGATGGCCGTGCCCCACGTGTTCTGCTGGAACCAACCCATGTCGCCGCCGGCGTTCGCCGTGGTGTCGTCCTTGGAATCGGCCTTTGCCAACTTGGCGAAATCCTCGTGCTTGTTGACGATCCGGTCGTAGAGATCCCGGGCTTTCTGCTCGGCTTGCGCGGGCGTGACCAACTCGGAGGGTTTGATCAGGATCTGTCGCGCGTGGAACTCGGTGACCAGCTGCTGGCCAGGTTGGCGTTGTCCGAACAGTTTGAGGATATGGAAGCCGGTAGGACCGCGCAGCGGTGGGCTGACCTCGCCCGCCTGCATGTTGGCAACCGCATCGGCAAATGCCGGTGGTACCTCGTCCAGCCGGCGCCAGCCGAGATCTCCGCCGTCGAGTGCATCGGGCGCATCGGAGTAGCGGATTGCCGCGGCATTGAAATCCATGCCGCCCTTGATGGCAGTCTCGGCCTGCTCGGCCTTGGCCTGGCTGGCCTGGATCGCTGCCGCGTCGGCACCGCCGGGGATACTGATCTGGATGTGCCCGAGGTGAACTTCACCCGCCTTGTAGGTGGGGCTTTGCAACAGGTTGTCGATCTCGCTGTCAGTGACGGACACAGAATCATGGACGACACTTTCGTGCAGGCGCTGCACGGTAATCTGGTCGGCCAGTTGCTGACGGAATTCCGCAAAACTGCCGGTGCGCTCCACTTCCGCGCGCAGCTGTTCCGGCGTGATCTTGTTCTGCTGGGCCACGACATTGACAGCCTGGCCAACATCGGCGTCGGAAACGTGAATGCCCTGATCCAGGGCTTTTTGTACCTGCAGGCGCATCATGATCAGGCGATCGAGCACCTGCTTTTGCAATACGTCGGGCGGCGGCAATTGCTCCGGATGCCCGGCGTACTGTTGCTGTACCGAGCGCACCGCGTCGTTCAACTCGCTTTGCAGGATGACGTCGTCATTGGCGACCGCGACAATGCGGTCCAGCGGCTGGCTGGCGGGAGCCGCGGGCGTCAACAGTTGCGCGTGCGCGGAAAAAGTGATCGCGCCAGCGATCAGAAGGAGTGCGATGGATCGCTTCATCAAGGGAAAGCCTGTATCGGCGGGGCGAGTACGGTTATTGATAACCCAGAATATCACGGTGCAAAAGTGGCTCCACCTGGCCACCGGTGGAACCCAGTCCCTTGAACACGATTTCAAACAGGATGGCGTTGTCACGTTGGTCCAGACCGGCCCGGTTCGAGACCGCCGCAAGACCGAAGTTGCCCTGGTTGACGTAGCTGCGCGCCACCAACCGCAAAGAGATGCAGCAGCTGTCGAATTGCACGCCGGCCAGCGCCTCGAGCATGCGTCCGTCCGGCACCGACCAAGCTGCCGAGCCCACCAGGCGCCAGCGTGCGGACAGCGGATAGACAGCCGATGCGCTGTATTGTTCCAGCAAGGCGCGCCGGTAACGGTAAGCGAAGTTGACGATGCCGTCCTCGCCCACCCGGCGCTGCAGTTCCAGCGTGCCCATTTCATTCTGGTGCGTGTTCGGGCTCCACTGATAGGCGCTGTTCAAGCGCCACTGGTCACTGAGTTGTGCGCTGAGTTGTGCCACATAGCTGGAGCCGGACCAATCGGTACCCAGCACGCGTTGCGGCGTGAAATAGCGGATCTGGCCAATGCTCGCTGACAGCCGCTCGACGCCGTTTTCGTCGAGCAGACGCGAAGTGACCGCCGCCGTCAGGTTGTTTGCGTCCATTTGCCGGTCGGCGCCGGAAAACCGGTTGGGGGAAAACAGCTGCCAATAGTCGAACGACATCAGCTTGGTATTGAACAACGGCAGATTGGACTGGTCGCGGTACGGCACGTACAGGTAATACAGCCGCGGCTCCAGAGTCTGCGTGTAACTGTGGCCGAACAGCGCAGTGCTGCGATCAAACACCAACCCGCTGTCGACGCTGACGATGGGCAATGCACGGCTTGGCGACTGCTCCGTGAACGGCGAAGTGGCTCCGGTCCTCAGCAATCCGGCAAAGCCGTACCGGGAGGGATCGCCGTTGAGCTGGTAAGCGGTGTAGCGGTAGGCCAGCTTCGGGCGGACAAACCAGGCGGAGGTGCCGAAACTCGCACTGAGATACGGGTACAGCTCCTCCCGCTGACCTTCGATGAACCCGGGTTTGCGAAACGCGACCGCTTCGCTGTCCATGCCCGCTTCCAGCCAGCGCGACAGCGGTATATCCGCATTGAACGTCACGTATGGCAGTTGCCGATAAGGCAGCGCGCGGTCGGTGCGGAACGGATTGGTGTTCTGGTAGGCCATACCGCCAACTGCCGTGTCCCACCAAGTGCCGCTGCCGGTCACCGCCAGCGACGAGGCCAGCGTATGGACCGTTGGACTCAGGCTGTTGTCGGCAAAGTCGTACAGGTAACTGCTGTCCGATCGGCGGTTGATCGAGGTACGCAAGCGCCATCGATCCCACAGGCGGGTGGTGTCGGAGAAGTTGATCAAATAGCGGTGGGTGTCCACGGTATCGGCCAAGGCGCTGGGCGTGCCGTGGTCGCGCGGCACGTATTGCACATTGAGCTGACCGCTGCTGCCGGGTACGAGATAGCGGAACTCACCGCCCAGCATGGGGCCGCGCAGGCTGTACAGGCGCGGGTCAAGGGTCGCGTCGTAATTCGGTGCCAGGTTGAGATAATACGGCGTGCTGAGCTGGAAGCCGGAGCGGCTGGTACGACCGATGGTCGGGTACAGAAAGCCGCTTTTGCGCCGGTCGTCCAGCGGGAAGCTGAAGTAGGGCAGGTACAGGAACGGTACGTTGCCCAGCCGCATCGTCGCATGGTGCGCCACGCCTACCCCGGTGTTCTTGTCGAGCGTGATCGAGCGGGCACGGAATTCCCATACATGGTGGCCGACATCGCACGTCGAATAGGTGGCCATCGAGTAGCGCGAACGTTGCGCGTCCAGCAGCTGTCCTTGTTTGGCCACGCCATTGCCGCGCGCCTCCAGCATTTGATAGCGCACATCGTCGGCCGTACCGTGGCTGGCCGCGGTGTTGCCGCGCATGTGTGAGGCGGCCAGCAACTGGCCGGCTTCCTGATAACGCACGTTGCCGCGCGCGTCGTAATCCGTGGTCCGGTCGTCGTAGTCGATGCTGTCGGCTTGCAGTTGCTGATCGGCGCGTCGCAGCTGCACGTTGCCGGACAAGTGGTAGACGGTCTGGTTCGAGCTGTCCACGTGTGCGGACTGCACCTGCGCCGCGCTGGTGTCGCGTCGGCTGGAATCCTTGTCCAGCGTCGGGTCGTAGAACTCCAGCAGCGCATTGGGCCGGCACATGGCGTAGTTGGGCGGTCGTGGTGCGCAGTGGAACGTGCCGAGTGGGCAGGCTGCGGCGCTGGCGGACGCATTGGTGGCTGCGCTGCTGGCCGCGTCAGCCCCGGCTGGCGCGCCAACCAGGGCCAGCGCTGCGGCGATTGCGAGCAGGCGGCGAGGAGGAAACTTGGATGTCACTATGGAATTCGCTGACCTTGAAGGCTCGTTAAGCTAGCAGAAAGACCATGCATGCGGCAGGGACCGGGCCTGTTCACCGCGGCGCAGATTCAGGCTTGGTGGACAGCAAGCAGTGCCGCAGCCGATCTGTCGGGCACAACGTTCCGGCTGGAGACGCGTGCAAGCGCTGGTGGCGAATCGTGGTGTTGCAGGCGCGGGTACCGCCGGTTGTCGGCGGTGGCATTTGTGCAACGCGCGTCACTGCAGCAGTGCGCTGACATGGGCGCTCACGCTGTCCGCGAGCGCCGCCAGGTCGTAACCGCCTTCGAGTGTGGATACCAGCCGATCTTGCGCGTGGGCCCGCGCCAGCGCCACCAGCTGGGTGGTGATCCATGCGTAGTCTTCCCGATCCAGTTGCAGATCGGCCAGCGGGTCGCAACGATGGGCATCGAAGCCGGCGCTGATCAACACCAGTTGCGGCCGGAACGCGTACAGGCGCGGTAACAACACCTCACTCCAGAGCGCGCGAAATGCGCACGAACCGGCGCCCGGTGCCAGCGTGCCGTTGACGATATTGCCCACGCCACATTCGTCCTCGCCGCCGGAGTAGGGATACAGCGGTGATTGGTGGCTGGAGGCGAACATGACGCGTGGCTCGCGCGCAAAAACGTCCTGTGTACCGTTGCCGTGATGCACGTCAAAATCGGCGATGGCGACCCGACTGAGCCCGAAGTGGGCCAGCGCGTGGGCGGCGCCCAGCGCCACGTTGTTGAACAGGCAAAAGCCCATTGCCTGCGTGCGGGTGGCGTGGTGACCGGGCGGTCGCACCGCGCAGAACGCCTTGTCGCAACGACCCTCGAGCACCGCGCCGACTGCGGCGATGACGGCGCCGGCAGCACGCAGCGCGGCTTCGGGCGATGCGGTGCAGAAAAAGGTGTCGGCATCCAGCATGCATTCGCCACAGTCTGCGGTGGCGGACAGGATGGCGTCAACGTGTGTTGCTGCATGCACGCGCAGCAACTGTTCGCGCGTGGCGCACGGTGCCTCGACACGGTCAAGCGCGGCATAGCGATCATGGTCGAGCGCGCGCAACACTGCGACCAACCGTGCCGGACACTCGACATGCCCGGTAGCCGATTGGTGCTGCAGGCAGGCGGGGTGCGTATAAAGCCGCAGCATGGGCTGGCTCAGGTTGCGGGCTTGGGCCTGGGGCGGCGTTCGTGCTGCCACAGCACCTCGCCGTGGCCGCTTTCCCGCGCCAGCACCCGGCTGATCACGAACAGCAAGTCGGACAGCCGGTTGAGGTAATGCTGTGGTTGCACGCGGATGGCTTCCTTGCGTGACAGCGCCACGACCGCGCGTTCCGCGCGACGGCATACGGTGCGTGCAAGGTGTCCGCAGGCTGCGGCCATGCCGCCACCGGGCAGGATGAATTCCTTCAGCGGTGGCAACGGTTCGTTCAACTCGTCGAGCACGGTTTCCAGGCGGGTAACGTCCGCGTCCTGCACGGTTTCCATGCCCGGGATGCACAGCTCGCCACCCAAGTCGAACAAGTCGTGCTGCACCTGGGTCAGTGCCTCGCGCACGGGATCGGGTACGCCGTCCGCCGCCAACACCATGCCGATCGTGCAGTTGAGTTCGTCCACGGTACCGTACGCGGTGACACGCAACGAATCCTTGCCGGTGCGCGAACCATCGCCCAACCCGGTACTGCCGTCGTCACCGGTGCGGGTATAGATGCGGGAGAGTCGGTTGCCCATGCTTGCCGATCAGTACGCGCGTGCGTAGCCGGCACGCCGGCCACGGCTGTACAGCGTAACGGCGACGTGCAGCAGCGCGCCGATGCCGACATACAAGGCAGTGGTGCCCAGGAACGGCAGATACCAGTCGCCGAGGTTGGTCATCCAGCTGGCAGTGCTGCGCGGCAGCGGCACGGCGTTGCCCAGCCAGTAAAAGCTGCCATTGGAAATGAGGTAGCAGGCCGCTTCACTGACCAGCAAGGCGCTCGTTGCCAGACCCAGCGTCGATGCCCGCAGCCCGTGTTGCTGGGCCGCCAGCCAGCTGCCGCCCAACCACAGCGCGCCGAAGTAGGCAGGCATGCTCCAGTACGCCGGGGACACGCAGTAGTGCGTCCAGAAGTCCAGGCCTTGGCCGGTAATCACGAAAAAGTCGATCAGCACCGCTTCGGCGATCAGCAGCACGAACGCCCAGCGGGCGGAGCCGCGCAGCCAGAAGCCGGCCAGGAAAAATATCCCCCACGAGGCATCGGGTATCACGCTGAAATGATGCAATCGCGTGGCCGCCATCACCAGTGCCAGCAACAGGAAAACGCCGAAGCGTGCGGTAAAGGTCTTGACCATGTGCGGTTCCATGTAGGCGTCTGGATTAGGCCGCTAGTCTATCGCAACGACACGGCGTGGGCCGCCGCTTGGGTATGATCGACATATGGATACCTCTGGATCGGCGATGGTGGACCCCCGCAGCGTGCTGGTCGTTGGTGGTGGCCTGGTGGGAGCGAGTCTGGCCATTGCGCTGGATGCGGCGGGCATCGCCACCACGCTGGTCGAAGCCGCTGCCCCGCGCGTGGGTGCGCAGCCCAGTTACGACGAGCGCAATCTTGCCTTGGCGCGTGCGAGCGTCAATGGTCTGCGGGCCATTGGCGTGTGGCGACATGCCGCAGCGGCCGCCACCCCGATTCGGCATATCCGCGTGAGTCGCGCTGGCGACTTTGGCAGCACCCGCCTGGATGCTGACCGACTCGGCGTCGATGCACTGGGGTGGACGCTACCGGCGCGCGAGCTGGGTGCGGCGCTGCTGCGCCGGCTTGACGAGTGCCGGCAGCTGACCCGACTGGCGCCGGCCACGTTGACTGCGCTGGAACCGCTGGCCGCTGGCTGGTGCGCGCAGGTGCGCTGCGCCGATGGCAGTCGCACTGTCGATGCCGCGCTGGTCGTTGGCGCCGATGGGACCGAATCGTTCGTGCGCGGTGCGCTGGGTGTGGGCGTCGAGCGTCACGATTATCAACAGACGTTGTTTGTATGCACGGTCAGCCCCGAACGCGAGCATGCGCAACGTGCGTTTGAACGCTTCAGTGATGAAGGCCCAGTCGCGTTGCTGCCGCTGGCGGATCACCACTGTGGGCTGGTCCTCACCGTTCCCGGTGCCGCGGCGGCCGATGTTGCGGCGCTGGATGACGCCAGTTATCTCGCGCTGGCACAACGTCGCTTTGGCTGGCGCCTGGGACGACTGATGCGGCCAGGGCGGCGGTTTCGGTACGCCGTGCATCGCGTCGTCGCCCGGCAATTGGTGGCGCGCCGGGCGGTGCTGGTCGGCAATGCGGCACAGACCATCCACCCCATTGGCGCGCAAGGTTTCAACCTCGGCCTGCGCGATGCGCTGACGCTGGCTGAGCTGGTGGCCGCTGCACCCGATGCCGGCGGACGTGAACTGCTGCAGCGCTATGCGGCACGGCGCGCGCCGGATCGCGACGGTACCATGGCCATGAGTCACGGCCTGGTGCAGCTCGCGTGTCTGCGGCAACCGCTGTTGGCGCCGCTGCGTTCGCTGGCGCTGCTGGCGTGTGATCGGGTGCCGCCGCTGCAGCGCGCGCTGGCTCGCCGTGGCATGGGTTTCCGCGGTGAGCCGCCCCATACAGTGCTGGAGCCGCGGACATGACGGTTACCACGCAGAATGGCACCGCGCGCCGCCGGGCACCGGCCCTGGATGTCGCCGTGGTGGGTGGCGGCATGACCGGGGCGGCGGCCGCACTGGCATTGGCGCGCGCCGGCTTCGCCACGGCCTTGCTGGAAGCGCGCCAGCCAAAGGCGTGGAACCCGAACGATGAAGTCGACTTGCGTGTGGTCGGGCTGGCACCCTCGTCTATCGCCTTGCTGCAGCAGCTTGGTGTCTGGACGTCCATTTGCGATGCACGTTGCAGTCGCTACACGCACATGCACGTCTGGGATGCGGAGAGTGGTGCAGCGATCGATTTCGACGCGGCCGACAGCGGGGACGACGTGTTGGGTTGCATCGTGGAAAACCGCCTGGTGCAGTGGACCCTGTGGAACGCCTTGTCGGCAGCCGGCGTGCGTGTGTCGTGTCCGGCGCAGGTGGCCGGGATGCAGGCTGAGGAAGACCGCATTGGATTGCACCTGGTCGATGGCGGCACGTTGTCTTCCCGTGCCGTGGTGGCGGCCGATGGCGCCGCATCACCGCTGCGGCAGCTGACCGGCATCGCGACGCGGGGGCACGACTACGCGCAGCGGGCCGTCGTTGCGCATGTCGTCACCGAACAGCCACATCAGCACACGGCGTGGCAACGATTCCTGCGCGGCGGCCCGCTGGCGTTGCTGCCGCTGGCCGATGGGCGCAGTTCGATCGTCTGGTCGTTGCCCGCAGTCGAGGCGCAGCGCGTGTTGGCACTCGATGATCACGCATTCATGGATACGCTGGGTGCGGCCAGTGACTTTCGCCTCGGCCGTATGCTGGCCAGCACGCCGCGCGCCGCATTCCCGCTCAAGCTGCAAATGGCGACGAGTTACCAGGCGCCACGCATGGTCCTGCTGGGGGACGCGGCGCACGTCGTGCACCCGTTGGCCGGGCAGGGGGTGAATCTGGGCTTGCGGGATGTCAGCGAATTGCGCGACACGTTGTTGGCGGCACGCGTGGCCGGTCGCGACATCGGCGCGGCACACGTGCTGCGCCGTTATGCGCGACGGCGGCGCAGCGCGGATACTCTTGACGCATTGAGCTTTGATGCGCTGCAGCGGGTGTACGCGTGGAAGGCGCTGCCGCTGGTCGCTGCGCGTGACGTGGGTATGCGGGTGCTCGATCACCTGTCGCCGATCAAGCGGCGTATTGCCGAGCACGCTGCAGGCGTTGGGCTTCGCCCGTGAACGTCCGCGCGGATGCAATGGATGGAGCTGCGGCGTGGCGCCGCGGTTCGACCAGCGGAAACCGGCGGGCAGTGCCCGCCCTACGCACGGCGCTGCAGATGACTTGCATTTTGCAGGGCGAGCACTGCCCGCCGGCCTTGTCGGGTTTTAGTATCGGCCGGAAAGTCACTCCATGCCGCTGATGCAGATGGCGGCTCATTCCATCCACCGGAGAATGCATCATGCGCATGACTCGATTCCATGGCCTGCTGTTGCTGGCCGCATTTCCGTTTGCGGCGCCGGCTGCCATGGTGCAGCGTCCCGTAACCTGGACGCAGGACGGCACCACGTTTCACAGTGTGCTGGTGTACGACGCCGCGGTCACGACCAGGCGCCCTGGCCTGGTGATGGTGCCGAACTGGTATGGCCTCAACGAGGCCGCCGTAAAGAAGGCTGAAACGCTGGCCGGGAAGGAGTACGTGATCCTGCTCACCGATATGTACGGTGAGCACGTGCGACCGGCCAATGCCGAGCAGGCGCGGGCGGCAGTCAAACCGTTGTATGCAGACCGGGCATTGATGCGCGCACGGATGAACCTGGCGCTGGCCCAGTTGCGGGCGCAAGCGGGAAGTGCCCCGATTGACGTGAAAAAACTGGCAGCGATCGGTTTCTGCTTTGGCGGTTCGGCGGTGCTCGACCTCGCCCGCAGTGGCGCGGATGTGGCCGCCGTGGTGTCGTTTCATGGCGGCCTGACCACGGACGATCCGGCGTTGGCGAAACACATCAAGGCCCGGGTGCTGGCCATGAACGGCGCCGATGACCAGGGCACGATGCCGGATGCCGGAAAATTCATGGACGAGATGCGTGCCAGTCCGGCGGATTGGCAGTTCGTGGTGCTCGGTCACGCCGTGCATTGCTTCACCGAGGTGGGCGAGAACTCGCCTGGTTGCCGCTACGACGAACCAGCGGCGACGCGCAGTTACCGGCTGATGCACGACTGGCTGCGCGCCGCGTTTGCCGGTACGCCGTGAGCTCTGCGGTGGTGGCAAGCCGCAGCGGACCGCGCATGAGCCGCCAACTACGCCGGTTGCCGGGTACTCAGTGGTTGCGTTGCACTGAATAGTCGGCCAGTACCGCCAGCGCATCGCGTTGCGGTGAGGCTGGCAAGGTGGCCAGCGCATCACGTGCAGCTTGCGCATGTTTCGCGGCACACGCCAGCGTACGCTCCATGGCGCCGGAATCGCGGATCGTGGAGACAATGGGCGCCAGCGGTCCAGTGCCGTCGTGCCTGATGGCCTGACGTATCAGCTGCACGTGTTCCGCATCGGCGGTTTCCAGCGCGTAGATCAGTGGCAGCGTGGGTTTGCCCTCGAGCAGATCGTCGCCGATGTTCTTGCCCAGGGTGTCGGCATCGCTGATGTAATCAAGCAGATCGTCGGCAATCTGGAACGCGTAGCCCAGCTCCATGCCGTAGCGCCGCAGCGCCGCCACTTGCGCGTCCGGCAGTCCGCCAATGACGCCACCCAGCTCGGTTGCGGCGGCAAACAGCACTGCAGTCTTGCGCTCAATCACTGCCAGGTATGCCGCTTCACTGACATCGGCGTTGCCGATGTTCAACAACTGCAACACCTCGCCTTCGGCAATCGTGTTGGTGGTGTCGGCCAGGATGCGCATGATGCGCATGTCATCCAGTTCCACCATCAGCTGGAACGAGCGCGAGTACAGAAAATCGCCGACCAGCACGCTCGCGGCATTGCCCCACAGCGCGTTGGCGGTCTTGCGCCCGCGGCGCAGTTCCGACTCATCGACTACGTCGTCGTGCAGCAGGGTGGAGGTGTGGATGAACTCGATGATGGCGGCCAGCTTGATGTGCCGCTCGCCGTGGTAACCGGCCGCGCCGGCGGCCAGCACGTGCAACGTGGGCCGCAGGCGCTTGCCGCCGCTGGCCACGATATGGTCGGCAATCTGGTTGATCAGTACCACGTCCGAGGACAGCCGTTGGCGGATCAGCGCATCGACGCGGTGCATGTCGGCGGCGGCCAATTCGCGTACCTGGGCAAAACTGGGAGGGCGGAAAGCATCAGCGGGTATCACGTGCATGGAGACTTCAAGACGGCGTAGGTGGCGATTATAGGGTGTGCGGGCTCTTGCACCGCGACTGGTGGTCGTGGCGTGTGGCGTGAAAGTGGCGGGGACAACCGTATAATCCGCCACGATGCAGTCCTCGATCGTCATTCGCCAGTGAGCAAACTCAGTCGCCTCGAATTGCGCAGCGCGCTGACGTTGGCCTGCGTGATCAGCCTGCGCCTGTTCGGATTGTTCCTGATCATGCCGGTGTTTTCGTTGTATGCGAAGGGCATGCCCGGCGCCACGGCGTTCATGATCGGTTTCGCACTCGGCGTCTACGGGCTCGGTCAGATCGTGCTGCAGATTCCGCTCGGGCTGCTGTCCGATCACATCGGGCGCAAGCCGGCGATCACGCTTGGGCTGGTGTTGTTTGCCATTGGCGGCGTCATTGCCGCGATGTCGCACACCCTGACCGGCATCGCGATCGGTCGCGCGGTGCAGGGCATGGGGGCGGTCGCCGGGGCCGGCATCGCGTTGGCGGCGGATCTCACCTCCGACGAAAACCGCAGCAAGGTGATGGGCATCATTGGCGTGTCGATCGGTCTGGCATTTCTGCTCGCGTTGATCCTGGGGCCACCGCTGGAGGCCGTGCGCGGCTTGTCCGGCCTGTTTGCCGCCACCTCGATTTTGGCCTTGCTGTCGCTGCTGCTGCTGTGGCTGATCGTGCCCACGCCGATCCGGGCACGGGCGCCGGCCGCGGCCGGCTTCGCGCAGGTCATGGAGATGTTGCGTGACGGTCGCATGCTGGTGTTGAACGGCTCGGTGTTTTTCCTGCACGCGCTGCTCACCGCCAGTTTCGTCGGGTTGCCGTTGTTGCTGGCCAATACCTTGAACCTGCCAGTCAACCGGCACTGGGAGCTGTACTTGCCGGTGATGCTGATTGCCGCGCTGGTGATGGGTGGCAGCATGCGGCACATGCGCGAGGTGGCGCAAAGCCTGCGGGTGGTGATGGTGTGTGTGGTGGCGATTGGTCTGGCGCTGCTTGGTTTTGCGTTGTCCGGCAGTCATCTGCTCGCGTTCGGCGTGGCTGCCACGGTGTTTTTCTCCGGCTTCAACCTGCTGGAGGCGGCCTTGCCCAGTTTGGTGTCGCGGCTGGCGCCGAGCCATCTGCGTGGTGCGGCGCTGGGGGCGTATTCGACCAGCCAGTTTGTCGGCGCGTTTGCCGGCGGGGCGCTGGGCGGCCTGGCGCTGGGGCGCTTCGGGCCGGACGGCATCTTTGTGTGTGCGGCGGCGCTCACCTTGCTGTGGTTGCCGCTGGTGGTGTTTGGTGCGCGGCGGATTGATCGCGCCACGGTGCCCGCGCGGGCCGTTGGCTGACAGCGGCATCGGTACGACCTGACAATGGCTGTGGCATGGGCTGGCGTGCGATCCGGTGGTACGCGTATGGATTCGCCGGGTGCCGCGGTTATGATAAGCGCTTGCTTCACCATCCCGGTCGTGCACTGCGCGTGCGGCTGGCTTCAAGAGGACTTCCCATGGCACGTGGCATCAACAAGGTCATTCTGGTGGGCAACCTCGGTGCCGATCCCGATACCCGCTTCACCGCCAGCGGCATGGCGATCACCAACTTGCGCATAGCGACCACCGAGCAGCGCACCGACAAGCAAAGTGGCGAGAAACAGGATCACACCGAATGGCACCGCGTGGTGTTGTTCGGCAAGCTCGGTGAGATCGCCAATGAATACCTGAAGAAAGGCCGGCAGGTTTATATCGAAGGTTCCTTGCGTACCAGCAAATACACCGACAAGGCTGGCGTGGAAAAGTACAGCACCGAAATCATCGGCAACGACATGCAGATGTTGGGTGGCGGTGGTGGTGGTGGCGGTGAGTCGTCAGGTGGTGGCTATCAACGCAGCCAGGGCGGCTCGGCCGGCGGCCAACGCCAAGGCGGCGGCAGCTACGGCAGCGATGCAAGAACAGGCGGCAACCGTCCCGCACCCGAAGCGCCGGCGGACAACGGCTTCACCGATGACGAGATTCCATTCTAGACAACACCTGCGATCCCTGGAGGTGTTGCGCTGCAATCCACGGCTCGCTTGGTAGCGGGCCCCGAACGTTTCATCGGCAGCGCAAAGGGTAAACCGGGTCAAGGCATGACGAAGGTGTTGTTGTCGCGCGCCGCATCGGGCAGGACATGTGCCGGATCGATCGTCACGGACTTCACCCGTTGCCTACCATCCACGTGAATCACGTAGCTGCGGTGCTGCTGCCAGGTTTCCCACGGCACACGGACGTCCTGCCGGCTGCCATCGACGTAGGTCACTTGCAACGTGGCTGGCAGCACCAGCGGTTGCCGGTTGGCCACGGTCACGTCGATGCCTTTGCGGTAATCACCGCCGCTGTAGGCCGCGGTTGGCACGGCCAGGTCGAACTGCCAGTTGTGCTGATACCAGCCGCGCCAGAACCAGCCCAGGTCCTCGCCGGTCGCGCTTTCCATGAAGCGGAAAAAATCTGACGGACTGGGGTGCTTGTATGCCCAGGTGGCGATGTAACGGCGGAACGCCGGGTCGAAGCGCTCCGGGCCGATAATCTGCTCGCGCAGCAACACCATGCCGAACGCGCCCTTGAAGTAGGTGATCGGGTGACGATATTTTTCCGCCACCATGTCGGCGCCGATCATTAGCGGCGGGGTGTTTTGGTCCCGCATGACTTTGGCGATTTCATCGGCAGGGTTGCCGCCGCCAGGGGCGTATTCGTTGTCGCGCTTGGGCGCGTATTCGCCGTGGTTGAAGGCGTCGGCTTCGCCGATGTCAATGAAGGTGTTGAAGCCCTCGTCCATCCACGCGTCACGACGCTCATTGCTGCCCACGATCATCGGAAACCAGCTGTGGCCGATCTCGTGGGCGATCAACCCTTGCAAGCCTTTGCCTTTGGCGCGTTTGGAATCAAACGTGATGCCCGGGTATTCCATGCCGCCAGCGGTGCCGGCCTCGTTGATCGCCACCGGCCACGGGTACGGAAACCATTGGCGGGAGAAGTATTCGACCGAGGCTTTCAGGTACTCGGTAGCGCGGCCCCACGCGGCGTTGCCCGCGCTCTCCACCGGGTAGGCCGACATCGCCAGTGCGGTCCTGCCTGCCGGCAGGTTGATGCGCGCCGCGTCCCACACGTATGCCGTCGATGCACCAAACGCGACGTCGCGACTGTTGCGCATGCGAAAGTGCCAGGTCAGCGTGCCACCCCGCTGCGGGCGGCTGGACGGTTGCGTGACTTCGTCCGCGGTACGAATCATCACCGTGGCGTCGCTGCGCCGCGCCTGCTGCAGCCGTTGCTGCTGGGCAGGCGTAAGCACATCCTGCGGATTCAGCAGCTCGCCGGAGCCAACCACCAGCATTTCTGCCGGGACGGTGATCGCGTAGTCGAAGTCGCCGTATTCCAGATAAAACTCGCTGTTCAGGTAGGGTGCCGTGTCCCAGCCACGCAAGTCGTCATACACGGCCATGCGCGGGTACCACTGGGCAATCTCGAAGATTTCGCCGTGCCGGCTCGGGTTGACGTCGGTACGTCCGCCAAACTCGCCGGGCACGATGTATTGCCATGCGATATGTATGCGTGCCTGGCCATCTCTGGCTGGCAACGCAACCGGCAGCCGCAGCTGCATGCGGGTGTCGGCGATGACCCACGGCACGTTTTGCGGTCGCCCGGTCGCGTCTTCGATCTGCACTGACACGATGTGATAGCCGTTGGTGAAGTCGGTGGGGAACTTGCCGCCGGTGAATGCCCCGCGCGCGCCCTTTTGGTAGCGGTTTTGCTCGAGCTGCAGCCACAGCACGTCAAGCGCGTCGGGGCTGTGGTTGCTGTAGGTGATGACTTCGCTGCCGCTGAGCTGGCGCGTGGCCGGGTCGAGCGTGGCGGTGATCTTGTAATCGGCGCGGTTCTGCCAGAACAGCGGACCGGGCTGGCCACTGGCGGAACGAAAGGCAGTTGCCGGTTGCGGGTAGGTGAAGGGAGCGAATGTCTGTTGCGGATTGAACCCGCCAGGCGTGTCGATGGTTGTTGCCGCGGCCGTCGACGCGGCCAATACTGCGGCGAAGGCGATGTTCGGCAACAACCAGTGGGCATTTTTCATGGGTACCTCGGGGAAAGTTCGCACGACAATCGCTGCGGCACGCCATGACCTCGGTGCACAGCGCACCGCATGCGTCGGCGTCACGATGGTCAAGGGGGTGAATGTGACACTCGTGGCGTCCAGCTTCCCGTGCCAGTGGTCACACCTGTAGGCTGCGCCGCCGCACTGCCGGCAGGTGCATGGCTCCCGGTCCGGGGACGTTCCCCGATCCGCGGGCGGACAAGCTGTCGCGTTGCGCGCCGTCGATTGGCGTCAAACATGCAAGAATGCCGTGGACTTCGGATGAGGCCATGCCTGTGGATGCGTCATGAAACTGACCGGTATCGTCCGTTGGCGCACGGCGGGCTTGTTGCTGGCGGTGCTGGTCATCGTCGGGCTGCCGTATATGTCCACGACCATCAGTACGCGTTCCACCCAGGAGGCGATTGCGTGGGTCAACCACTCCAGCGAGGTGCAGGCGCAAACGTTTCGTGCCGCCTATATGGTGCACGATATCGAGGCGGCGATTTACCGTGGGCTGGTCGGCGACGACGACGCAAAAACCCGCGATCGCATCCAGCGGGTCCTCGGCGAGGAGTCCGACCTGCTGGCCAACCTGCGGTCGATGACCAGCGGCAGTGCCGACCAGCTGCGGCTCGTGGCCTCCCTTGAAGGCAGCATCAGTGGCCGGGTCACGCTGATGAATCAGGCGCTGGAGCGGTTGCATGCGCAAGATCTCGCCGGGGCCCGGCAATCGCTGCGCGATGCGGAGGATTTGTTCCCGATCAACGCGACAACGATGGCGATCGTGCACAACGAAGAGGTGTTGCTGCGGGCGCGCCAGGCCGCGGCTGATCATCAGGCATTCAATGGACGTGTCGTGCTCGCGTTGAGTGCGTTGGCGCAGTTGGTGTTGCTGGTCATCATCATCGTTACCTCGGAGCGCCAGATCGGGCGCCGCCAGTTGGCAGAAACCCGCGAGGGGCGCGCCGTGTTGCGCTCGCGGTTGATCCTGCAGGCGGTGCGCGAGCCAATCGGATTGTTTGACGAAAACTTGCGCAGCCTGCTGGTAAACACGGCCTTCAGCGAAATGTACGGCGTGGATCCCGAGCAACGCACGCAGGCATTGGTGGAAATGGGGGATGGGGCGTGGAGCGACAGTGCGTTGTTGCAGCGGCTCAATGATGTGTTGTTGCGTGATCGCGAGTTGTGGGATTACGACATGACCCAGCGCACTGCCGATGGTGTGACGCGGCGGGTGGTGATCAATGCGCGGCGCCTGCAGCAACGTGCGGCGGAAACGCCGGCATTGCTGCTGACCGTCAGTGACATCACCGCGCGGGCGATGGTCGAGCAGGAGGTAAATGAACTCAATCGCCAGCTCGAAGGCAAGGTTGCGCAGATCTCCGACGTCAACCGTGAGCTGGAAGCGTTCAGTTACTCGGTATCGCACGACCTGCGTGCACCGCTACGGCACATTTCCGGGTTCTCGCAGAAGTTGCAGCACCACCTGGGCGACGCCATCGACGACAAGTCGCGCCATTACATCGAGGTGGTGTCCGACGCCGCACAGCGCATGGCGATGTTGATTGATGATCTGCTGGTGTTCTCGCGTCTGGGCCGTGGCGCACTGCGGCTGCAGACCGTGGACATGCAGTCGCTGGTTGAGGAGGCGCGTGACCTGCTGCAGGAAGAGGTCCCCGAGCGGCGCATCGTATGGACGCTGGGCGCGCTGCCCATGGTCATTGGTGACGAAAACATGCTGCGCACCGTGTGGCAGAACGTGCTCGGCAATGCGGTCAAGTACACCGGGCACTGCCCGGTGGCGCGGATCGAGGTCAGTGTAAGCCAGGGCGACAATGGCGATCAGGTGTTCACGGTGTCCGACAACGGGGCCGGTTTTGACATGCAATATGCCGACAAGCTGTTTGGCGTGTTTCAGCGCCTGCACCGTGCGTCCGAGTTCCCCGGCAATGGTATCGGCCTGGCCAATGTGCGTCGTATCATCTCCCGGCATGGTGGTCGGGTCTGGGCCGAAGGTGAACCCGGGCACGGTGCGCACTTCCACTTTTCACTGCCAGCCACTGATCTGAGCGGTACAACCACTTGAATCGACCCGGGACGTGAACATGAACAAGCGTGACCTGCGCACCATCTTGCTGGTTGAAGACAGTCAGGCCGACGCGGAAATGACCATGGATGCGCTGACTGACGCCCATCTGGTCAACCCTGTGGTACATCTCGAGGATGGCGTGGACTGCCTCGATTACCTGTACGCACGCGGTGCGTGGGCCGAGCGTGAAGCCGGCGATCCGGCGGTGGTGCTGCTGGACATCAAGATGCCGCGCATGAGTGGGCTCGAAGTGCTCAAGACCATGCGCACAGATGAGCGCATGCGGCGCATTCCGGTGGTAATTTTGTCTTCCTCGCGTGAGGAAAGCGATCTGGCCCGCAGTTGGGATCTTGGGGCCAATGCCTACGTCATCAAACCGGTGGACGTGGACCAGTTTTTCGAGGCGGTCCGCACGTTGGGACAGTTCTGGGCGGTGCTCAACCAGGCACCCGAGGCGGAGTGACCGGCACCGCGCCGACAGCACACTGGGTGTGCAGGGACACTGTGACCATGACAGCACACACGGGTGAACAGGGAACGACGATGCCGGGTCCGGGGCAGCCACCGCGGTCAGTCGTTCGCGTATTGCAGGTCGAAGACTGCGCGCCGGATGCCGAACTGGTGCTGGCCGAACTGGAGCGCGACGGCGTGGCATGCGAGGTGTGCCTGGTGGATGACGAAGCGCATTTCGTCGCGGCGCTGGACGAGTTTGCGCCAAACATCGTGCTGTCGGACCTCAGCCTCCCCGGGTTTTCCGGCAAACGCGCATTGGCGCTGTTGCGCGCGCGCGACGAAGATTTGCCGTTTATCTTTGTCTCCGCCACCTTGGGCGAGGAAGCGGCCATTGCCGCACTACGCGACGGTGCCACGGATTACATCCTGAAGCAGAACCCGGCACGCCTGGCCAGCGCGGTCCGGCGTGCGTTGCACGAATACGAAGTTCGCCGCGAGCGCCGCCGCGCCGAAGCGGAATTGTTGCGCACGCAACGCTTCGAGAGCCTGGCCATGCTGGCTGGTGGCCTGAGTCACGATCTGCGCAACTTGCTGCAACCGCTGTTGCTGGCCGGCGACACCCTGCAGGATTACAGCGATGATCCGCGTCTGGCACGCCTTGGCACGCTGGTGCGCGATTGCGGCAAGCGTGGCTTGGAGATGGTGCAATCCATGCTGTCCTTCGCGCGCGGTGCGCGCCGCGCAGAACAGGTGAAACTTGGCGAGCTGTTCAGTGCATTCGACTTGCTGATGCAAGGCAGCGTACCGCGCGCGGTGACGATGGAACTGGCGATTCACGATCCAGGGCTGGCCTTCGAGGGCAATCACACCGAGTTGCAACAGTGCCTGCTCAACTTGTGCCTCAACGCGATCCAGGCCATGCCCAATGGCGGCAAGTTGCGCGTTGAAACCGCCCGCGTTGCATTGCCTCCGGATTTCTTCCTGCCCACGGAAGTGTCACGCGCTGGCAATTACCTGCGCATCAGCGTGATCGACAACGGTCTGGGCGTCACGCCGGAAGCTCTCCAACGTCTGTTTGAGCCGTTTTTCACCACCAAGGAGGGTGGCACCGGATTGGGGCTGATATCGTGCAAGCGCATCGTCGACAACCACGGTGGCGTGATACGCGTCGCCAGCACACTGGGCCGTGGCACGCGCTTCGATCTGCTCCTTCCGCTGGAGGCGCTGCGCATCGACGAGGAAGATGCCGACGAGGAGAACCTCGAAGGTGCCGCCGAACGCGTGCTGGTGGTGGTGGAGGAAGCCGGCCAGTTGTCATTGCTGACCGACACGCTCGAAGCCTATGGCTATCAGTCCAACGCCTGCCAGAGTGGTACCGCCGCGCTGCAATGGATCGCCGCGTACGGCCTGCCCGATCTTGCCGTGATGGATGCCGACATGAATCTGTTTACCGGTGTACGCACCCTGCTGGCGTTGACCGAACTGGGATACACCGGCGGGGTGATCCTGCTGGCGCGACCTGATGCGCCGCCGGACCTGCATGAACTGCCGCCGCTGGAGCATCTGCGTATCGTCGACAAACCGGTCACCGCCCAGGTGCTATTGCGCACACTGCGCGACGCGTTGTCGGCCAGCGCGACCGATCCGTCGAACTGAGCAAGCGTTCGGCGTGGCGCGGCAGGCGTACGCTCGATTGCCCGAGTGTCGGTTTTGTGGCTGGCGTGGGCGCGGGCGTTTCGCGTCAATCGATACCGAGCTTCTTCAGCTTGTAGCGTAACGCGCGGAAGGTGATACCCAGCTTGCGTGCGGCAGCAGTCTTGTTGTAGCGCGACTCTTCCAGCGCCTTGACGATGGCGGTGCGTTCCAGGTTGCTGATGTAATCGTCGAGTCCGCCATCGGCGGGAGTGCCGTTCGGTGTGCCCGGGCCATGCGTGACGAAGGCCGTGGCATCGGTGCCGACATGCCCATTGCGCTGCGGCAGCATCAGGTCGGCGGCATCGATGTTCGTGCCTTCGCACATGGCCATGGCGCGTTCGAGGATGTTTTCCAGCTCGCGCACATTGCCGGGAAAATCGTATGCTGCCAATGCTTCCTGCGCGCCCGGCGAGAGTTGTCCGGCACCGTCGCCACTCTTTGCCGCCAGCGCGGCGAGGATGAATGCCGCCAGTTGCGGCACGTCGCCACGGCGCTCGCGCAAGGGCGGTACGCGCAGTTCGATCACGTTGATGCGGTAGAACAGATCCTGGCGGAATTGGCCTTGTTCCA
>DAITPL010000005.1:0-12360 GCA_036833615.1 Rhodanobacter sp.
TGCGTCGCGTAGTAATGCCGATCCATGTCGCTGATCTGCAGTTCGACTTTGTAGACGGTGGAGTTGAGTGCCATGGGTGCGCCCGGGACCAAGGCCGCGATTCTACGCGGTGTGGCGCCTGACAGTCGGTACCTTGTTGCGGGGACACGGTGTAGCCCCGCGGATGACGTGCACCGAGCGCAACGCCGCGTTCAACCAGACGCGTCCCGGGCACTAGACTCGGACTCCATGCAGCCACCCACCACTCGCCCCGGGCGCGAAGCCCGCGCCAGTACCGTGCACTTGCCGCCGGGCTCGTGGGCGACCGTGCTGGATGCGTTGTGCGCACGCTTCAGCCATATCGGCCGCGCGCAATGGGTGGAGCGCATTGCGCGCGGCCGGGTGCTGGACGAACACGGCGTCGCGATCACGCCCCAGGCGCCGTACCGCGCCGGTTTGTGCATCCACTATTACCGCGAAGTGGCCGACGAGACGCCGATCCCGTGGGTCGAAGCCGTGCTGCACGTGGACGGGCATATTCTGGTGGCGGACAAGCCACACTTCCTGCCGGTAGCGCCGACCGGGGCGTTCGTCGAACAGACCTTGCTGCGCCGCTTGATCCGGCGCACCGGCAATCCGGACCTGGTACCACTGCACCGCATCGACCGGCTTACCGCCGGCCTGGTCCTGTTTTCGACCAATCCCGCCAGCCGCGCGGCCTACCAGGCATTGTTTCGCACGCGCCAGATCGACAAACGCTATCTGGCCTGGGCACCAGCGTTGCCGGCACTGAGGTTTCCGCTGGTGCATGCCTCGCGTGTAGTCAGGGGTGAACCATTCTTCCGCATGTGCGAAGTGGCTGGCGCGCCCAACAGCACGACGGGCATCGACATCGTGGAACGTGATGCGGACGAATGGTGCTATGCGCTGCGTCCCGACACCGGACGCAAGCATCAGTTGCGGATACACATGGCGGCGTTGGGCGCGCCGATTGCCCATGACCCCTGGTATCCGCGGCTGTTGCCGCAAGCGGCGGACGATCATGAGCATCCGTTGCAATTGCTGGCCCAGCGCCTGTCTTTTGTCGATCCGGTGACCGGCGTGCCGCGCCAGTTCGAGAGCCGGTTGGCGTTGCAGCACCAACGCGCCAAGTGAGCGGTACGCCCGGGCGACCGGCGACAATTGCCGCCGGCGGATACCGCTCAGTGCCGTTGACGCGCTATCGTGCGCGGCAATATCCGTTCGGAGACACTATTCGTGACAGCACATCAGCTATCCGGCGCGATACCGCGCACTGAATTGACGCTACGCGGCCTGATCATCGGCATCCTGATCACGCTGGTGTTCACCGCGGCCAACGTGTTCTTCGGGTTGAAAGCCGGGCTGACGTTTGCCACCTCGATCCCCGCGGCGGTGATCTCGATGGCGATCCTGCGTGGCTTCAGGAATTCCACCATGCAGGAAAACAACATCGTGCAGACGGTGGCGTCTTCGGCCGGCACGCTCTCCGCCATCATCTTCGTGCTGCCGGGGCTGGTGATGGTCGGCTGGTGGACCGGGTTTCCGTTCTGGGTGACGTTTGGCATCTGCGCCACTGGCGGCATTCTCGGTGTGATGTACACGATCCCGTTGCGCCGTGCGCTGGTGAGCGATTCGGACTTGCCGTATCCCGAAGGCGTGGCTTGCGCCGAAGTGTTGAAGGTTGGTGGTGGCGATGATGCCGCGGCTGGTTCGACCGAAGGCGGCAAGGCTGGCCTGCTGGCCGTGGCCGGCGGCACCGTGGTGTCAGCGGTGTTTGCGATCGTGGTGGCCACCAGGGTGTTCGGCAGCAACGTCGCGCAATACTTTCATGTGGGCGATCGCGGGGCGGCGACAGGTTATGACTTCGCCTTGTCGTTTGCGCTGCTCGCGGTCGGTCACCTGGTGGGGTTGTGGGTCGGCATCGCGATGCTGCTGGGCGCGGTGATCGCGTGGGGTTGGGCCGTACCGCACTACACGATGCTGGCGGCGGGTGTCGGTGCCGCGGCGGATATCGCGCAAGCGGCGTGGAATGAGAAGGTGCGTTTCATCGGCGCTGGCACCATCGGCGTGGCGGCGATCTGGACCCTGGCCAAGCTGGTCAGGCCGGTGATCGACGGCCTGACTTCGGCGCTGGCCTCATCGCGCGCACGCAAGACCGGGCAGGGCGCATTGTTGCCGCGTACCGAACTGGACATGCCGATGGGCATCGTCAGTTTGATCAGCCTGCTGTGTCTGTTTCCCATCGGCTGGCTGCTCGGCAGTTTCAGTCTGGAGACCGGGCTGGGCACGCATCTGTGGCCGCTGGTGATCGGCGGCCTGATTTTTGTCGTGATCATGGGCTTTCTGGTGTCGGCGGTGTGCGGCTACATGGCGGGGCTGATTGGTTCGTCGAACAGCCCGCTGTCGGGTGTCGGCATCCTGGTGGTGATCGTCGCGGCGTTGTTGCTGGTCGCCGGCATCCAGACCCAGGCATCACCCGATGCCGGCAAGGGACTGGTGGCTTTTGCGTTGTTCGTCACCTCGGTGGTGTTCGCGGTGGCGACCATCGCCAACAACAATCTGCAGGACCTGAAGACCGGCCAATTGGTTGACGCCACACCGTGGAAGCAGCAGGTCGCACTGGTCATCGGCGTACTGGTGGGTGCGGCGGTGATCCCGCCGGTGCTGGATCTGCTGAACCAGGCTTACGGCTTCGCCGGCACGCCGGGGGTGGATCCGGCGCGCGCGCTGGCAGCGCCGCAGGCCGGGTTGATCTCCGCGCTGGCGCAAGGTGTGCTGCAGGGCAGTATCGACTGGAGCTTGATCATCATCGGTGGCGCGATCGGCGTGGCGTTGATCGTGCTGGACGAAGTACTTGGCCGCACCGCGAAAAAAGCCCGACTGCCGCCATTGGCGGTGGGTCTGGGTATCTATCTGCCCACTTCCACCACGCTGATGATCGTGGTCGGCGCCGTGGTTGGCTGGTATTTCGACCGCCGTGCCGAACGTACCGCCAGGCCCGAAGCAGTGAAGCAGCTTGGCGTGCTGCTGGCTTCGGGCATGATCGTCGGCGAGAGCATCATCGGCGTGGTGATTGCCGCGATTGTCGTGTTCTCCGGCCAGGGCGCGCCGCTGGCCTTGGTCGGCCCGGAGTTCGGCGACGCCGCGATCTGGATTGGCGGCCTCGCGTTTGTCGTGGTCAACGTCGCGCTGTATCGCTGGGTGGCGCGGCTCGGGCGGGCGTCGACGGCAGTCTGAATCCGACGGCGCTGACTGTCCGTACGACACTGGCGCACTACGCCGATAGCGTGCGGCAAAGAGGGCGGCGACGCCACGTACAATGTGCTGACCATTCGCCGGTGAAGACATAACGTGACTGCTGCTGGATTTTCCGCTGCCGCGCCCGAAGCGGCACTGGACGCATTGCTGGCACCGTTGGACTCAGGCGTGGTGCGGTTGTCGAGTGCTGGCCGCGTGTTGTTCCTGCGCGCACGGGCGGGCACAAGCGTGCGCGCATGGGCACAGCCTGGCTGGCTGTGCCAGCAGAGTTTCCTGCCGTTTGCCGACGAACTGAGCCGCTGTGGTTTGCAGGTTGGCGAACCGGCTGCGGGCGAGATGTTTCCGTTGGTGCTGGTGTTGCCGCCGCGGCAGCGCGATGAAGCCCGCGCGGTCTTTGCGCGGGCGCTGCAGCACGTGGCGTCCGGCGGCACCGTGCTGGCATGCATGCCCAACAGCGAGGGGGCCAGGTCGGGGGAGGCTGATCTGACCCAACTCGTCGGTGCGGTGCAGCGCCTGTCCAAGCACAAATGCCGCGCGTTCTGGGCAACCCCGGATGCGGCGAAGATCGACCACGCTTTGCTCGACGCCTGGTTGGCGCTGGATGCGCCGCGCACGATTGTCGGCGGCTACCGCAGCCGACCGGGTCTGTTCGCCTGGGACCGCATCGATCGCGCATCCGCACTGCTGGCGGAACATCTGCCCGATGACCTGCACGGCCGGGTCGCTGACCTTGGCGCCGGCTTCGGTTATCTGGCCACGCAAGTGGTCGCCCGCTGTCCGCTGGTCACTGCGCTTGACCTGTACGAAGCCGAGGAACGCGCGCTGGAGCCGGCACGCAGCAATCTGGAACGGGCCCAGCGCGAGGCCAATCGTCGCCTGCCGGTCGACGTGCATTGGCACGACGTCACACGTGGTTTGCCACAGCGGTATGACGCCATCGTCAGCAACCCGCCATTTCACCAGGGGCGTGCCGACCTGCCGGAGCTGGGGCGCGCCTTCATCACCAGTGCAGCCGATGCGTTGCATGCGGATGGACGTTTGCTGATCGTGGCCAATCGGCATCTGCCCTACGAGGCGCTGCTGCAATCGCGTTTTCGCGAAGTGCGTGCCGTCGTGGTGCGTGATGGCTTCAAGGTGCTCGCCGCTCGTGGGGTCGTGGCGTGAAACTGATCAGGCTGATCGCGAATCTGGGTTATGGCAGCCGCAAGGATGTGGCGCAGATGTTTCGTGCTGGCCGCATCACCGACGCCGCTGGCGCCGTCCTGTATGCGGACGACGTGGTCGAACACGCCGCCATTCGCGTCGACGGCGAACCGCTTGACCCGCCGCCGGGGCTGGTGCTGATGATGCACAAACCGCTGGCGGTCACCTGCTCGCGCAAAGATCCGGGGCGCCTCGTGTACGACCTGTTGCCGGCGCGCTACAGCGTGCGCTCCCCGGCCTTGTCCAGCATCGGCCGACTGGATCGGGACACCAGCGGCCTGCTGTTGTTTACCGACGATGGCGCGCTGTTGCACCGGATCATTTCGCCGCGGGCCCACGTGGCCAAGACCTACGAGGTAACGCTGGCGCAGGAGCTGCGCGGCGACGAAGCTGCGTTGTTCGCCAGCGGAACGCTGCTGCTGGAAACGGAAAAAGATCCGCTGGCGCCCGCGCAACTCGACGTGCTGGCGCCACGGCACGCGCGCCTTACCGTCACCGAAGGCCGTTATCACCAGGTGCGTCGCATGTTTGCCGCCGCGGGCAATCACGTACAGACATTGCACCGCGTTTCGGTCGGCGGGCTGACGCTCGGTGCGTTGCCGCCGGGCGCGTGGCGGCCGCTGGATGCGCAGGAAGTCGCGCTGATTTTTGCCCGGTAAAGCAACAGCCCCGTCATCCCCTGCAGGATTGCAACCCGCTCGTGAATCAACCGGCGTACGCCCAGTGCGCGGTAACGCTCACGCGCTAGAGCACGCGTACCGGCGTGGGTATCGCCGCACCAAACCATCTTTTGCGCTCGTCGCGGCAGCTCGGACCGCCCATGGCGTATTTGCGACAGATGCTTGGGCGCTCGGCGTAGATCGTGCAGCGATGGGTGTTGCGGTCAAGCGCGACACACCAGCCATCCTCGCCCTTGGCCATGGTTTCCATGCCGTGGTCATCGCGTGTCGTCAGCCAACCCGGTATGCGGTCTTCAGGCATCAACACCACGGTCAGGCGGCAGCACACCGCCTCGCACGATGAGCACTGCACACCCGGATCGATATCCTCGGCGGCGGGATCAAGGCGGTCGGCGTGAAGGGCGGGGATCCTGCTCATGCGCCAGTATGACCATACCGCTCGCCGGGGACCTGAACCATTGCCCTTGTTGCGTACGTTTCAGTCGGGTGCGTCCGCCCACAACTTTCGCCAGCCTTCGGGCCCGAGCCGCCGCAGGGTCTCGATGTTGTGTCGATAAATGCTGTCCGTGTCAGGCATCGAATTCATCGCGCGCTCGACGCTGGCCTCGCGCAACAAGTGCAGCGTGGGGTAGGGCGAGCGGTTGCTGAAGTTCTCGATGGCGTCCGGTTCGCTGTCGGCAAATTGGTAGTCGGGATGGAAACTGGCCACCTGCCACACGCCGTCGAGTTGCAGCGTCTGCACTGCCGCGTCGGCCACGTCGAGGAAGTCGTTGTAGTCGAGAAATTCAGTGAGCACGAACGGGTGGATCAGCAATCCGGTCTCGCATTCTTCCGCCGCCAGCGCGTTCAGTGACTGCAATTCGCCGCACAAGTCATCCAGCAAGGCGTCGGTGTCACGCGCGTGGCTGACGCGCATGCGCAATTTTCCCTGCACGTACGGGGCGCGGGCAAATGGGCACAGGTTGAGGCCGATCACGGCGCGTTCCACCCAGCGTGCCGTGGCAGACAGATACGTGGCATCCTCGGGCAGGGCATCGGCATTGAGACTGCCGGGCGGCGCTGTTTCGGTCATGCAGTTCTCGATGCGGTATCTGGCGGCGCTGACTATAACGGTACGGCATGCGGAGCGTCTGCGCGGCGACCGACCGTGTGGTGACCAGCAGTCCAAGTGGTGACCAGCAGTTTGGAGGCGTAGGGCGGGCACTGCCCGCCGCACCCCCGGCATGCGCAAACACGTCGCCAGCATGAACAACCGGCGGGCAGTGCCCGCCCTACGCGTTGGTGGCATCAAGCGGCGGAGAGCCTCTTGCATGCTGCGTCGGCCGCCGGCATATAGAAAGTATTCGTTCCATCAAGTTGCCTGCATGTTCAACCTGCATTTCGACAACGCGTTTGTGCGTGAGCTGCCCGGTGACCCCGAGCAAGGGCCGGGACTGCGCCAGGTCGAGGGCGCGGCCTATTCGTTGGTGGCGCCGACGCCGGTGGCGACGCCCGTCGTGTTGGCGCATTCGGCGGAAACCGCGGCATTGCTGGATCTGGACGAGACGGCGATCGCGACGCCGGAATTTGCGCAAGTGTTTGCCGGCAATACCTTGCTCGACGGGATGCAGCCGTATGCGGCCAACTATGGCGGGCACCAGTTCGGCGTTTGGGCCGGCCAGCTGGGAGATGGCCGCGCGCTGACATTGGGGGAAGTCATCAACGCCGCGGGTGGTCGCCAGGAATTGCAGCTGAAGGGTTCCGGGTGCACACCGTATTCGCGCGGAGCGGATGGCCGTGCGGTGTTGCGCTCCTCGCTGCGCGAATTCCTGTGCAGCGAGGCCATGCACCATCTGGGCGTGCCGACGACGCGTGCGTTGTGCCTGATCGACACCGGTGAAGCCGTGGTGCGCGACATGTTTTATGACGGCCATGCGGCTCCGGAACCTGGTGCGATCGTGTGTCGTGTCGCACCGTCTTTCATCCGCTTTGGCAGCTTTGAGTTGCCGACATCACGTGGTGACCTGGCGCTGCTGCGGCAACTGGCCGATTTCACCATCCGCCGCGATTACCCGGAACTCGGCGGGCAGGGCGAAGCGCTGTACGCGCAATGGTTTGTGCAAGTGTGTGAGCGCACGGCAATCATGCTCGCGCACTGGATGCGCGTCGGCTTCGTGCATGGCGTGATGAATACCGACAACATGTCGATCCTCGGCCTGACCATGGACTACGGTCCATATGGCTGGGTCGACAATTACGACCCGGAGTGGACACCAAACACCACGGATGCCCGGCGTCGGCGCTACCGTTTCGGCCAGCAGCCCGATGTGGCGTGGTGGAATCTCAGCCGTCTGGCTGGCGCGCTGGCGCCGTTGTTTGCCAGCGTCGAACCATTGCAAGCCGGGCTGGATCACTATACGGCGACCTACACGGCGGCGGAGCGCACGAACATCGCCGCCAAGCTGGGCCTGGCGGAGTGTCGGGACGAGGATGTGGCGCTGATGCGTTCACTGCGGGCACTGATGCAGTCAGCTGAAATCGACATGACATTGTGGTTCCGCGCGTTGGCTGACATCGATGTGCAGGCGCCGTCACTGGCTGCGCTGCACGACGCGTTCTATGACGACGCCAAACGCCGGGCTGCCGAACCGGCGCTCGATGACTGGCTGGCCCGTTACGCAGCACGCCTGACCAGTGATCCGCAATCACCCGCACAACGTCGCGCGCAGATGCACGCGGTCAACCCGCGCTATGTCCTGCGCAACTATCTGACGCAGCAGGTGATCGATCAGGTGACGGCGGGCGACGCCAGCGGCATCAGCGAGTTGCTCGAGGTCATGCGCCATCCGTATGACGACCAGCCTGGCCGCGACGCATTTGCGCAAAAGCGGCCGGATTGGGCCCGACACAAGGCAGGCTGCTCGATGCTGTCGTGCAGCTCGTGAACGGGATGCGCTGAAGTTGCGCGGCGGCGCTCGCAGGCATGCCCCTGGGGTGGCTTTGGTGGCCCCGGCGAGATTCGAACTCACGACCCCCGGTTTAGGAAACCAGTGCTCTATCCGGCTGAGCTACGAGGCCACGCGGGCAATTATGATTGACCACACCAACACCAGCAACCCAACGGCACCGCGCTGCGGGTCACGCAAAGTGGCGGCCCGCACAACGATGGAACCGAATGGCGGTGCGAGGTAGCCGGGCATCAGGCGTATTCGACACTCATCGGCTACTCCGCCGCCTGATGCGTCGCGACTTGCTGCCGCGCGATACCAGGATTGCACTCCACGCCCGATCCACTATGGAATCGTGCCCGGTTCGCCATCAGCTGTTTTCCGCTGGCCTGGATTTGCTCGCGCCATTGGCAGGCGCATCGTGCGTCGCTACTGCCCGCAAGGCAGTCGCCGCTGCATACGCGGCCGCCGCCTGCGCAACGCTCTTCAGCAACGCCTCGCGTCCATAGGGTTTGAGCAGGAAGATGGCACTTTTGCCGAGCGTCGCACACGAGGCGTAGGGGTTGGTGGACGTAACCACGATGGCTGCATTCGAGCCAGACCGACGCACCTGCTCGGCCATGCACATGCCTTTGCCGCCACCCTCGAAACAGGCATCGGTAATGATGATGTTGATTTCCGGGTGTCCCCGGACTTGCGCGATTGCGGTGTCTTCGTGGGTCGCAGTAAATACGCCGTAGCCAGCCCTGCGCAGGACCGCTGCCATGACCGACAGCGTCTCGGGATCATCCTCAACGAGTAATACCATGCTTTTTGGCACGATGAGTTGTCCTGCCTGATCGGCGTGGCGATCGCGATAGTGGTGCCTGCGCGCCAGCGGCAAGTGCCGGAGTGTGTACCGATTGGCCGCCGCGACGCAAGAGGTAGCCTATGCCAACGACAGATGTGTCCTTGCTCCCAAACGTATCGCTTGACCGTGTGATTCAGCAGCCCGCAGCCAAATCCAAAGGCAAGGGGGTCGCGGCGGCGTTGGTCCCCTGCGCGCCGAACGCCCGCGCGTTGCTTCCTTCGGGCCGCCCGTCAGCGCGCTGGCCTTGACCTGCCGTGGCCGCCTTGGGCGTGTCGTCACTCATGCACTCACCTGTCCAGTGGATGGTATGCACTGCACCGGTAAATTGGCGTGAGTGCTGACCCTGGCGATCCCATTCCGCAAGCGTGCGCAGGGCCGGTGTTGCGTCGGCACTGCCCGCCCTACGTTCACGCGTACGTTCCGCGCACATCCGGTTCACGCGTAGGGTGGAAGGCTCATCCTGCGCCGCCACCGAAACGGAGTGCTCCATGGATGCCATCCAGTTGCTCAAAGCTGACCACACAAAAGTCAGGGCCCTGCTTGCCGAGATGGCCGAGACCACCACGCGCGCGCTGAAGAAACGCGCCGATCTGCTCGACGAGATCCGCGTCAACCTGAAGGCGCACGCGCAGATCGAAGAGGAAATCTTCTACCCCGCGTTCAAGCAGGCCGGGGACAAGGAAGAAGCCAAGATGTACTTCGAGGCGATGGAAGAGCATCGCGCCGCCGGCGATCTGGTGCTGCCGGACCTGCTCAACACCGATACCGGCAGCGAGAAATTCTCCGGTCGCGCGAAGGTACTCAAGGAACTGGTCGAGCACCATGTCAAGGAAGAGGAAGAGGAGATGTTCAAGGAAGCGAAAAAGCTGTTTTCCAAGGACCAGCTCAATGAACTCGGCGCGCGGATGGAGCAGCGCAAGGGCGAGCTGATCAAGGAACTCAGCGGCGTCAGCAGGGCCGCGGCCTGAACATGACCGGCGCGCGGTGACGACGCGTCGCTCCTGTTCGGCAAGGGCGGCCGGCCTGCCTGGCGGAGGCTAGCCATGCGCGCATTGACCTACCACGGCGCCAAGGACTGACGCCCCGAACCTTTTGCCGGCTCGTAGGGGCCCGCTGGCGGGCGATGCTCTTGTAAACGCATCGCCCGCCAGCGGGCTCCTACAACGTTGTGGAGCCTCGCCCGCAGGCGAGCTCCTTCGACAACATGTTGCATCGCCCGCAAGCGGGTCCTACAACGGTGTGCGTGCATCGCCCGCGGGGTGTGCGCACAGGTTGCTCGAATGTATGGACGCCGGCACGTTTCCTTGACGTGCTGCTGATGCTGTGGGCGCAAAGATGGCGGCTCCCGTTTGCGCACGCGTCGTCGGTGGGAGCCCCCCATTCCCGGAGAACCCCATGTTTGCCCACAACAAACGCCTGCAATATTCCGTGCGAGTGTCCGAGTGCAACCCCGGCTTGGCCAACCTGATGCTCGAGCAGTTCGGCGGCCCGCAGGGCGAGCTCGCTGCCGCGATGCGTTACTTCACCCAGGCGCTGGGCGAGGATGACCCCGGCCGCAAGGACATGTTGCTGGACATCGCCACCGAGGAACTGAGCCATCTGGAAATCATCGGCACCATCGTCGCCATGCTCAACAAGGGCGCCAAGGGAAAGCTGGCCGAGGCTGCCGACGAGGAGGCCGAGCTGTTCCGCTCGCTACAGGGAGCCGGCAACGATTCGCACGTCACCCAGGTGCTGTACGGCGGCGGCCCGGCGCTGGTCAACTCCGCCGGACAGCTGTGGACGGCCGGCTACATCGACAGCATCGGCGACCCGACCTGCGACCTGCGCTCCAACATTGCCGCCGAGGCACGCGCGAAAATCATCTACGAGCGCCTGATCAACGTCACCGCCGACCCGGGCGTCAAGGAGGCGCTGGGGTTCCTGATGACGCGCGAGATTTCGCACCAGTTGTCGTTCGAGAAGGCGCTGTACTCAATCGAACCGAACTTCCCGTCGGGCAAGCTGCCAGGCATGCCGGAGTTCGCCACCGTGTACGTCAACACGTCGCAAGGCGAGGGCGACATGCGCGGGCCATGGAACAACGACGAGGACTTTGAATACTTTGCCGATCGCGAGAGCTTCCTTGAAATGGGCGGTGAAGAGGCGCCGCCGCAGGTCAAGTTGAGCAAAGAGGAACAAGCAGCGTTTACCGCCATGGCCAAGCGCACCAAATCGAACCTCACGACCAATCCGAAGACCGGCGCGGAGTTGGGGTCAGGCAAGAAGCCCAAGCCGATGCGACGCGGTCGCTGACGCGAGCCTCGAACCACCCAATGGCGTCGAACCACCCAACGACGTCTTGCCTCTCCACGCCGTCATTCCCGCGCAAGCGGAAATCCACCCTGATCTTGCAACAACCATTGGATCCCGCTTCCGCGGGAATGACACCGTACGGTCCTCCTGCATCGCCGTAGCTACCCGGATGCCGCAAACCAACCCCTCGCAGGAGCCCGCTCGCGGGCATGCTCTATCGCAATGCATCGCCCGCAAGCGGGCTCCTACGACGCAAACGCCGTATCCAGCATCATCATCATCACGAAGCCGATCATCAGCCCGCCGGTGGCGAAGTTCTCGTGGCCCTGGCGGTGCGACTCGGGGATGATTTCGTGGCTGACCACGAACAGCATGGCGCCGGCGGCAAAGCCCAGACCGAGCGGCAGCAGCAGCGGCAGTCGCACCACCACGGCGGCGCCGGCCATTGCGCCGACCGGCTCGATCAGACCCGAGGCCATGCCGATCATGACCGAATAGCCGCGGCCATAGCCCGCAGCCATCAAGGCGATGGCGACCACCAGGCCTTCGGGGATGTCCTGGATGGCGATGCCGGTAGCCAACGCCAGCCCGTGTGCCGGGTCTGTGCCGGCAAAGCCCACGCCGATTGCCAGCCCCTCGGGCAGGTTGTGCAGGCAGATGGCGAACACGAACAGCCAAGCGCGCTTGATGCGCTGCGAGGACATGCCCTCCGGGCCCTTGATGAAATGCTCGTGCGGCACCAGCCGGTCAAGCAACAGCAGCAACGCCGCGCCAATCAGGATGGCGGCGCTGACCATGGCGCCGGCTTGCCATGGCCCGGCGCCGTTGGCCTGCGCCGCATGGATGCCCGGCAGTGCCAGCGAGAACGCGCTGGCAGCCAGCATCACGCCGGCACCGAAACCGAACATGGTGTCCTGCGTGCGCTGGGCGATGCCGCGTGCGAACAGCGCGGGCACGGTGCCGACAGCCGTCGCCGCCGCGGCAGCGCAGCCGGCGAGAAACGCGAGCAGCACCGGCGACGCCGAGGCGATCACGCGCGGTCCATGGAGATCGGGAGCGGAAGCTGGTCTGCGTGCATAAGATCCTTGTGTCGTCGTCCGGGATGGCGATCCGCCGTGATGATTATCGGTGCATGTGCTGTCCGCCG
>DAITPL010000005.1:12460-66679 GCA_036833615.1 Rhodanobacter sp.
GTCGTCCGGGATGGCGATCCGCCGTGATGATTATCGGTGCATGTGCTGTCCGCCGTAGTCGCAGTGACGCGCGCGTAGGGTGGGCTTCAGCCCACCAGGGGCTCTCGTGCATGCCCTTGGTGGGCTGAAGCCCACCCCTGCGACGGGACCGGCAGAGTGTTGCGGACGGCATCGTCCGTGGGAGCCCGCTTGCGGGCGATGCTTTTGGGTCGGCATTCGGAATGCAGGGCCCCTCATGGTCGAGCCGGTCGCACGCGAAAGGCAAGGCTGATGCGCGGGCCGACCGGCTCGCGCTGCTTGGGAATGCTGTGGTCGTAATGCAACTGGCTGGCCCAGTCCATCAGCAACAGACTGCCCGCCGCCAGGTCCACATGCAGCACGCGCCGCGGTGGGCGCTTGGCGCGGATGGTCATGTTGCGCGTGGCGCCCAGGCTCAGCAACACGATCGGCTGGGCGCGCACCAGGTCCGCGAGCTTGTCGTTGTGCGGGGCGACGCTGTCGTGCTGGTCGCGATACAGATTGAGCCCGACACTGTTGAATGGCGCACCGATGGCCTGCGCCACACGATCGATGGCTTCGTGCAGCAGCGGGTGCAATGCCGGATCGTCCGCGGCGAAGTGCGCGCGCAGGCGCGGCACGTCGACCTCGCGCTCGTACATCACGCGGCGGCCGCCGTACCAGGGCAGGTCCGCGTGCAGCGTGGCAAACCAGTGCGCCGCGGTCGCTGCGTCCAGCCAGTCCGGCATCAGCACGACCTTGCCGCTGGCGTCGTCGACCAGCGTCTGCCGATTACCGCCAAACAGGTTGAGCTGCGTCATGGCACAGGCGTCGCTGGCATGAAGGTGGGCGGGTGCATGCCGCGCAGCGTGGCGCGCGCCGCGCGGAGAACAGGTGAAACGCGACCGCCGTGGCATGGCCTTCACGTCGACGGCACCAGACTTTCATTCCTTGCATGCGGGCGGGCGCGCGTGCAACTTGCGGAGACAGTAAATGAGCAACAACGGGACGGCAGGCTCACCGCCGCCGGACAACGTACGAGGCACGACATCCGCCAGCGACAAGCGCGTGTCTGACCAGTTGCTGCAGGCCATGCCGGCGGCGACCTTTGCGCTGCTGGTCGGCAACGTGGTCGATTACGCCATCTACATGCTGGACACGAGCGGGCACATCGTCAGCTGGAACGCCGGTGCCGAGCGCATCAAGGGCTATCGGGTGGATGAAGTGCTGGGCAAGCACTTCTCGCTGTTCTACACCTCGCCCGAGCGCAGCGCCGGCGTGCCGGACCGGAACCTGGCCGTGGCCGCACGGGATGGCCGCTATGGTGGCGAAGGCTGGCGCGTGCGCAAGGACGGCACGCGCTTCTGGGCCAGCGTGGTCATCGACCCGGTGTTCGACGACGGCAAGCTCATCGGTTTTGCCAAGGTCACGCGCGATGTCACCGACCGGCGCAATGCCGAGCTGGCGCTGCGCGAAAGCGAGCGCATGGCGCGCGGCATCATCGATACCGCGCTGGATGGTTTCGTGCAGGTGGACGAGGCCGGCCTGATCACGGAGTGGAACCCACGCGCGACCGCCAAACTGGGCTGGTCGCGGGAGGAAGCGCTGGGTCGCGAACTGGCCGGGGTGTTGCTGGCCGACAGCGACCGCGAACGCGGCGTTGCCGAGTTGCCACCGATCATGCGCGACAACTCCTGGCGCGGCGGCAGCTCCACGCTGGAGGTGGTCACCCGCGACGGGCGCAAACTGCCGGTGGAACTCAGCATCAGCACGTTGCCGCTCGGTGGCGGGGTTCGTTACAACGTGTTCTTCCGCGACCTGAGTGACCGCTTGCTGATTGAAATGCAACTGCGCCAGGCGCAAAAGATGGAGGTGGTGGGCCAGCTCACCAGCGGCATCGCGCACGACTTCAACAATCTGATGCAGGGCGTGATCGGCGCGTTGGAGTTGATCCAATTGCGCGCCAATGACGGCCGCGTCGAAGACATTGGACGCTTCGTCAACGGCGCACTGACCTCGGCCAACCGGGCCGCGGCATTGACGCATCAATTGCTGGCGTTTTCGCGCCGGCAGCCACTCGATCCGCGGCCGCTCGATGCCAACCCGCTGATCCAGGCCATGGGTGAACTGCTGCAGCGCACGTTGGGCGAAAACATCGCGCTGCAGTTCGACCTGGCGTCGGGACTGTGGCCCACGTTGTGCGATCCCAACCAGTTGGAGAACGCGCTGCTCAACCTGGCGATCAACGCCGCCGATGCCATGCCTGCGGGTGGGCGCCTCACCGTGCGCTCGCACAACATCGACATCGACGAGGTGAAGGCGCAACGCTGGCAAGACGTGTCGCCGGGGCAATACATCTGCATCGACGTATGCGACACCGGCGTCGGCATGCCGGCGGAGGTCCTGGAACACGCATTCGATCCATTCTTCACCACCAAGCAGCCGGGGCAGGGCACCGGCCTCGGGTTGTCGATGGTGTACGGCTTTGCGCACCAGTCCAACGGCCATTGCGACATCCACAGCAAGCCCGGTGAGGGCGCCACGGTGCACATCTACCTGCCGCGGCACGCAGCGGCTCTGGCCGACGCACCGATGTCGCATGCGCCTGCGCCGCCGGCCCATGCGCGCGGCCACGGGGAGTACGTGCTGGTGGTGGAGGACGAACCGATCGTGCGCAACATCGTGGTCGACGTGCTGCATCAGCTCGGCTACCAGGCGCTGGAGGCCACGGACGCGGAGGCCGGGCTGGCCATCCTGCGCGGCGGTACCGCGATCGACCTGCTGATCTCCGACATCGGCCTGCCGGGGATGGATGGCCGGCAACTGGCCGACGCCGCGCGCGTGCTCCGGCCGCAACTGCGCGTACTGCTGATGTCGGGCTACGCCTCCGCCGCAGTATCCGCCGGCGGCTTCCTGGGACCGGGCATGGCGCTGGTCACCAAACCCTTCACGATTGACATCCTGGCCACACGCATCGGCCAGATGATGGCCCCGCTGCTGCCGCAAGCAGCCGCCAGCGCGCGGATCATGTGATGAGTTTCCTGCCGCGCGACTGATCCGACGTGTTTGCGCTGCAGAGACCACTACTGGAACCCATCGTGCGGGGGCGTGCTGTCCGTGGCCATCCTTATCGGTCAAGCGGCCGCCATCGAGGACGAAGGCGAACTGTTGGCAATCAAGCGCAAGGGCGCGTGGCTTGGCACCGGATGTCATGGCGCCGATCGCCGCGTGGCGATCACGGCAGGGTGGACTGCAGCCCACCCATCGCCGTGCCCGGACGCGATGCGCGTGGTTGGCTGAAGCCCAAGCTGCGCTGCCCACGAAGGAACCCCGAATCGCCACCGATCGGCGCGGCAACACGCGGGCGACGCCATCCGCGGCGTCCGTCCCCTGCAACGGAGGAAGGTGGCCGCAGGCCGGATGGGCGTGCTTTTCCGCACGTACACCCCGTTCACGGCCGCAGTGAAAGGCTCGGCTTTCCGGTCGCCGCGTCGCGCAACGGATTGCTTCGGCGCGTCCTTCGTCACCCTGGAGCCTGCCATGACCGACAGCGTCGGCGATTTCATCCTGCAGCGGCTGAGCGCGTGGGGCATCCGGCGCGTGTTCGGCTATCCCGGTGACGGCATCAACGGCATCATGGGCGCGCTGGATCGCGCGAGCGACCGCTTCGACTACGTGCGCATGCGGCACGAGGAAATGGCCGCCTTCATGGCCTGCGGCCACGCCAAGTACACCGGCGAAGTCGGCGTGTGCCTGGCCACCGGCGGGCCGGGCGCGATCCATCTGCTCAACGGCCTGTACGACGCGAAGATGGACCACATGCCGGTGCTGGCGATTGTCGGCCAGGCCACGCGCACCGCCCTGGGCAGCGACTTTCAGCAGGAGGTCGATCTGCAGACGCTGTTCAGTGACGTGTGCGGCTATGTGCAGACCATCGTGTCGCCGGTGCAGGTGCGGCATGTGTTCGACCGCGCGCTGCGCATCGCCGCAGCCGAGCGCTGCGTGACCTGCGTGATCGTGCCCAACGACGTGCAGGAGTTGCCGGCGGTTCCCAGCCCGCCGCGCAAGCACGGTAGTGTGTGGTCCGGCGTGGGCTACGCGCCGCCGCACCCGACGCCAACCGAGGCCGACATCGATCGCGCCGTGGCCGTGCTCGATGCCGGCAAAAAGGTGGCGATCCTGGTGGGCGCCGGTGCGCTGGGCGCCGGCACCGAAGTGGCCGCGCTGGCCGAGCGCCTGGGTGCCGGCGTGGCCAAGGCGCTGCTGGGCAAGGCGGTGCTGGCAGATGACCTGCCGTACGTCACCGGCTCCATCGGCCTGCTCGGCACGCGGCCAAGCTGGAACATGATGAACGGGTGCGACACGTTGCTGATGGTCGGCACCACGTTTCCGTATGCCGAGTTCCTGCCTGCCGACGGCCAGGCGCGCGCGGTGCAGATCGACATCAACCCGCGCAACGTGTCCATGCGCGTTGCCACGGAAGTCAACCTGATCGGCGACAGCGCGGAAGTCCTGCGACGGTTGCTGGCCAAGGTGCAGGCCAAGACCGATCCGGACTGGCGCGAGCGCATCGAACTCGACGTGCGCAAGTGGTGGCGCACGCTGGAATCCACCGCCGACGTGCCAGGCAAGCCGATCAATCCGCAGCACATCTTTCGCGAACTGTCGCCGCGGCTGCCGGATGCGGTCATGATCTGCGGCGACTGCGGCTCGCACACGGGCTGGTACGCGCGTGACGTGAAGCTGCGTGCGGGCATGGCCAGCTCGGCATCCGGCAAGCTCGCCAGCATGGGCAGCGGCATGCCTTATGCGCTGGCGGCGAAGATGGCGCATCCGCAGCGGCCGGTGCTGGCGATCATCGGCGACGGCGCGATGCAGATGAACGGCAACGCCGAGCTCATCACCCTCAAACAGTATTGGCAACGCTGGGACAACCCGTGTTTCGTGGTCATGGTGCTCAACAACGGCGACCTCAACCAGGTGACCTGGGAGCAGCGCGCGCTGGCCGGCGATCCGAAGTTCGCCGCCGCGCAGGACGTGGAGGACTTCCCGTATGCGCGCTACGCCGAGATGCTCGGTTTCCAGGGCATCCGCGTCGATGATCCGGCGCGCGTCGGCCTGGCGTGGGACGAAGCCTTCGCCAGCGAGCGCCCGGTGCTGATCGAATTCATCAGCGATCCGGACATCCCGCCGCTGCCGCCGCATATCAGTTGGGAGCAGGCCAAGGCGTACATGACCACGCTGGGCAAGGGCGACCCGGACCAGAAAGGCATCATCAAGCAGACGGTGCGCACCGTGCTGGCCGGCGTGTTTCGCAAGCCCACATAGCGCACCCGGCCCCTCGTTCAATCCAGTTTCGCGCGCAGCGCCATCGCGTCGAATGGCGCCTTCACCTTGGCGTCGTGGTCGAAGTAGCAATACACATCGCGCGACTTGCGCGACCCATATCGCATCGCGCGGTGCAGGGCAGGTGGTCGAGCAGGGCGCGACCACGCCGGCCACGCCGACCACGGACGAAGCGCAGTTCGCTCAGCCTGCGGATTGCGCGATGGCGTGTTCAAGCCGCTCGATTTTGCCGGTCAACTCGCCCGTGTGTCCGGGACGAATGTCTGCCTTGAGCACCAGGTCGACACGGTTGCCATAGGCCAACATGGCGTCCGTCGCCTGATGGATGACGGCAAACACCTCGTCCCAGGTGCCCTCGATCGTCGTGAACATGGCATCGGTGCGATTGGGCAACCCGGAAGCCCGCACGATCTTCACCGCCGCGGCAACCGCGTCGTGGAACGTACCGTTGGCGTCGCCGCCACTCGGCATCACAGAAAACGCTACCAGCATGATTTGCCCTCCAAGGTCCTGATGTTGTCGCACAGCTCACGCATGCACTCGGAACGTGCCAGTCACGGATTGCGCAACGCCATCAGTTTAGGCGCGGCACGACGGCCTGCGCTCGGCGGATCACACGGGGTCGTTGACAACGCCCGTACCCGACAGGGAATAGCGCTGGGTGTGGGAGCCGGTTTCTGGAGGGCGAGGCACTGAACTCGATGGGCGGTTCTTTCGGTGCCGTTATTTCGCATAATGTATATTATGTAAAATACAGATCAAACCTCGATAGCGCTCAAGCAGCACACTGCTGTCCTGCCCGACTGCCGTGACTTCGTAGCCTTTTGCCGCAATCCGTATCCCTTTCCGCAGTAACGATGTATCCCAATCTACGGTGTCTGTGTTTTCCCTCCGAACACCGTCGCCATCAACAACGTGTCGGTGATCCAGTAGGTCCAGTACGGATCGTTCTCCCAAGCGATGGCATGGGCGACCGCGGCGTCAAAGAAAATGGCAAGCAGCGCGGCCGTCGCGGTGAATTTGACCAAGGCCGAAAGCAGCCGTGGCGCCAGCATCGCGAAATGGCGAGTAGCGGACATTGACGACGCGTGCTCATCTGGCATCGGGGTTCCTTCTGGATACCGCGTTGTGGCAACCTGCCCGTCTTCCACGTTGGAAGTGATGATCGCGGGAACTCCGTCCGGGCGTCCCCTCACCGTCGGGTCATGCCTGCGCGTGTGTAATGTCGAAAGCGCAGCGGAGTGGAGCGTGATGGGCAAGGCGCACATCGGCAGTTCCGGATGGCGCTACGCACCTTGGCGCGGCAAGTTCTATCTGGCCGATCTGCGGCAAAGCGACGAGGTGCACCACGCCTCGCGCCAGTTCGACAGCATCGAGATCAACCGCACGTTCTATTCGCTGCAGCGGTCGGAAAGTTTTGCCTACCGGTATGCGCAGACGCCGCGCGGGTTTGTGTTCGCGGTGAAGAGACCGCGCTACATCACCATGCTTCGCCTGCGCCATATCGACGGGGCGCTGGCGAATTTCTTCGCCGCCGGTGTGCTCGACCTGTGCGAGAAGCTGGGTCCGCTGCTGTGGCAGTTTCCACCCAACCTGCAATATGACGAGGCGCTATTCGATCAATTCCTGACGCGACTGCCGCGCATCGGCGATAACGCGTTGATCCTTGCGCTCAATTACGACAGCCACCTCAAGCGCGCGGCACCGAGCTTTCCCGGCGGAACGCGGCGTTTGCGACGCGGTAGAGGTGCGCCAACCGAGCTTCGCCATTCCCGGTTTCATTGCGCTGCTGCGCAGGCACAACTTGGCGCCGGTGGTCGCCGACACCGCTGCGCGCTGGCCCAAACTGCACGATGTCAGCGCCGACTTCGTCTGTGCGCCTGCATGGCGATGTGGAGCTCTACGCCAGCGGCTGCGGCGACGCGGCACTGGACGACTGGGTGGCACGCATTCGCGCTTGGCTGCGCGGTTCGCAGGTGCGCGCCGGCAGCACGCTCGCCAGCGCGCGCACGCCTCGGCCACGCAAGTCACGCGATGTGTATGGCTACTTCGATAACGACGCCAAGATGAAACCGCCGCGCGATGCGATGGCGCTGCGAATGCGGATGCCACCCTGAAGGTCAGCCTGTGTTTGCCACGGCCGGCGAGCTGGCAGCGTAGGTGTGGCTTACGCTATTCGCGCCCTTCGACGCCGACACCGTAGACGTGCACCATCTGTCCGCCGAGCCATCCCGAGACACAGATCATCGCAACGCCAATCACCGACAACAGTATCGGAGTGCGAATGTTCTCCGATGCCCCAAGGCGCATCACCACATTGACGACGTACAACGCGACCGCCGCCAGGTTGATCGCCATGTGCGTCAATGCAATACGCTTTACCGGCGGCTGGCCGCCCTTGTAATACAGCAGGTCGATCAGCCCAGGCACGGCCGCCAGCAGCGCGCCGATCACGCCACCAACCATCGTATACAGCGCGACCGTGAACCACACTTGCGGGGCATCCACCATCAACCCGATCAGATCGCACGCCAACGAAAAAACCCACAACCCAATCGGAAACGCGACCAGCATCGGGTGAATGGGATGTTTACCAACGCTTGCGGGCGTGCGCATGACTTGTCTCCTCGTAGTGGTAACTGTCAACGGCGATAGTCCCACCGAGCCGTAATGGCGGACCATTCCCCGCACGTGCTGGCCGGCCTAAGCCTCGCACCAGTCTTGGTACCATCGTTCGCGCGACGTGATGCCAGCGTGGAAACGCAAACGGGAGACTATCTGCGGCCGTGCGCGCGTCGCCAAGCCGTGGCATCCACGTCGGCGACCACTTCGTGGATCTCAACCGACATTACGTGTTCCTCAGTCATGCAAACCCGGACTAGCATGCTGCGCGCGATGTGATGACTCGGTGGCGATGGTGGAGCAGTGCACCTCGCGCTACCGCGGTGCACTGATGACCAGCATGCCGTATCGGTAAATCGCGCGCTCGATGCCTGTCTTGAACGCCGCTGAGCGCGTGCGGCGGCGCGCTAACACAGCAGCCGCCTGCTGCCAGTACCCATTGGCCGTCTTGATCGCCGACAGATCCCCTTCGCTTTCGACGAACGCGGCTTTTACCGCCCTCAGATTGTCCACGCCTTCCTCAGCGCAAGTAGCCTATGAGCTCGTCACCGGCGATGAACGCACGACGAAGGTTGCGGCGAAGCAGGTGGCCATCGCGCACCACCTACACGGCCGGTGACGACATCAGCCGGCCGATGAACGGCACGTGGTAGCTGAGGAAGTTGACCAGGAAATCCAGGCTGACGATCACTGCGATCATCACCAGCCCAGCGCCGATGGCTGTGTAATCGACCAATGCGTTGGTGAGCAGACCGCCGATGACCTCGGCGACAAGAAACGTACTGGTCAGGCCAAGTGCCCACCATAGCGGCGTTTCGTGTTTGATCTCCGTACCCACATGACCGCGTCCGGCGCTCGTCAATTGCCTCCGCTCCTGTAGCTGCGCCACGCCATGCGAAACACCCGCCATGCCGAGCGCAAAAACATCAGCAACAACGCCGACGCCACCAGCAGGTCGGGCCACCCTGCGCTGAACAGGCCGACGCCAGCGGCCGCCACCAGTACCGCGATACCTTCGAACACGTCATTGCGCGAACACTCCCACGCCGAGGCCATGTTGACGTCGCCTTCGCGGTAAGGCAGCAGCAGGCGCATACATGCGACATTGGCGATCAGGTTCAGCAAGGCGGCGATACCGATCGCCTCGAAGATCGGCACGCCCGGATGCAGAAGACGCCAGCCAATCTGGATGGCGACCGCGATCGCAGCGCCGAGAATCAGTGCGCCCTTGAACAACGCCACCCGGGCTTTCGCGCGACCACTGGCACCAATAACCACAAGGCTCAAGAGGTACGTGAGCGCATCGCCCAGATTGTCCAACCCGCCGGACAGTAATGATGACGAACCGCTGTAGATCGCCGCGCCCAGCATCATCACGAAAGTAGCGAGGTTGATCGCCAGAACGATCATCAACACTCGACGCTGGCGTGCCTGCAACGCCGCAATATCGATGGTGGTGGCACAACACGTGTCAGTCATGTGCCGGTAACCCGATGGCTTGCATGCATGCTTCAGACACGGGAATTCCTCGTTGCAGCAGCAATTCTACGATAGCCATCACCGCGTTATGAAATGGCGCCGACGCCGGGGCGGGATAACGGAGCAATGCCATGGCCGCGCCGCTATTGGCTATCTCGGAGCATGGCTTGGCGGTCCCTGTCGGGGTTCGTTCGGTGCGCGTGCCGCGCGTGACCTATCCGCCACACTGCCCTGCCCTGTCAACGTGCCGGACGGATCGCCGTCACCGTGCTGGCCGCGCCGGCCTGACGCAAGGTGAACTGCACCTTGTCGCCCACCTTCACCTGCGTCAGTAGCCGCGTCGACGCCACCTTGAAGGACATCGTCATGGCCGGCCAGCCGATGGCGGCAATCGGCTCATGCTGCAACGTGATCGTGTCCTTGGCGGTGTCGACCGCCTTGACCACGCCTACGCCCTGCACATCGGCGGGTTTGGTCTCGTGCGTCTCATCCATCCCTGGCATGTCTGGGTGCATCTGCTGAGGGTTGGCAAATACCGGAGCAGCAATCAACGTAGTGATGATCGCGAGGGTGATGCATGGCTTTTTCATGGGTCAGTTTCCTTGCGGGTTTGGGTGAAGTGTGGTGATTGTCTTGCTGACTTTACGCAGCCGATGACGAACCAGCAGGCGGTACGCCGCGGGTATGACAAGCATGGATAGCAAGGGTGCCGTGACCATGCCGCCGATCATCGGGGCGGCGATGCGCTGCATCACTTCCGAGCCGGCGCCATGGCCGAGCAGGATCGGAAGCAGGCCGGCGAGAATGACGGCGACGGTCATCGCCTTCGGCCGCACGCGCTGCACGGCGCCTTCGCGGATCGCGTCATCCAGCGCTTCCGCGCCGGCGTGGGGATCGAGCGCCAGTTGGTGCTCCCAGGCATGGTGCAGATACAACAGCATCACCACGCCGAACTCGGCAGCGACGCCAGCCAGCGCGATGAAACCAATGATCGTGGCCACCGACACCGCATGGCCCAGCAGCCAGATCAGCCACAGGCCGCCGACCAGCGCCAGCGGCACGCTGGCCATGATCAGTGCCGCCTCGCTCGCCCGGCGGAACACGGCATAGATCAACAGGAAAATGATCACCAGCGCAATCGGCACCACCACCTTGAGCCTGTCCATGGCACTGGCCAGGTATTCGAACTGACCGGACCACGCCACGGTCGTACCCGGCGGCAACGCGACTTGCTGCGCCACCGCACGCTGCAGGTCGGCCACCACCGTGCCCAAATCGCTGCCAGCCGTATCGACGTAGACATACGTGGCCAACTGGCCGCCTTCGCTTTTCAGCATGGACGGTCCGGCTTCAACGGCGATGTCCGCAATCTGGCCAAGTGTGAGCTGGGCGCCATTGGCAGCGACGATCGGCAACTGCCGCAGTGCTCCGATGGAATCGCGCTCGGCACGCGGGTAGCGCACCACGATGGGATAGCGTTCGCGCCCCTCGATGGTCTGACCGACCGGATCGCCGCCGACCACGGTCGCGATCAGTTGCTGCACGTCCTGCTGGGTCAAGCCGTAGCGCGCGACTGCGTCACGGCGAATCGCGACATCGACATAGCGACCACTGGCCGGACGCTCGGCAATCGCGGAACTGACACCGGGCACGGTCTTCGCCACCGTCTCGATCCGATCGGCCACGGTCTGCAGTGTGGCCAGGTCGGTACCCAGCACCTTGATGCCGATCGGGCTCTTGATGCCGGTGGAAAGCATGTCGATGCGGTTGCGGATCGGCGGCACGAACAGGTTCGTCAGCCCCGGCACGTGTACGGCCTTGTCCAGTTCCGCCTTGATCTTGTCCATCGTCATGCCCGGCCGCCACTGGCCCTTCGGCTTGAAGGTGATCGTGGTCTCGAACATTTCCAGCGGTGCCGGATCGGTGGCTGTTTCGGCGCGCCCCGCCTTGCCGAACACATGCTCGACCTCGGGCACGGTCTTGATCATGCGATCGGTCAATTGCAGCAACTGCGCAGCCTTGCCGGCGGACAGCCCGGGCAGCGCGGTGGGCATGTACAACAACGTGCCTTCGTCCATCGCCGGCATGAACTCGCTGCCGAGCCTGGCCATCGGCACGAGCGCGGTGAGCAGCAGCACCCCGGCCAGCACCAGGGTCGCTTTCGGATAGCGCAGCACGGCTTCGAGGAGCGGCCGGTACAACGCGATCAGCCCGCGGTTGAGCGGATTGGCGTGTTCCGGCCGGATGCGTCCACGGATCAGATAACCCATCAGCACCGGCACCAGCGTCACCGCCAGCCCGGCCGCTGCCGCCATCGCATAGGTCTTGGTAAAGGCCAGCGGCTTGAACAGCTTGCCTTCCTGTCCCTGCAGCGCAAAGACCGGCACGAACGACAGCGCGATGATCAACAGGCTCACAAACAGCGCCGGCCCCACCTCGGCGGCGGCATCGGCAACCAGCGACCACCGCTGCGCACCTTGCGGTTCATGCCCGTCGTTCGCGTCGCGCCAATGCTCCAGATGCTTGTGCGTGTTCTCGATCATCACGATCGCCGCATCCACCATGGCACCGATCGCGATCGCGATACCGCTGAGCGACATCAGGTTCGCCGTGACGCCTTGCAGATGCAGCGCAATGAACGCGACCAGCACCCCCAGCGGCAGCGTGATCACGGCCACCAGCGCCGAGCGCAGGTGCCCCAGAAACAACACGCAAACCAGCGTCACCACCAGGAATTCTTCGAACAACTTGGTCCACACATTGCTCACTGCGGCGTCGATCAGGCGCGCGCGGTCGTAGGTGGGCACGATCTCGACGCCGGCCGGCAGGCTGCGCTGCAGTTCCGCCAGCCGGGTTTTCACGGCGGCAATGGTGGCCTTCGCGTTCTTGCCCGTGCGCATCACGACGATGCCGCCGACCACTTCCCCTTGCCCGTCCAGTTCGGCGAGACCGCGGCGAAACGTCGGACCACGCCGCACCGCCGCCACGTCGCGCAGCAGCACCGGCACACCGCCGGCATTGGCGGTGATCGGCACGTTTTCGAAGTCCGTGCGGCTCTTTAGGTAGCCTTCGCTGCGCACCATCAACTCCGCTTCACCCTGCTCGATCACCGAGCCACCGTTGGCACCGTTGGCCGAGCGGATCGCCTCCACCAGTTGCGCCACGGTGATGCCGCGGGCGGCCAGCGCCTGCGGATCGGGCACGATCTGCCACGCGCGCTCCATACCGCCCAACGTCGCCACCTCGGCGACATTGGGCACGGTCTTGAGTTGATAGCGCAAAAACCAGTCCTGCAGCGCACGCAATTGGCCGAGATCGTGTTGCCCGGTGCGATCAACCAGCGCGTATTCGTAAATCCAGCCGAGCCCCGTGGCATCGGGACCGAGGGCGGGCGTGATGCCGGCCGGCAGGCGATCCCGCGCCTGGCTCAGATACTCCAGCACCCGTGAGCGGGCCCAGTACAAGTCGGTGCGGTCATCGAACAACACATTGACGTACGAGTCGCCGAAGAACGAAAACGCGCGCACTGTCGTCGCGCCCGGCACAGAGAGCATGGTGGTGGCCAGCGGATAGGTGACCTGATCCTCGACCACCTGTGGCGCTTGGCCCGGGTAGCTGGTGCGGATGATCACCTGGGTGTCGGACAGATCGGGCAGCGCGTCGACCGCCGTGCGCGTCACCGAGAACATGCCCATCAGGGCCAATGCCAGTGCAGCCAACAGCACGAACACACGCTGGGCGATCGCCGCGCGTATCAGGGCGGCGATCATCGGTGTGCTCCATGTGGGCTCGTGTCCGGCGTCGCTGCACTGCTGGCCGGCGCCGACTTCGCGGGAGCGTTCAACCGTTCCAGTGCACCGGACAGGCTCGCCTCCGAATCAATCAGGAACTGGCCGGAGACCACGACTTTCTCGCCACCCGCGAGGCCGTCGAGAACTTCCGTATAGCCGCCGGCCGCACGCCCGATACGCACCAATACAGCCCGGAAGTGGCCATCTCCCTCAGCAACGATTACCCGCGTCTGGCTGCCGGTGGCGATCAACGCGTCGTCCGGCACCACGGGCGCGGCTTCGCCCTGCGCGGGATGAAGCTGCACGGTGGCGAACATGCCCGGACTCAGCACGCCGTCGGGATTGTCGAGCACGATGCGTGCGCGCTGGGTGCGCGTCACCGCATCCACATCCGGCAGCAAGGCTTCCACGGTGCCATGGAACGACCGACCCGGCAGCGCATCGACCGCGACCACCACCGGCGTACCTTTGCGCACTGTACCCGCCGCCGCCTGCGGCAAGGCGGCCTCGACCCACACGGTGGACAGGCCATTCACGGTCATCAAGGTCTGGCCGGCAGTAACGCGCTGGCCTTCACGCACGTCCAGCGTCGTGACGACGCCCGCCTGCGGGGCGTGCAGCGTGATCGCCGCCCCCGCGCCATGACGCGACGACCGGATATCCGCCGACGTCAGACCCAGTACCTGCAGGCGTTCCCGCGATGCCGCGCGAAGGTCTTTCGCGTCGGCCGACTGCACGTGCTGAAGTGCATCGTATTCGGCTATGGCGCTGCTCCACTGCGGTGACAGCAGTTTGGCCAGCGGCTGGCCGGCTTCGACCACGGTATACGGTGCGCGTATGTCCAGCTTGCCCACCACCGCATCGGTGCGGGCACTGATCGTGATGGCTTGGCGCAAATCCCACGTGATCATACCCGGCACCCGAATCGCCGACGCCAACACGTGGCGTTCCACCAGGGTGGTGCGCACGCCCAGATTCTGCACGGTCGCCGGGTCGATGCGGACGACATCCTTGACCGCGCCTTCATCGGCATACTTGGGCACCATCTGCATGCCCATCGGCGACAGGCCCGGCTTGTCGAAATGCTGTTGCGGCACCATCGTGTCGTACCAATACAGTACTTTTTTACCACCGGCTTCCGGTGCAGGTGCGGGGGTACTGGCCTGCGACGGAGCCGATGGCGCCTGATGGCGGCCGCCGAAGTAGCCGATCAGGAGCAGCATGACCGCCAGCAACGCGGCGATGAGTATCATCAGTGCGCGCTTCATGGCGTCGTCTCCGCGGCGGGCAACAGATAGGCCAGCGCCGCCCAGGCCCGGCCGTACTCCGCCTGCATGCGGGCGAAATCGGTGTGGTGGGCAAGCTCATCGCGACGGGCATCCAGCACTGGTTGGATTTCACCGCCGCCGCGATACGCAGCGAGAGCCAGGGCCGCGCGGTCATTGGCCAGCGGGAGCAATGCATCGCGATGCCGGCGCACTTGCTGGCCGAGCGATTCCCACTGTGCCCAGGCTGACTGGATTGCCTCGGCCTGCTGGCGGCGTGCGTCATCGTGTTCGGCGCGAACAGCATCAAGGTCAGCTGCACGCGCGGAAATACCCCGATCCTGCCGGTTGCGCGTGAACAAAGGCAGGCTCACTCCGACCTGCAACGACACCATGTCGGACAAGCCGCGCACGCGAGAGCCGTAGCTCATGCCGACGTTCCATTCGGGATGCTTGTCGGCGCGTGCAGCGGCCAGCGCCGCCTCGGCCGCCTGTTCGCGGGCCGGCCACCCCAGCAGATTGCCCTGACGATCGAGGCTGGCCAGCAAGGACACTTCGTCATGCGGCAGCACGGCGAAGTCCGGTGCATCGGCCAACGGTTGTGTGGTCGATGAACCGAGCCAGCGTGCCAGGCCCGCGCGGGCCTGAGCCTCGCGTGCGCTCGCCTCATCGATGCGGTTTTCCAGGTCGAGGGTTGCCATACGAACGGCGAGCACCTCCGCCGCACTGCCGGTGCCACCGCGCAGGCGTGCTTTCGCTATAGCCACGTCTTGCGCCCACGCCTGCCGCAGGGACCGCAGCATCATGGCTTCGCGGTGCGCACCCCACGCGGTGATCCAGGCATCAGCCACCTGCTGCTGGATCGACAACGCAGTCGTCACTTCCGACGCTGCGGCCAGATCTACCTGGGCGCTACCCATCGCTCGTTCGGCCTGGCGCCTGCCGCGTGATGGCAGGGCCTGACTGATTCCGACGGTACGCATGGTCATGCTGTCGCCGCCAGCGGTAAACGCCCCTGGCCCCTGCATAGCCAGATTGTCGATCCCGACAGTGAGTTGGGGATCGGGCAAGGCACCCGCACGGGCCGCTTCGTGTCGGGCCGATTCCGACTGGGCGCGGCGCGCCTCCAGCACCGGTGCGTGCTCGATCGCCAGATGTATAGCGGCGTCGAGTGTCAGTACGGGTGGGTCAACCGCGCAAACCGGTGGAACAAACAGCAGCGCAACCGCCCAAGGCAGCCAACGCACACGTCGCGCCAACAAGGCGCGAGCATCAAAAAGACAGGGAAACATGTTGAGCTCCGATCGCAAACCAGGGCGGCCGTGCGCGCACGACCGATGGACGGCTGACGACCGCGGGCTAGATCAACAGGGAGCAATACAACAAGCGGGGGATGGGCGGTCGTGGGCGCCGATGATCGAGCCATGCAAAGGCCCGCTCCGACGGTAACGCCACGGCCGCGACGGACAGCAACATCGGTGGCAATGCGGCCAGCGCATTGAACGGTACCGATGCCGTGTGGACATTGACCTGGGTCACCTGATCCGGCTGGCAGTGCTGCCGGCACAACGGATCAAGCGGCACCTGCCGCATGTCGGCGCAATCGCCCATTGCCGCCATCGCCGGCGACGACGTTACGGCCGCCACCGGGGCGTTCATATCCGGCACGACGCTACAGGCATACGCCGCCACCGCCACCTGCTGCCACAACAGCAACAGGGCCACCAGCCACGCGAGGCGGCGGCGAGTGCTGCGGCGAATGTGGAATACGTGATTCATGCCACGGCTACTGTAGTGCACACGGGCCCCGCTCGCGATGGACGCGGACCAAACCAGCAACAACTCGGCGGAGCCACCGCCGTCGAACATATGATCGGACGCCGGCGCTGCGATGGCGCTGCACCACCGTGCTCACGCGCCCGGACCATGGCTCGCGTAAATGCGGATCGAGCCATCCCGACCCATCAACACCACGTCATAGGGTTCGGGCGTGCCCATCTGCATGCCTGGTGAGCCCACCGGCATCCCCGGCGCCGCCAGACCACGCGCATCCGGATGTTCGGCGAGCAGGCGACGGATATCTTCCACTGGCACGTGGCCTTCGATGACGTAGCCATCGATCAACGCGGTATGGCATGACGCGGCATCGGCCGGCACACCGAGCCGCGTCTTCACCGCCGCCATCGATTGATCCTTATGCACCGTGACGGTATAGCCCTGTGCCCGCAGATAGCTGATCCACTCGCCGCAACAGCCGCACGCCGGGTCGTGGTAGACGGTGATGGCGTTGGTCGCCATGGCCAGTGGCGAAAACGCCGCTGCAAGCAAGACTGCACTGCGAACAAACCAGACTTTCGCGATCATTTGCCTGACTCCGGCGCGGTCTGCCACCGGATGGAGGTGATCTTCCACGCACCACCTTCCTGCCGGAGAGTGAGCATCTCGCGGCTGCGCAGGGTGGTCAGTTTGCCCTTGATCGTGGCCTCGATCTCGCTTTCGCCACCGACCATCGCCGTATCGCCCATCGGCATCGAGCCAAGCGAGATCGGCGTGATCGTCGCATCTTTCAGGAACGCGATGTCCTCACCCAGGTGGCCGCTTGCATACTCCTCATATGACTGCGTGTGGCCGCCTTCACTGACGGTGACCTCCGGTGCCAACAACGCGAGCGCAGCCGCACGGTCGCCACTGTGCAATGCTGCCTGGAACGCCCGTGCCACCGCCTCGGCCGCGGGCACGGCTTGCGGCTTCAAGCCAGCCAGCGACACTGGCGCTTCGGTCGTCGCGGCTGCACTCGCGACGCTTTCCACCGTCGCCGCGGCGCCGCCATGCGCATGGCCATCTTCTGCCGCTGCAGCATGGTTGTGCGCAGCGGTGCCCGACATCTCCATGCCCTGCACGCCTGCCGCACCGTGCTCGCCCTCATCAGCACCGTCACCATGACTGTGATGGTGACCGCCCTCGCCCATGTGCATGTCATCATCCGCTGGCGCACGCGCGACGATGTCCTGGTATTCCTCCGGCGTCATGGCGTGCATCTTCTGCAGAAACGCAACCATGCTCCAGATCGTTGGATCATCATGCGTGGCGCCCCACGCCGGCATCGCGCTCATCTTGATGCCATGCTTGATCACCCAGAACGCCTCGCCGGCATCCGGCGCAAACTTCGACAGATTCGGTGGTCGCGGATACAGGCCCGGGCGCATTTCGTTCTCAGCCATGCCTGGTGCGAGATGGCAACCCGTACACATGGCCGCGTATTGGCCCGCACCTTTCAGTATCAGCGCCGGATCTTCCAGGTTCGGCACCACCAGATCGCTTGCGCGCCGCTTGATGGAGCGCTCGCGCAAAGCCCCGATCAAGGCCGCAACGGGTTTGGTGTGGTGGCTGTCAGCGCCGATGTCGTAGATACCGGAATACGCAAACGCATACATGCCGGCCCCCGCGACGATGGCGGTGACGACAACCGTGCTGACGACAACGACAAACGGTTTCATGCGGTTCTCCTCAAAACCAGATGCGCATGCCGACAACGAACTGCCAGTCCTGCGGTGAATGACCATCCCGCCGTGCATAACTGGCAGTAGCGCCGTAGCGCCGGGTCAAGACTACCCCAATGTATGGCGCGAATTCCCGGCGGATCTCGTAGCGCAGGCGCAGGCCAAGTTGCGCGTCGGAGATTCCACTGCCGATCCGGCGAGCCGGATCGGACCGGCCGTAAACATTGACCTCGAACTCCGGTTGCAGGATCAGCCGCTGCGTGAACAGCAACTCGTACTCGGCGCGCAAACGGGCCGCGCTGCGACCGGATGGCCCGACATACGCCGTGGCTTCCAGCTCAAACCAGTATGGCGCCAGCCCCTGCAATCCAAGCGCGATCCAGTCGCGGTCAGGGCCCCTGCCCCATTCATGGCGTGCGCCGAGCTGGCTACTCCAGAACGTCGCTACGCTGCGATTCCAGAGCACCTCCACCTCAGCATCTTCGAGCCGGCCGCGATTGCGCTCGCCCTCGGTGCGAATCCACAATTTGCCAGCGTCGTTGCCATACCAGCCTTGCGCCTCCCACGCCTGACCGTTGCCGTCCCTGGCGTGAAACGCCTCAAGCTGATCGAACAGCCACATGCTCAGCGGCGCGTTGTCATGCATCTCCATGCTTTCCATGGGACCGTAGTGGAACCCGTCGGAATAATCGGGACTGCGCGCATCCGGCGGCGTGCTGCCGCCTTGCATCGGGGCCATGTGCATATTCCCTGGCGTGCCGCGCACCGCGGGAACGGCATGATGCATCCCGGGTGTGCTGCCGTGATCCATGTCCTGCACGCCGCCCGCGCTGGCTGCGGCTGGTTTGGCAGCGGGCGCCCTGTCGGGCATCACGTCGTGGTCCTCGCCCGACACATGATGATGGCTTGCTTCCGGTAGGTCGTCGGCGTGGAACGGCAACGCTGCAGGATGTGGCGCAGCGCCCATGTCCGGCATCGCGTCATGGTTGGCGCCATGGATGCCGCCGGCACGCTGCGGTGGTGGAGTCGAATCCATGGCGGGCCTCCCGGCTTGTGCCAGCGTGGGCGCCAGCGTGCCCGCGCTGGCCGCTGCCGCCGGCAGCACCACGCCCGACACGCTGGCATGATCCGTGTCGGACATCGATACCATGTCGATGTGGCTCGCATCGCTGGCCGCGGCGCCAGCGCTCGGTGCCGGCACGGCCAGCGAAAACACCGCCCACAACGGCACCAGCCACGGCAAGCCGTGCCGGATGTTGGCCGCAACATGCCGACGCGTACTCATGCCACCACCACTTCGCGAACCATGCCCGCTTCCATGTGATACAGCAGATGACAGTGGTAGGCCCAGCGCCCCGGAGCATTGGCGGACACCGCATACGTGATGCGCTGCGCCGGTTGCACGTTGACGGTGTGCTTGCGCACCTGGAACTGGCCATCGGGACTTTCCAGTTCGCTCCACATGCCGTGCAGATGGATCGGGTGATTCATCATCGTGTCGTTGACCAGCACAATGCGCAGCCGCTCGCCGCTGTTGAAGTGCACCGGTTTGGCGGCGGAAAACTTCACGCCATCGAACGACCAGGCGAAACGCTCCATGTTGCCGGTCAGATGCAGTTCGATTTCGCGACCGGGTTCGCGCGCATCAAGCGGGCCGCCGATGGTGTGCAGGTCGGCATAAGTCAACACGCGTCGACCGTTGTCGCGCAGACCGACGCCCGGATCGTCGAGGTTGGTGCGCGGCATGTCCACGCGCATGTCCACATTGGGGCCATATTCGGTGCGGGCGTGACGCACCAGCGGTGCCGCCCCCGCCACGTCGCCGCCATGTTCCGGCCCGGACATGTGCGTGTCAGCCACGCCGGCGTGATCCATGCCGGACATGGCTGTCGTCGCACCATGCGCACCGCCGTGCTGCATCTCATCCATTGGCATCGCGCCCATCATGTCCTGCATGTCGAGCCAGACGCGCGGATCCATGGCCGGCACCTCGGCCTGCATCGCCGGTCGCGGCGCCAGCGTGCCACGCGCGTAACCCGTGCGGTCGATCGATTGGGCGAATACGGTGTATGCGCGTTCCTCCTGTGGCTCGACGATGACGTCATACGTCTCGGCCACGGAGATGCGGAACTCGTCGATCGATACCGGCTCGACATCCTGGCCATCGGCCGCGATCACCGTCATCTTCAGGCCGGGAATGCGCACGTCGAAGATCGTCGAGGCCGAGCCGTTGATGAAGCGCAGGCGGATTTTTTCGCCAGGCCGGAAGCTGCCAGTCCAGTTGCCGGCTGGCGTCATGCCATTCAGCAGATAGGTATAGGTGGCACCAGAGACGTCACTCAAATCGGTCGGATTCATGCGCATGGTGTTCCACATCTTGCGCATGGCCAGCGCCGCACCCATACCCTGCTTGCGCACGTCACGGAAGAAATCGGGCACCGTGGGTTGGGCAAAGTTGTAGTAGTCGCTCTGCTGCTTGAGCCGGGCGTAAATGTGCCGGGGATTCTCGTCGGTCCAGTCGTTGAGCATCACCACGTAATCGCGATTGGCCGGGTGGCGTTCGGGCCCGGCCGGTTCGATCACCAGCGGCCCATACAGTCCGACCTGCTCCTGAAAACCCGAGTGCGAGTGGTACCAGTACGTGCCCGATTGGCGCAGCTTGAACTGATACACAAACGTCTCGCCCGGTGCGATGCCGTCAAAACTGATGCCTGGTACGCCGTCCATCTGAAACGGCAAGACGATGCCATGCCAATGCACCGAGGTCGGCGTGCGCAACCGGTTGCGCACGCGCAAGGTGACGGTGGTGCCCTCGCGCATGCGCAGGATGGGACCGGGGACACTGCCGTTGACGGTGACTGCCAGTCGCGATGCACCAGTGAAGTTGACCGGCGCCTCGACGACCTCCAGCGCAAAGTCGGTACCGCCGGGCACCGTGGGCTGGCCCGGGCTGGTCAGCGCCCAGACGTTGCCTGGGCGCAGCAGGCCGAGACCGGCAACCGCGCCTCCCAGGGCGACGCCTTGCACGAAACGCCGACGCGACAGATCGATCGCAGGCGGAGGGGAATTTTTCACGGGTCTCTCCAGAGCGGACGGATGGCGAGACGATGCCGATCACAGCCACCTGACCGCGCCCGCCGCAGTGCGGTCGAACGCAAGCCGGGTTCATCGAAAACGGGAGAGAGTCAGGCCAACGGTGGCCGCAACAGCGGAACCTGTGCGACTGCAGGTGCGCTGCCAGCGTCTCGGGGAATCGACTGACGAGCCAGCGCGACAGGCGCCAGTGGCGCCGACGCCATCGCCGGCAATGCGCTGCAACATACGCTGGTGCAATGACAGGCGGGATCTGCGGCATGGCCGGCCAGCTGTGACGACCCGTGGCAGCAGTCACCCGCTGACGCCGAAGTCATTGCCTGAGCATGATCCATGGTGTGCGTCTGCGCCGTACCGTGAGCAACTGACGATGCCCCGCCCAGCATGCCGACAGGCATGCCGACGACCGGGCTGGCGACCAGGATCAGCCACGCCAGCCACGCCAAGCACGCCAAAACCCGAAGGGTTGGCGATCGCGACGGTTGACATAGAATTCGCATCACGAGAGCAGCTTAGATTATCGCACCGACGCGCCACAACTCTGAACCGGGCTCCATGCAGGGGCACCGCGGCCAGGCAGTGCTGGCCATTCGGACCAACTGGGTTGCAACGCCGCGCCAACTACTTGGTGAAACCCAGGTGCAAGGTGATCTTGTCGCCGACCTTCAGGTCAGTCAGCGATTTCGGCGGGAAATGAATCGTCAACGCCATGCCTTCGGACTCCACGCCGACGATGCCGGTGGTGGCGTCCACCGATTTCACCGTTGCCGGCATCTTGTGCATGCTGTCGTTCATTTTGTGCCGCATCATCTTGTCGTGCGACATGTTGTGGTTCATGTGGCCCATGCTGCTTGACGCGGACGCGGGCGCCATCTCCCGCGCATACGCGCCGCTGGCTGCCAGGCACAAACCCAGCGTCAGGGTTGCCACGATCGTTCTCGGTGAAAAGTTCATGTGTTTCTCCGCTTGGATGAGGATCGGGCCAAGCGGCTCGATCGGTTGCAGGGGCCAACACACGGAGCGTGCTCGTGTTCATGTATAGGCACGGTGGGTAAAGCGTCCTGACCGGCCCCTCGATCAGCTCGAATCGGCGGTCCCTCTATACTTCCGATTCCTGCCTGTCGCGACCACCATGAATTACCGCCACGCCTATCACGCCGGCAATTTCGCCGATGTCCTGAAGCACACCGTGCTGCTGGCACTGGTCGAGTCGCTCCAAGCCAAGCCAACGCCGTTTTGCTACGTCGAAACCCACGCCGGCAGCGGCAACTACGCGCTGGACGGTTTCGAGGCAACCAAGACTGGCGAACACCAGGATGGCATCGCGCGCCTGCACCCGGCGGAAAAGCTGCCACCGCTGTTGCAACGCTTCCGCGACAGCATCCTGCGCAGCGCAGGCAACGCGGATGGTCTGAAACAATATCCCGGCTCCCCATTGCAAGTGGCGCGCCTGCTGCGCCCCGGCGACAGTGCGCAACTGTGCGAATTGCATCCGGAGGAAACGGCCAGGCTGCGTGCCTTGCTGCATCGCGACCCGCGCCTGCACGTACACCAACGCGACGGTTACGCAGCCTTGAAAGCCCTGCTGCCGCCAAGGGAAAAGCGTGGCCTGGTGTTGATCGATCCGCCGTATGAAGCGCAGGAAGCAGAATACAAACTGATCGACAAGGCACTGAAGGAAGCCCTGCAGCGCTGGCCAACCGGGATCTACGCCGTGTGGTATCCGATCAAGCTGCGCAGCCAGGTGCAGCCGTTTCTGCACAGCCTGCAGCGCAGCAGCGCCAAGCGCGTGCTGCGCGCGGAAATCCTGGTGCACGCCGACAACACCCCACTGCGGCTCAATGGTGCGGGCATGGTGATCCTGAATGCACCATGGAATCTCGATGACACCTTGCGTGCCTCCATGCGCGCACTGGCCAGCCTGCTCAGCCAGGACGAGCCAGCGCAATGGAATCTGGACTGGTTGCGCGCGGAAGGTGCCGAACCACCGGGGCCCAGCCCGCTGCCGGCATCGCGCCTGCTGCACCCGCCGCGCCCCGGCCGTTCGCATTGACGGCACCACGCCGCACCTGCCGCCCGTAAAGCGACGGCTTGTTGTAGCGTACGGGGATGGTCATTTCCGAGCGGGAGCGCAGCACAGTCGGCGGGCACGGCCCGCTGGCCCGAACGGGGTTCAGTTTTGCAGGCCGGCACTGCCCTCCGGCTCTGAACGGAAGTCAGTACGGATCAGGCAATCACTCGACGCAGTCAGGCATGGCACGAAGCAGAATTCCGGTGTCTCATTCACCGCCTCGAGTAGTGGAATCGTGCATGCTTGTCGTCGACCACAACTGCCATGACCCGCAAGCGCAGGTTGTCGCGCTTCAACCTCACCACCGGAGTTCGATCATGCCCCTCGCTGCCCGCTCTCTGCTGCCACTCTCCAGCCTGTTGCTGACCTGCGCGCTGACCGCCTGCGCGCCAGCCCCGCTCTACAAGCCCTCCGGCCCCACCGTCGCCGCCGTGCCAGCCCAAGTGGCGCAGACACCGGAGCGCTTCGCCAACGGCCAGGTCATCTGGGGCGGCCGCATCGTGCAGGTAAAAAACTTCGCCGACTACAGCGAGATCGAGCTGCTGGCGTACCCGCTGGATTCGTCACAACGACCCAAGGCGAACGACAGCGGCAACGGTCGCTTCATCGCCGTGCTGTCCGGCTATGTCGAGCCGCTGGATTATCCGATCGGGGCCTTGATGACACTCAGCGGCACACTCGACGGCAGCCGTGCCGGCAAGGTCGGTGAGGCCGACTATGTCTTCCCGCTGGTCAGAGTGACGCAATCGCACGTATGGAGCCCCGAGGAAATGACCAGGGGGCGCAGCAACATACATTTTGGCGTGGGCCTGGGTGTCGGCATCCGTTGAGGCTCACGCCCACCGCCCGTCACCCCCAAACCGCCGACTTCGCTTTCAGGGACGCTGCTGCATGTCATCCGGTCACGCCAACCCGATCAAGGCCATCCTGCTCGCACTGGGCGCCAACTTCGCCATCTTCGTGGCCAAGCTGTTCGCTGCGCTCGTTACCGGCTCCGGTGCCATGCTGGCCGAGGCAGTGCACTCGCTGGCCGACTGCGGCAACCAGGGCTTGCTGCTGCTGGGCATTCGCCAGGCCAAACGTCCGCCTTCCGACGAATACCCGTTGGGTTGGGGCCGCGCGTTGTACTTCTGGTCATTCCTCGTCGCGATCCTGCTGTTCAGCGTCGGTGGCATGTTTTCCATCTACGAGGGCATCCACAAGCTGACCCATCCCGAGCCATTGCGGTGGGCGTGGCTGGCGTTGGGTGTGCTGATGTTCGCCATCGTCGCTGAAGGCATTTCCATGCGCGGCTGCATGCATGAGGTCAACAAATCGCGCGGCACACAGAATCTGTGGACGTGGTTCCGCGAAACCCGTTCCAGTGAACTGTTGGTGATCTTCGGCGAAGACCTGGCCGCGCTGATCGGCCTGTGTATTGCCGCGCTCGCCGTCGGCGCCACCATGCTGACCGGCAATCTGCTGTTCGACGCCGCCGGCACCATCGCCATCGGCGCCCTGCTGATCGTGGTGGCAGTGCTGGTGGCGATCGAGGTCAAGGCGCTGCTGATCGGCCAGGGCGTGGAACCGCGCCGTCGCGACGAAATGCTGCACTTCCTGCAGGCACGCGCGGAAGTGGCCGAGGTGTTCAACCTGATTACCTTGCAGATGGGTCCGGACGTGATGGTCTCGGTCAAGGCACGCATGCAACCGGACGTCGACAGCCGCACCTTGATCGAGGCCATCAACACCGTCGAAGCAGCCATGCGAGCGGAATTCAGCGAGATCCGCTGGAGCTTTTTCGAGCCGGACTTCGCGGACTGAAGAGTCCCATCGGCGGCATGTAGCCAGCCTCCAGTGGCGATCAAAGCGTGCGCGTTGATTTCACCCTGACGATTCGATACACAACGACCGCGCGTTCTGTCACCACTGCCGGTGCTGCAGGAAAGTTCCTCGGTGAAGCTTATACTGCGCGACGAACGCAACGCGCCTGCAGTGCACGGCCGTGCGGTCGCCAGGGGCTCCCGGACAATGGACAAGCAAATCGAGATGCATGTCTCTCGGCTGGTTGCCGCCGGTCGCGCACGGGGCGGACGGCCGACGCAACAGGATGATTTGATCTGTCTGCATGATCCCGGTTCACATGTACGCCTGCTGGTGGTGGCCGACGGCATGGGCGGGGATGGTGCGGGTGAACTGGCTGCTGCCGGCGTGATGAAGGTGACCCGCCAGCTTTGGGCGCGTGGCACCTGGCGTGACCAGCCCGGTGCCCTGTTTCTCGAAACACTATGCCAGGACGCACACCACGAGTTGCGCCGACGTGGCGCGGGTCTGACCAGCGGCGAACCGCATTCGACGGTGGTGGCCTTGCTGATGAAGGGCAATAGCGTGCACTGGGCGCACGTTGGCGACAGCCGTCTGTATCGGTTTCAGGGCGGACATTGCCTGGACCGCACTGAAGATCACAGCGTGGCTCAGCTCAGGGTTCGCCGCGGTGAGCTGGCTGCCGGGCAACTGGGCAGTGCACCCGACCAGCACCTGTTGCTGCGCGGATTGGGTGGTCCACAGCCGCCGCGGGTCGATCATGGCTTTGCCTCGCTGCGGCCCGGACAGGCGTTCGCACTGTGCAGTGACGGGGTCTGGGAACATCTGTCGACGCTCGAGCTGGCGCGGTTGGCATGCCGCCACGACCAACGCAACGCCTTGCGTGAAGCCCTGACCCGGGCGATGGAGCGTGGTGGAGATACGGGTGACAATGTTGCGCTGATCCTGGTCCGGATAGGCTGGAAAGAGTGGTTGGCGAGCTGCACAGGCGCGCTACGGCCGGGAAAACTCGACCCACCCGCAAGCCAACGTGATGACGCGGTGGCCTGACGGTCAGTTCGTGGAGGCAGGTGAAGCACATGGTGGCGAAACAATCAGGGGGTTGCCGGCGACAGCGATGGATACGGTTGCTGTCGGCTTTGGCGCTTTTGGCGATGCTTGGCATCGTGGGCTGTGCGCAGGTGGACAAACTCAAGTCGCGAGTCGGCGAGCAGCTGGCTCCGCACCGAACCACGCGATTCATACCCACTGTCGAGACGGCGCAAGCCGGAGATCCCGGTACTTCTTCGCTGGCGACGATCATCAACGCCCAACTCCAGCACGGCCACTATGCAGAAGGCGAACACGCGCTGCGACGCTACCTGGCCCAGCATCCGGGCGACCGGTCTGCACAAGCCATGTTGCGCCAGCTCACGGTCGATCCGGAACAAATGCTCGGCCACTCGTCGCGAAACTACGTAGTGCAGGCGGACGATTCCTACAGCAGCTTGGCCGCCCGCTACCTCGGCGATCCGAGCCTGTTCCTGGTTCTCGCCCGCTACAACGACTCGGCAAACCCTTCGCGATTGCGCAAGGGTGAGACCGTGCGTCTCCCCTTGGCGGCGGCCAATACATCCACAATGCCGGAGGCGTCTGCGCCAGGCGCCAACGATATCCACCGTACGGAGCCGAGCACCCCAAGTGCACCATTGGCGGATACCTCATCAGTGGCGGGCACGGAAACACCGGCAGCCAAGGCAAGACGGCTGCAGCGGGAAAGCGCGGTCCTGCTCAGCCAAGGGCACAAAGAGCAGGCGCTGGCCCGGCTTGACGGAGCGCTGCTCATCAATCCACGTCTACAGCCGACCGGACCGGAAGTGGCGTCCTTGCGCCAACAGCTGGTGGTTACCTACCACCAGCGCGCGATCGTGCTCTACCGCAACCAGCAGCTGGATCCGGCCATCAACTTGTGGGACCACGTGCTGGCTATCGATCCAGGCTACGAGCCGGCCGTGGTGTATCGGACGCGGGCACGTGAACTCAAGCAGCGTCTCAAGCAATATTGACGTCAATGCCTGACCGATCAGGTCAGTCGGGCTTTCCGGCACTGCGGTCGTGGCGCGCGATTACCGGGATGATCTGCGTGGGACGGCTGACATCTTCGATTGCATCCAAACCGCCGGGTTTGCCCGGGGGGCGTTCACGCGCTTGCAAGGCGGCGCTCATCAAATTGAAAGTGGCAAACAGGCGGCCCAGTTCATCGCGGCGCGCCAAGCGAATGCGGTAGTGAAAATCGCCGCGCGCCACGCGCAGCAGCGCGGCGCTGAGGAGATCCAGCGAGGCCAGCAACCGCCGTGACAGCCAGTACGCCGCACCTACCACCGCCACGAGCGTCACCACCAACACGGCGATGATGACCCACAGCGTTGCCTTCTGCGCGGAGCGAAGTGGCGCAGTGCTGATCCCCAGGCGCAGCGCGCCCACCGTCGCGGTCTGGTAGCGCACAGGCACGGCGAACAGCAGCATTTCGTTTCCGCGCACACCATTCGCAGCCTGGCTGCGGTAGCTGCCGACTTCCCCGGGTCGGGCCAGTTGCTGTCCAGTCAATGCGGGTAGCCTGTGGCCAACTTGCTCGGGCCGTGTGCTGGCGATGACTTCACCGTACCGATCGGCGATCGCAAGGTAATCGATCTGCTGATTGCGCGCGATGCTCTCGACCAGCGCGCGAGTCGCGGCCCTGTCGCCCAGCAGCAGGTTTTCGGCCGATTCACCAGCGACCATGCGTCCCAGCGAACTGCCGAAATCCAGCGCCAGACCGGTGGCCGCGGCGTTCTGCCTGGTGTGGATGGTAGCCAGCCCGAGTAGCAGGGTCAGGCTCAAAATGGCACCCAAAATGCCGACCCAGCGTAACCGCAGCGAGGTGATACGGCTGGCCAGCGGCTTTTCGTGCAGGCGCTCATACTCACGACGCGCCAGTTGCAGATCGTCGACAACCTCGGTGCCACGCTGGTAGCGCGCGTTGGCCACGGGTGCCAACAAGGTGCGCACTACATCCAGCAGGATTGACGGGGCGGCCGGGTCACGTGGCTGTATCGACGGCGTGGGTTTCTGCTCGCGCTCGCGAATCAGTTGTTCCACGTCGCCGGTTTCCGACCACGGCAACTTGCCGGTGAGCAGCCAGTACAACATCACTCCCAGCGAAAACAGATCGCTGCGTCCGTCGGTGGCCTGGCCGCGCAAGTGCTCGGGGGCCATATAGGCTGGGGTGCCACCCACTTCGGTGCGCGGAGCAGCGGCGACACCACGTCTCCCGCAGCGCTCGGCTATGCCGAAGTCATTGACCTTGGCATGCCGCCAGCCGTCGGTCAGCATGATGTTCTCGGGTTTGATGTCGTGGTGGACGACACCTTGGGCGTGCGCGTAGTCGAGCGCGGCAGCAATCTGCCCGACCAGATCCATGATTACCGGCAGCGGCGGACACCCCTCGCGTGCGACCCGACTGGCCAGCGTCTCGCCCGAGAGTCGTTCCATCGCGATGTAAGCACGACCATCGTCGGTCTCGCCGGCATCGAAGATGGTGACAATGTGCGGATGCGTGAGCTGGCCAGCGGCACGCGCCTCAGCCAGAAAGCGGCGGCGGAAGGCAGGATCGGCGGCAATCTCCCGATGCAGGCACTTGATCGCAACCTGGCGCTCGATATCCGGGTCGAAGCCGGCGTAGACGACGGCCATCGCGCCCTCGCCGAGAATTCCGTCGATACGATAGCGGCCAACCTTGTGCGGGATATCGCGCTCAATCATGGCGCGCGAATCAGACCAGCCACCAGACCAGGGCACTCAGCGCGAGGAGCACCGCCAATGCAACAACCACCCAGCGCACGCGCCGGGGATCGGTCGCGCCACTCTCGCGCGTCAGAAACACCAGTTCGGCCCGCCCCAGCCGGATGTGGTCGCCGTGTTTCAGGCTCGCTTCATGGATGCGCCGGTCATTCACGAATGTGCCATTGGTGGAAAGCGTGTTCATGATGAGGTACCGACCATGCTGGTTGATGATCCAGGCGTGGGCAGTCGAGACACTCGGGTCGTCGACGACAATGTCATTGTCGCTGCCCCGGCCGATGGCTTGCCGGCCAGCACGCAAGGTGAAACGTCGCATTTGAAGTCCGGCACTGAGACCTTCGAGTACCGGTTCGTGAATGCTGGCGCGGCGATCTACCGCCGAAGCGACTGCATCGGAATACTGGCGCAACTGCGCAGTGGAAAAAAGCCGGGTTCCCCGCGGCCCGGAGGAGCGCCTGCTGGCAACGTCGAGTGGTGTTTTGCCACTGTTGTCCATGAAAACATTGACCCCGATTGAGACCACCTGAGCAGGCCGCAGTAACCCCTCGGCTGTACACAAGTATAGATTGCGGCATTGCGGCTGGCCCCTGAATGAGGTTGCCGCGCACATCTGTCTGGGAGATTACGCCGCTGCGCACTACGTCAACGCACAGACCGGCACCGGCATGGCGTGTTGTACTGGATCGTTGCCCCCCAGTCGCACGCTACAATGGCTTCCTGCCAGCTCCACAGCCAACACCGCCCCCTCATGCGCAACCCGTTGCAGGAACAATTGCTCAAGGCCGGCCTGGTCAAGAAGGACAAGGCGGCGCAGATCATTCGCCAGCAGGCAAAACAGCGGCGGGCCGGGTCCGGGACGGATGCGGACAAGGTCGATGTGCAGCGGTTGCAGGCGGAACGTGCCGAGCATGATCGCGCCTTGGCGGCCGCGCACAACGCGCAGGTGCGTGCCAGCGAACAACACGCGCAAGCGCGACAGATCATTGCCAGTCATCAAGTCAAGTACGAGGGCGGGATTGCCTACCGTTTCACCGACGGCGACAGGATCAAGGAAGTGCTGGTGAGTGAAGCACAGCGTGCGCAACTGGCGGCTGGCGAGCTGATCGTGGTTCGCTACGAACAAACCTTCGCACTGCTGCCACGTGCGGCCGCCGACATGATTTCCGCGCGTGACGCCACGCTGATCGTGGTTGATCACGCGCAGTCGGAGGGCTCGGATGGCGATGACAGCGACGACGCGTATTACGCACGGTTTGCCGTGCCGGATGATTTGACCTGGTAGGTACCGACCTCCGCGCCAGGACATCCCGATGGAGTCGTCTTCACCCGGGAATACGAAGTGCTGCGAATCGGGCGGTACCTCGCGCACAGGCCGATGACGAAACCCTGGCGATCGTGGCGTATCTTGAGCGGTGCAGCAAGATATCGGTGGATTCACAAAGCCATCGGCGTTTTGTTCATGTTGCGGTGCACTCAATACGCTACAGTATGGTCATGCGTGCAACTCGTCCGATCATTGATTTCACTCCGCCGCGATCCAGCGTGCCCTTGCCACCGCACAGCCGTGACCGCTTCGCGCCACGGGCGGTAATCGACACGCAGGGCGAGCGAATCACCTTGCAGGACGGGCGTCAGTTGCGCCTGCGTCCACTTGAAGCCACTGACGTGCTGGCCCTGCAGCGCTGTTTCACGCGACTCTCGGCGGAGGACATCCGACGCCGGTTCCTGCATGCGATGTCCGAGCTTCCGGAGCCGATGGCGCGGCGTTTGTGTCAGATCGATCCTGAGCAGGAAACCGCGTTGGGATTGCTGGACGACAATGTGCGCCCGGCCGAAATTCGCGGTGTCGGACGCGTTTTCGTGGACGAGGCGACCGACAGCGCCGAGTTCTCGGTGCTGGTGGAGCAAAGCTGGGGACACCTTGGTCTGGGCGGCTTGCTGCTGCAGCGGCTGATTGCGGATTGCCGCCAACGCGGCTTGGCCGAACTGTGGGGTTACGTGCTTCTGGAAAACCAGCCCATGCTCGAGCTGTGCCGCGAACTGGGCTTCGAGCGTCAGCTGCTGCCGAACGAGCCGGGCACCACGCGGGTAGCACTGCGCCTGGCGCGGTGACACGCGATACTGGTGATCTGGCTGGCGGATAAGCCGCAACAACACCGGCGTCCACGCTTGTCCGTGGCTCGACTCCGGCCTGCACCGGAGTGACGAGTGCATCCTGCCCCGGCCTTGCAGCACAGCTCGCATGGCGGAGTGCGCACATCAGCGTCGAGCGCTGACGACGGTGTGCGGAACCGAGGATTGTTGCCGACGCGTTACACTTGCACGCTTGCCTTGGCGCACCCCACGGCGCCCAATGATCGCGTTGCCCATGTCCTCTTCGATTCCGCTTCCTGCGTTACCCACCACCCCCAAGCAACGCCGCTACTGGACACCCCCGTATGGCTCTGCCCGTGCCCTGCTGATTGCCGAGGCCGCGCGCGCGCATACCGGTTTGCTGGTGGCGGTAACGCGCGACACCTTGCGCGCGCGCGCGCTGGAATCGGAGTTGAAGATATTCACTGGCGGCCTGCCGGTGTTGCATTTCCCGGATTGGGAAACCCTGCCCTACGAGGCGTTCAGTCCGCACCCGGAAGTTGTCTCGCAGCGCATTGCCACCCTGTACCGCCTGCCTGGCGTCAGCCGCGGTGTGCTGGTGGTGCCGATTGCCACCCTGATGCAGCGCATCGCTCCGCGCAGCCACATTACCGGCGCCGGGCTGATGCTGGACAAGGGGCAGAAATTCGACATCGGCACCGAGCAGCGGCGGATGGAGGCGTCCGGCTATCGGCACGTGCCGCAGGTCAACGAGCCCGGTGATTTTGCCGTGCGCGGCGCGCTCGTCGACATCTTCCCGATGGGCACGGACGAGCCTTATCGGGTCGAGCTGCTGGATGACGAGATCGAATCCATTCGCAGCTTCGATCCGGAAACCCAGCGCTCGCAACAGCAGGTGGCACATGTCGAATTGCTGCCTGCGCACGAGTTTCCGCTGACCGATGAGGCAGCGAAGCTGTTTCGTGGCAACCTGCGCGAACGCTTCCCCATCGACACGCGCCACTGTCCGCTGTACCAGGACATGAAGGAGGGCGTGACGCCGGGTGGCATCGAATACTACCTGCCGCTGTTTTTCCAACACACTGCCACGTTGTTCGACTATCTCGCGGACGACGCACTGTTTGTTCTTTGCGAGGGCGCGGCCGAAGCCGCCGACCAGTTCTGGGCGCAAACTGCCGAACGCTACGAGCAACGCGCGCATGACATCGAGCGTCCGGTGTTGCCGCCAGCCGAGCTGTATCTGCCACCGGATGCCTTGCGCGCCCAACTCAACCAGCGCCTGCGCGTGGAAGTGGTGGAACCCGACCACCCGCACGCCGCCGGTACCGGTACCCAGAGCGCGCCCGAAGTGGCGCTCAACCGCAAGGGCGAGGAGCCGGGTGAAGCGTTACGCCATTTCCTCGCCAGTTACCCGGGCCGGGTGTTGATAGCCGCCGATTCGGCGGGACGGCGCGAGGCGTTGCTGGAAACCCTGGCAGCGATGGAAATGCATCCGCAGAACGTCCAGGACTGGCCAGCGTTTCTCAACTTGCGCGCACTTCCTCCCTCTCTCCCGGCTTTGCCGGGTGTTGGTGTGAATCAGAAGCCCCCGCTCACCCCAACCCTCTCCCCCGACTCTGTCGAGGGAGAGGGAGCGAGCGTGCGCTTCGCGATCACGGTCGCGGCGCTGGACCAGGGTTTCGCGCTGAACCGGCCGCTGCTCACCGTACTGACCGAGCGCGAGTTGTATGGCGAGCGCGTGCGCAGCGAACGCGAACGCAAGCGGCGGCGCGGCAATGCGAGCGATCCGGAAAGCATCATTCGTGACCTCACCGAGCTGACGCCCGGTGCGCCGATCGTGCACGTCGACCACGGCGTGGGTCGCTATCGCGGTTTGATCTCGATGGACGTCGGCGGCATGACCGGCGAGTTTCTGGTCATCGAGTACGCCAAGGGCGACAAGCTGTACGTGCCGGTCGCGCAGCTCGGCCTGGTCAGCCGCTACAGCGGTACCACGCCGGAGCTGGCACCACTGCACTCGCTGGGCGGCGACGCGTGGGAACGCGCCCGACGCAAGGCGGCAGAAAAGGTGCGCGATGTCGCCGCCGAATTGCTGGCGATCTACGCCCAGCGCGAAGCACGCGGCGGCGAGGCGCTGACGATCGACCGCCCGCTGGTGGACGCGTTCGGCAGTACCTTCCCGTTCGAGGAAACGCCGGACCAGGAAACCGCGATCGAGGCCGTGCTCACCGACCTGGCCGCGCCACGCGCGATGGACCGCGTGATCTGCGGCGATGTCGGCTTTGGCAAGACCGAGGTCGCGCTGCGCGCCGCGTTCGCCGCCACCACCGCCGGCAAGCAGGTGGCCGTGCTGGTCCCCACCACCTTGCTGGCGCAACAGCACTACAACAACTTTGCCGACCGCTTCGCCGACTGGCCGATACGGGTGGAGGTACTGTCCCGCTTCAAGTCAAAGAAGGAAGTTGCTGGCGCCCTCACGCGTCTCGCCGACGGCCAGATCGACGTCATCATCGGCACGCACAAACTGCTGATGTCCGACGTCAAGTTCAGCAATCTCGGGCTGGTGGTGGTCGACGAAGAACAACGCTTCGGCGTGCGCCAGAAAGAGCAATTGAAAAAGCTGCGGGCCGAAGTGGATTTGCTGACGCTGACGGCCACGCCGATCCCGCGCACCTTGAACATGGCGATGAGCGGCCTGCGCGACCTGTCCCTGATCGCCACCCCACCCGCGCACCGCACCGCCGTGCGCACGTTCATTTCCACGTGGGACAAAGCCACCATTCGTGAGGCGCTGCAACGTGAGCTGTCGCGCGGCGGCCAGGTGTATTTCCTGCACAACGAAGTCAGCACCATCGAACACACGGCGCGCGAGGTCGAGGCGCTGGTGCCCGAAGCGCGCATCCGCATCGCCCACGGCCAGATGCCCGAGCGCGAGCTGGAAAGCGTGATGGCCGACTTCCATCGCCAGCGCTTCAACGTGCTGGTGTGCACCACCATCATTGAAACCGGCATCGACATTCCCACCGCCAACACCATCATCATCGACCGCGCCGATCACTTCGGCCTGGCCCAGCTGCACCAGTTGCGCGGCCGGGTCGGTCGCTCGCACCAACGTGCGTTTGCGTACCTGGTGATACCGGATCGCAAGTCGATCACCGCGGATGCCCGCAAGCGGCTGGAGGCGCTCGCCTCGCTGGAGGAACTTGGTGCCGGTTTCACCCTGGCTACGCATGACCTGGAAATCCGCGGCGCCGGCGAGCTGCTGGGCGACGAGCAATCCGGACAGATCCAGTCCATCGGCTTCGGCCTGTACAACGAGTTGCTTGAGCGCGCGGTTCGGGCGTTGAAATCGGGCAAGATTCCCGATTTCGACCTGAGTTCCGAACGTGAAACCGATATCGAGTTGCACCTTCCCGCGCTGATTCCGGACGACTACCTGGGCGACGTGCACACGCGGCTGACTTTGTACAAGCGCATTGCCAGTGCCCGGAACGAAGAGGATTTGCGTGACCTGCAGGTGGAAATGATCGACCGTTTCGGTTTGCTGCCCGAGCAAACCAGACACCTGTTCACCGTGGCCAGCCTGAAATTGCTGGCCACGCCGCTGGGCATTCGCAAACTTGACTTTGGCGCGAGCGGCGGACGCATCGTGTTCCGCGAAAACCCCAACATTGATCCGCGCATCATCATCAAGCTCATCCAGAACCTGCCGCGCGTGTACAAGCTGGCCGGTCAGGACAAGTTGAAAATCACGCTGGATCTGCCGGGCGCCAGCGAACGTATTCGCAGCGCCCGGGAAATATTGCTGCTGCTGGGCGCGAAGCAGGAGTGACATGAGCTGCACAGGGCCCGCACAGTTTCCTGCGTGGCGTGCCAAGGCCCATCCACCTGCGTGTCCCGCATGCGTGCACCCGTGCTATGCCAGGTGCTGACGCACCCACGCCACGTAGCGATCGACAAAGCCCTGCAGGAATTTCTGCGTGCCTTCACTGCTGATGTTGCCGTCAGCGTCGATCAGCGTGTCGTCCTTGAAATGCACGAATACTTCGGGCTGGCCAAGTGTGGCGACGTCGAGATACGCCAGCACGTTGCGCACATGTTGCTGCGCCAGTGCGCTGCCGGTCGCGCCGATGGAGGCGCCAATGACCGCTCCGGGTTTGCCGGCAAACGAGTTCGTGCCCCACGGCCGTGACGCCAGATCGATGGCATTTTTCAACACCCCGGGAATCGACCGGTTGTACTCAGGGGTCGCGATCAACACCGCATCCGCCGCCTCGATCTGCTGCTTGAGTTGACGTCCAGCCGCCGGGTAGTCAGCATCAAAATCCTGGTTGTAGAGTGGCAACTGGCCAATCTGCACCTGATCGAACTGAAAGTCCGGCGGTGCCAGCCGCGCGACGGCATGGGCCAGGCGGCGATTGATCGATGCCTTGCGCAAGCTGCCGACCAATACGGCCACGACAATCTTGTGATCCTTGTTCATGAGTGACTCTCTGCGTCAAAGTGGGGCTTCTGTGTCGCAACGCGGCATGCATATACGCATGGTATCAAGCGGCTCGGCCACACGGCATGACGGCTTGGGCGCTGTACGAGATTGTGGCGCGCTTATTGCTTAACCAGTAGAAGGATACATCAACAAATGGATTTGCTGCGTATAAACGCCACGGGACTCCGGATCAGGAACGGATCGTCGCCCCCGACCGCTGACCACGACGTTTTACATCCTCGGACCGCGACAATCCACGTCGGCAACGGAGTGGCAGGGTGACTGCGGACGGCACAGTCATGCCGGCAGCGACGTCGATGCAGGGTGGGAGAAACAGCAACGTGGGCAAGTCAGTCAACAGTCCTCTGTCACGCCGACTCAGGTGGTTGTGGCTGATTGCTGTCCTGAGTCTGCTCGGTATCAGCAACGCATGGGCGGCGCTCCAGCTCACCGGAAGCTGGCGCGAAGCACGGGCCCAGGACACGCCGGAGCTGGTGCTGCAGGACCACGCAGCCGGCCGGCTGAAAAATTTCGATCCGGCGCGCCTGCAACAGTTTCCATCAAGCGCGGCAGGTATCTGGCTGGTCCTTGCCCCCCAGCCGCCTTGGGACAACCGCGAACGCGTGCTGACGATCTACCCGCCACCATGGCGCAAGATCACCACCTATTCGCCAGATCTTGTTCCCGTGCAAATCCTGAGCATGACGGACTTCAATACGCCAATCGCCAGCCACGGACGCCTGGCCTGGCTCCTGCCGGCCGATCAGGCGGCGTCTGCGCCGATCCTGCTGAAACTGGAGCCGTCAGCGGTAACCAACGCTCCCGTGCGTTTCAAGTTGCAACCGTTTGCCGAATACATGGAACAGGATGCCGACTGGCTGGTCTTTGCCACGGCGTGCCTGGCCGCGATGCTGACCATGGTGTTGATGGCGTTGTGCTTTGCATTGATGCTGCGCGACGTCGCCTACGCGTGGTACGCCGGCTACATTCTGTGCTACGCGTTCATTCAAGGTGCCGAAACCGGCTTCATATTCCATCCGCTGGGATGGCAATGGCTGATCGACGGTGCGCTGGTCACCCATTTTGCCGCGGTAGCATTGTCGGTCGCGTTTGCCGCCCTGTTCATGACCCGCTTCTGTGGCTTGCAGCGCCATGCCCCGATGTTGCGCGTGCCGGTTCTGGCATTGGCGGTAGGCATGCTGCAGCTGGTGTTGCTGGTTGCGAGCAATGTTCCCCTGCTGGTGCAAGTGGGCAAAGTGCTGTTTACGCCACTGCTGACGCTTGGGGCCTTGCTGCTGCTGGTGGTGGCCATAGTGGCTATCGTGCGCGGATCGCGTTCGGCGTGGTTCTTTCTGGCCGGCTGGGTGCCGCTGTTGCTGTTCACTGCAGCAAGCAACGCGCAAGTCAAAGGCAATTTGCTGGACTGGGGCTGGCTGAGCAATGCGGGGCTGGTCGCTGGCGCATTCGAGGCCATCGTACTTTCCCTGGGCCTGGCCGACCGCGCGTTGCTCCTGCGTCAGGACCGTGACGAGGTGCGGGCGTTGGCTGACAACGATGCGCTGACTGATGTCTTCAATCGCCGCGCCTGGAGCGAACGCGCCAGCGCGGCGCTTGCAGCAGCCGGCAATGGGCCGACGGCACTGCTGTTTCTCGACCTGGACTACTTCAAGTCGCTGAACGACCGCCTCGGTCACCATTCCGGCGACCGTGCGCTGGTCGCCGTGGCCAACGTACTCAAGGCAGAGTTGCGCCCGGCAGATTTGCTCGGTCGCTACGGCGGCGAGGAGTTTGTTGCGCTGCTCGGCTCGACGACGGCAGCGCAGGCGATCGAGGTGGCGACGCGCCTGTGCCGCCGTGTCCACCGCCTGGACATTACCGCCAATGGCGACGAGTCCATGCTGACGGTCAGCATCGGCATTGCCATCCACCAGCCCACCGACAGTCTGGAAGCACTGATCGAACGCGCCGATCAAGCCATGTACACCGCCAAGCTCAACGGGCGCAATCAGGTCTCTTTGTACCAGGCGGATATCGTGGCCAGGAACCCACGGTTGCGTGCGCTGGAGCGCCGCAAAAGCGAGAGCTGAGCTACACGCCTGCCCGGGCCCCTAACTTGCAGTCAGCGTGTGCGCTGCCGCGACTACGTCGGCCTCCCCCGGCAGCACCAGCAACGCCGCACCGGCCAGTGGCGTGAACGTATCGGCGCCAACGACACGCCGCAGGGGCGTCGAACTCAAGCCGCCTTCCACGATTGCCGTGATCACGCCCTCGCCCACGCCAGCGCTCTTGCGACCTTCGTCCAGCACGATGATGCGTCTGGCGGTCCTGGCCTGCGCCACAATGAAAGCGTCGTTCAATGGCGCCAGCCAGCGCAGGTCGACCACGCGCACTTGCCACTTCAGTTCGGCGGTGATCGTGCGCGCCGCCCGCAGCGCCATCGGCACGCCATTGCCGAACGTGATGATCAGCAGATCATTCGCTTCCTGGTTGTAGACACGGCCCTCGCCCAGCGGCATCGCCTGATCCGGTGGCGGGTAGCTGAACTGCCACTCGCCATCGCCGGCGGCATGCAGGTCCTTGGTCATGTACAACGCGATGGGCTCCAGGAACGCACACACCCGGCCATCCATCCTGGCCAAGGCCAGCAACGTGCGCAGCATCAGCGCCGCATCGTCGCCGCGACTCGGACAACCCACCACTAGCCCGGGGATATCGCGCAGCGGCGTGACCGAGTTGTCGTTGTGAAAGTGTCCACCAAAGCCGCGCTGGTAACCGAGCGAGGCAATGCGCAGCACCATCGGGTTGCGGTACTGGCCATTCGAGAAGAATTGCAGTGACGCCGCCTCGCCACGAATCTGGTCGCAGGCATTGTGGAAATACGCGAGGTACTGGATCTCCGGAATCGGCAACATGCCCATGTTGGCGTAGCCCTGGGCCAGACCCAGAATCATGGTCTCGTCCAGCAAGGTGTTGAACACGCGGCTGCCCCTGAACACCTTTTGCAAGCCTTTGGTGACGGTGTACACACCGCCCTTCTGCGCCACGTCCTCGCCAAACACCAGTGCTTCCGGATACTTCGCGAGCGCGTCGTGCAAGGCGTGGTTGATCAGGATCGCCAGGTGCCGTGGCGGCAGGCGTTCCGGCAATTTGTCCGCGCCGCCAAACACGCTCAAGCGCCGATCTGCATAGTCCGCACGCCTGGCTTCGGTATCCACTGCCACCGGCGTGTACGGCGCCAATGGTTGCATGACGCCTTGCAAGGTAGTCAGGCGCGGGCGGGCATCGGCGGCTTCGGCGGCAGCAAAACAGCGCGTGCGCATGGTCTCGTAGGCTGCGAGCAATGCCTCTTTCGAGTAAACCCCCATCTCCAGCGCGATCGCGGCAGAACGCAGCAGCGGATCAGTGGCTTCCAGCGCCACCAGCTCCTCGAGCGAGCGCCATTCGATCTCGAAATCGCTGCCCGCATGTCCCATCAGGCGTGTGGCTTGCAGATGCAGGAAGGTGGGCCGGCGCGTGTTCCGGCAATGCTCGACAGCCGCCTGCACCTGCGCATAACCGCTGGCCAGATCCAGCCCGTTGGCAAAAAAGTAATCCAGGTTCGCGCGATGCTGATAATTGTTCGCAACCCAGCCCGATGGGGTCTTCACCGAAATGCCAATACCGTTGTCCTCGCACACAAACAGTACCGGCGCGGGCAGTTTCTGGTACGCGGTCCACGCCGCCGCGTTGAATGCGGTCTGCGCCGTGGCATGGTTGCTTGAAGCGTCGCCAAACGAACAGATGGTGATGCTGTCACCCGGAATCGGCAGCTGGTGACCGATGCGCCGTGCCTGCTCGATGGCCACTGCCGTACCCAATGCCTTGGGCAGGTGCGAGGCAATCGTGGAGGTCTGCGGCAACACCCACAATGGTTTGCTGCCCCACACCTTGTGCCGGCCGCCGGATGCCGGATCCTCCTTGCTCGCCGCAAAACTCAAGGCGGAATCCACGACCGGATCCATGCCTGGCAACTTGCGGAAGCGTTCGGCCATGAACGCGCCGGAGCGGTAGTGCAAAAACGCGGGGTCGGTGTGTCGCGTCAGGCGCGCCACCATCGCGTTGCCTTCGTGGCCCGAGCTGCCAATCGTGTAAAACACCTTGTCCTGTTTGCGCAGCACCCGCGCCATCAGGTCCAGATGGCGGCTGATCAATTGCGAGGCAAACAACTCGCGAAAACCACGCACATCCAGGGCGCTGCCAGGCAAGACCGGCTCATCATCGCCTGGCGTCGGGCGCACGTCGCCCTGCCAGGACTGCACGAACTCGATGAAATTCTGATCGACGATCTCGGCACGATTGAAACCTTTGTGCCGAGCGCTGATGACAACCGGATTGGACATGATAGTTACCGCTGAAAATGGAAAGGAACCGCAACTCGAAGAATTACTGCAACGGCGACGTCAGCCGTCGTGCCTGTCGCCAACAGCCATCAGGCTGTGCCCGTGCCCAGAGCCGCGAGCAATGTCATACGCTGCCGATCCTTGGGACGCCCGAAACTCCGCAACACACGAAGTTGTTCGGCGACCGTCGGGATGGGTACGGTCAAACTACCCACCTTCACGTCGATGATGTCGTCGATGCGCACCGCCTCCCAACCGGCCGCGCCGAACAACTCCAGCCCGCCCATCACTTCCACCGCCAGCCCGGGACAACGGAAGCGGGCAAACCACGAGCGGAAGCGGTCGCCATCCGCTGGCACGTACGTCGCGTCCAGGCGCTCGTGCCACTGGCCGGCAATCGTTTGCGCATCACGCCGACTCGTCAACACATCGACATCGGCAACCGTTACCGGTGCGCCAGCCAACGCCGCCGCCGCACTGCCGATCAACGTCCACGAATCGACGCAACAACGGTGCAAATCCGGCACGATCACCTCGAGCGCGGCATGCAACGGGCGGCCCACGCGGGTCGGGCTCGATGAATTCACGCGTGCAGGCGACGCTGGCGCCACTGTTCCCGCGTCTGTCCCCACACCTCGACCGGAAAATCCTGCAGTGGTGGCGGCAACTGGCCGGGGCCGCGACAGCTTGAGCCAAGCCGTTGCGCCACTTTCTGCGAAGCCAGGTTTGCCGGATCAATCACGTGAATCATTTCGCTCCAGCCAAGCCGGGCGAACGCCCAGTCGGCTGCAGCTGCAGCCGCTTCAGTGGCGTAGCCGCGCCCCCATGCCGCGCGCGTCAGACCCCACGCAATTTCAGTACCCGGCCAGCCTTCAGGTTGCCACGGGCCAACCCGCCCGATCCAGTTCCCGCTGGATTTTTCAATCACGGAGAACATGCTCACACCCTGCATGGCCCAGGCCCCGGCCATGGTCATGAAGGTACGCCAGACCTGCGACCGCACCTGTTGCCCACCAATGAAGCGCGCACTCTCCGGGTCGCCCATCAGCCTCACCCAGCCCTCGAAATCCTCCGGTCGGATCGACCGCAGCAGCAGCCGGTCAGTCTCGATCTGCATATCCTGCCCGCTCATGTGCGTTCCACCAGAATTGTCACCCACGGTTGCCACCGCACAACGGCGGCGCCGCGTTCATCAGAACGCGTTGATGCCGGTCAGCTCGCGGCCGACCACCAGCTCATGCACGGTCTCGGTACCTTCATAAGTGATCACCGATTCCATGTTCAGCGCGTGACGTATCGCGTTGTGCTCCGTGGTAATGCCTGCTCCGCCGAGCAGGTCGCGGCACTGCCGGGCAACGTCAATCGCCATGCGGCAGTTGTTCCACTTGGCCAGCGACACCTGGGTGGGCCGCATCGTGCCGGCATCCTTCATGCGTCCCAATTGCAGCGACAACAGCTGTGCGGTGGTGATGCGTCGGGCCATGTCCGCCAGCTTGACCTGCACCGACTGGTTGGCCGCCAGCGAACGGCCAAACAACATGCGCTCAGCGCTGTACTCCAGCACTTCCTGCAGACAGGCTTGAGCGGCGCCAATCGGCCCCCAGGTGATGCCGTAACGTGCCTGGGTGAGGCAACCCAGCGGACCCTTGAGGCCTTTCACGTTGGGCAACATGGCGCTGGCCGGCACCCGCACGCCGTCGAAGAACAGCGCCGAGGTGACCGAGGCGCGCAAACTCATTTTCTTGTGAATCTCCTGGGCCTTGAAGCCGGCGCTGTCGGTCGGCACCACGAAACCGCGGATGCCGTCATCGGTTTGCGCCCAGACAATGGCGATGTGCGCGAGGTTGCCGTTGGTGATCCACATCTTTGCGCCGTTGATGACCCAGTCGCCGCCATCCTTGCGCGCGTGGGTTTTCATGTTCGCCGGATCGGAGCCACCATGCGGCTCGGTCAAGCCGAAACAACCGATGACTTCACCGGCCGACATGCGTGGCAAGTACTGCTTCTTCTGCTCCTCGCTGCCATAGGCAAAAATCGGATACATGCACAGCGAACTCTGCACCGAGGCGAAGCTGCGCAGACCGGAATCGCCGCGCTCCAGCTCCTGGCAGATCAAGCCATAGCTCACGCCGCTCATGCCGGCGCCGCCGTATTCCGTGGGAATGGTCGCGCCAAGCAGGCCCAGACTGGCAATTTCCGGGATCAATTCCCTTGGGAAACGCGCCTGGTCGAAGCAGTCGCCGATGATCGGCAACACCTTCTCGTTGACGAAACGGCCCACGGTATCCTGCACCATGCGTTCTTCGTCGCTGAGCAGGGAGCGGATGTCGTATAGATCAAGCGGGTCGAGACGGGCAGGCATGGAAGCTCCGGAGGCAGCAACGTAAAGACGTTATTGTAGCGCGAGAGCCGTGGTTGTCCGGGCGATCGGCGCCCGGGTCATGGCGTCGGCGACCGCCGTCACGGCCATGGCGCGGGGCGTCGACATGGCTGCCAAAGGAACGGCTATGATGACCCGGTGCCAGGGGAACCGGACAACATGCACCGTCCATCGACGCCTTCCACCCAGTTGCCACGGCCGCCGGCCACGCGACTGAGCAACCGCGAGCTGTTGCCACAGCGCGTGTACCGCTTTCGCATGCTCGGCATGGGGCTGGCCGGGCTGCCGCTGCTGGTTGTACTGGATGAGCACGGTGCGCCACCAGCAGTCTATGCGTGGGCCTTTTTCACCTGTGTGCTGTGGCCACAACTGGCGCGTTGGCTGGCCGGTCGCGGGCCACATGCGTACAAGCGCGAGCTGCGCAACCTGATGCTGGACTCGATCATTGCCGGCTCATGGATTCCGCTGCTGCACTTCAGCGTGCTGCCGTCGGCGCTGCTCGCCACCGTCGCCACCGCAGACAAGATCAACACTGGCGTACGCAACCTGTGGTGGCGATCGCTGCCCGGCATGGCACTGGCCATCCTGTTTTGCGGATGGCTCACCGATTTCGCGTTCGAACCCGCAACGAGCATGGCCGTGATACTCGCGTGCCTGCCGATCATGGTGTTGCACACACTGGGGGTGAGCCTTGCCAGTTACCGGCTGATTCGCAAAGTGCAGCACCAGAACTACCAACTCGACGCAGTCAGCCGCATCGATGCGCTGACCGGTCTGGACAATCGTCACCACTGGCAGGAATGGGCGCGCATGTTGTTGCAGCAGCGTCATGCGGAAGGACGCCCGGCCACCATGCTGATGGTCGACGTTGACAGCTTCAAGCGCATCAACGACCAGCATGGGCACATGCTTGGCGACGACGTGCTGTGCGCGATCGCCACCATTTTGCGCGAAGGCTGCGGACCGCAGGCACACATCGGCCGCTTTGGCGGCGACGAATTTGCCTTGGTGCTGCCCGGTACCAGCGCCGACGCGGCGCCCGTCGCCGAGTACATCCGCCACGCCGCGGAAAAGCTTGTGCTGCCCGGGGCACCAGGCTTGCGCTGCTCAGTCAGCATCGGGGTGGCGGAGGCCGGCGATGATGACGACACCCTGCGCGAATGGATTGAATCCGCCGATCGCGCCATGTACGGCGCCAAACATGGTGGCCGCAATCGCACTGTCAGCGCACCTGACCGGGAAGTGAGTGACCAGATGGTCCAGCCAAACACCAGCGCCCATCGCCTCGAACACACATGACCCGGTGCCACCACCGGCGACCCGTCAGTGGTTGCCGTCCCGCTGATTGCTTACCCCACTCGGTACGTGGCCGGTAGCTACATGCTTGCGTGCGGACTCCACGTTTGCCGGGGAGTCGTCGAAAAAAATATCCGCGCCAAATGCGTCGAGGAAGGGGCCCTTGTCGCGGCCACCGAGAAACAGCGCTTCGTCAATGCGCACGCCCCAACGACGCAAAGTGAGGATTACGCGTTTGTGCGCGGGTGCCGAACGCGCCGTGACCAGCGCCGTACGAATTGGCGAGTGCTCGGCAGGGAACGCCGTCTGCAGATGGTGCAGCGCGGTGAGAAAGCCCCGAAACGGCCCAACTGACAAGGGCTCGGCAGCGTGCTCCGCCTCGCTGCGATGGAATGCCTCCAGACCTTCCTCGCGCGAAACCCGTTCGCCCTCATCGCCAAACAGGACCGCGTCGCCATCAAACGCAATGCGCAACTGTTCGCTGGCCCGCGGTGGCGCGGTACTGGGCAGGATGGTGGCGGCAGCCACCCCGGCCACGAGCGCGCGACCGACATCTTCGGCATTGGCCGAGAGAAACAAATCGGCCCGGAACGGCGCGATGTAGTCGGAAGTTGGCGCACCGCTGGTGAACGCGGCACGGCTGATTTCCAGGCCGTAATGCTGGATCGCGTTGAAAATGCGCAGACCGGTGTCGCCGGAATTGCGCGACAGCAGAATGACCTCCACCGGTGGCACGGCGCCGGCGAGCTTGTTCAAGCCAAGCAGCTTTTGCACCAGCGGAAAGGCCACGCCGGGCTTGAGGATGTCGTCTTCGTGCGCGATCTGGAAGTCGCGGTAAGCGTCGAGCCCTTCGCGCTGGAACAACGCATGGCTGTCAGTCAAATCAAACAATGCGCGCGAAGAAATCGCCACGACGAGACGATTGTCACTCGTGGCGAGTGGATCATGGGCGTCTTTGGATGGGGAAGTCATGACTGCATGATCACGCCCGGCGATGACAGAATCCAGTATGACGGCAATGGCGCACACCGATGGCGACGGCCTGCCTGCATCTTCACCCGCAACCGGCGTACACAGGCGTTGCCCAAAGCCGGTCCGGACCACCTCAGCCGCGTTGGCGCAGCTCAATCGGCGGCAAACTGTTCATCGAGGATACGCTGCTCGAGGTTGTGTTCCGGGTCGAACAGCAATCGCAGGCCGGGGCCGTCCGTCTGGTGGATATCAACACTGCGCACGTTGCGCACTTCGAGGAAATCCGCCGTCGCGCTGACCGGACGCTTGCCCGCATCGAGTACGCGCAAGCTGACCTGGGTGCGATGGGGCAGAATGGCACCGCGCCAGCGCCGTGGACGGAACGGGCTGATCGGCGTGAGTGCCAGCACGTTCGCATCCAGCGGCAGGATCGGGCCGTGCGCCGACAGGTTGTACGCAGTGGAACCCGCCGGGGTCGACACCAGGATGCCATCGCAGACCAGACTTGCCAGCTTGACCGCCGCGTTGAGCTTCACTTCCAGGTGTGCCGCCTGGTTGCTCTGGCGCAGCAGTGACACTTCGTTGAACGCCAGCGCCACGTGCTCGGCACCAGAGGTATCGACGACACGCATTTCCAACGGGTGCAACTCGGCCACATGAGCGCCCGTGATGCGCGCCGCAAGCTCACTCTGACGGTACTTGTTCATCAGAAAGCCGACCCGCCCCAGCTTCATTCCATACACTGGTGTGGCGCGCGCGCGATGCGCGTGCAGCGTGCGCAACATGAAGCCGTCGCCGCCAAGGGCCACGATCACGTCGGCGTCCGCAACTGGCACGTCACCATAGCGATCCACCAGCTTGCGTCGTGCCTGCTGGGCAACATCGGTTTCACTGGCGACAAAGGCAAAACGCATGTGCGGATCCATCAGCAACTTGGCGTTTGAGGTTACACAGCATGCAGGCGCAAGACCATGCAGTCATGCGCTTGCATGCTGTGTCGTTCGCTGCAGCCCGCTGGCAACCGGCCGGGGCGGAAACCGCAGTGGACGATTTCCGCCCCGTCCCGCCCAGCTCAGGCCACCGGTACCTGCGCCAGCTGGGCCAGACGGCGCACGGCCACCGAGGCGATCGGATAGTCCGCGTTCTGCGTGAGGATTTCCGCCAGCATGCTGCGCGTGTACTGCAAGGTCGGGTCGTCGCGCTGCAGCCAGGCCTGCACCGGCGTCAGCTCGCCGTGCTCGCCGGGCAACATCAGCACTTGCGACGCCAGCGCACGGTGTTGGTGGTTCAGCTCATCCAGCAGCGAGCCGCGTGCCTGCGCATGCCAACGGCCGTCCACCGGCAAGGCCTCGATCTGGTTGCGCAACCAGTCCAGATCCAGCACTTCGCCCAACTCGTAGAACACCCGGGCCACACTCTCCACCGATTTGCCACTTTGCTGCGCAACCTCAACCATATCCAGCGCTGCCCGCAATACCGGCATGCGCGCCAGGCGCAATGCCAGATCCGGTGGCAGGCCGAGGCCTTCCCACTTCTGCTGGCTGGAAACAAAGTCGGCCTTGCCGGTGGTGGTCAATACCTCCGGCAGTGCGGCGCGCAAGGTCGACAAGCTGGCCTGGTAACGCTCGACATTCGCCGCAATATCCAGCGAGGTACCCGGACGATTGAGCAACCAGCGGGTGAAATGGCGCAACAGCGACCAGATCTGCTTGATCGCGTCCATCTGCGTGTCTTCCGCCACCTTGCTGTCCAGCGCCTCGATCTGCGCCCACAAATGCCGCGCATCGAGAATCTCGCGTGCCGCCGTATAAGCCTTGGCGATCGCCGCCGGACGTTGTCCGGTGTCCTCCTGCATGCGCATCATGAACGTGGCGCCCATGCGGTTGATCGTGGAATTGGTCACCACCGTGGCGATGATTTCGCGCTTCAACCGGTGACGCTGCATGTTGGCCGCATACTTCTCGTGCAGCGGCAGCGGGAAATAGCGCATCAATTCCTTGGATAGATACGGGTCTTCGGGTACGTCCGAATCAAGCAATTGCTGGTACAGCCGGATCTTGTCGTAGGACAGCAGGATGGCCAGCTCCGGCCGCGTCAGCCCCAGCCCCCGACTCTTGCGCTCGGCCAGTTCCGCATCGGTGGGCAGGTTCTCCACCTGACGGTCCAGCGTGCCTTCGGCTTCCAGCGTGCGGATGAAATGCGCCATCGAACCCAGGCGCGACACCGACTGGTGTTCCATCAAGGTGATCGCCTGGTTCTGCCGGTAGTTGTCCAGCAACACCAGCTCGCCCACTTCGTCGCTCATTGCCGCCAGCTGGGTGTTGCGCTGATCCACCGTGATCTCGTTGCGGCGCACCGCATCGTTCAGCAGGATCTTGATGTTCACCTCATGGTCGGACGTATCCACGCCGGCCGAGTTGTCGATGAAATCAGTGTTGAGCAACACCCCCTTCTGGGCCGCCTCGATGCGCCCCTTCTGGGTCATGCCAAGGTTGCCGCCCTCGCCAATGATTTTCGCGCGCACCTCGGCACCATTGATGCGCAAACCGTTGTTGGCCCGATCGTGCACATCGGCATGGGTTTCGCTGGTGGCCTTGATGTAAGTGCCAATACCACCGTTGAACAACAGGTCCACCGGCGCCTTCAACACCGCGCTGAGCAGATCATTCGGCGCCATGTGTTCCACATCGGGCGGCAGACCCAGCGCCACGCGCACTTCCGGCGAGATCGGGATGGACTTCAGGCTGCGCGCATACACGCCGCCACCGGCCGAGATCAGCGACTTGTCGTAATCGTCCCAGCTGGAACGCGGCACCTTGAACAGGCGCTGGCGTTCGACAAACGCACGCGCCGCGTCAGGCGCTGGATCGAGAAACACATGGCGGTGGTCGAACGCCGCCAGCAGGCAGGTATGCACGGACAACATCATGCCGTTGCCGAACACGTCGCCGGACATGTCGCCGATGCCGACGCAGGTAAAGTCCTGCGTCTGGCAGTCCCGGTTGAGCGAACGGAAGTGGCGCTTGACCGATTCCCACGCGCCGCGTGCGGTGATGCCCATGCCCTTGTGATCGTAACCGTGCGAACCACCCGAGGCATACGCGTCGCCGAGCCAGTAGTCATGCCCGACAGAAATGGCGTTGGCAATATCGGAGAACTTCGCCGTGCCCTTGTCGGCGGCGACGACCAGGTACGGATCGTCACCATCGTGACGCACAACATTCAACGGGTGCACGATCTTGCCGTCGACGAGGTTGTCGGTCAGGTCGAGCAGGCCCTGGTTGAGCATCTGGTAGCACGCGATGCCCTCGGCCTGCTGCGCATCGCGGTCACCACCCACGGGCGGTCGCTTGACGAAGAAGCCACCCTTGGACCCCACCGGCACGATGACGGTGTTTTTCACCATTTGCGCCTTGACCAGGCCCAGTACCTCGGTACGGAAATCCTCACGCCGGTCCGACCAGCGCAAACCACCGCGCGCCACCGGGCCAAAGCGCAAGTGGATACCCTCGACCCGCGGCGCGCATACCCAGATTTCGCGGAACGGCACCGGTTTGGGCAAGTCGGGCACCTGGTGTGAATCGAGCTTGTAGCTGATGTACGGACGCGGCGCACCATTCCACAACTGGAAGAAGCTGGTACGCAACGTGGCATCGATGACGGCGACGAAGCTGCGCAGGATGCGGTCTTCGTCGAGGCTGGCAACGTTTTCCAGCAGCGTGCCAATCGTCTGGTGAATCACGCTCAGCTGGGCGTCGCGCGGCTTGGACAAAACCTCACCCAAGGCAGCCACCAGCGTTGGTTGCGCGCTCTGCACGTTGGCCGGGATGAGCGCCTGCATCTCCGCAGTCAGCGCTTGCGCGGCAGTGGCAACGTCGGCCGCAGCGCGCGTTTCGCGCTGGGGGTCGAACTTCGCCAGGAACAATTCCACCAGCAAGCCGGCAATTGCCGGGTAGTGATTGAGCGCGTTCTCCATGTATGCCTGCGAGAACGTCACGCCAGTCTGCAACATGTACTTGCAGTAGCCGCGCAACACCGCCACCTGCCGCCAGCTCAGCTTGGCGCCCAGCACCAGGCGGTTGAAGCCATCGTTCTCGGCATTGCCGCGCCAGATGTGCGAGAACGCATCCTCGAACAACGTGCCCACCTGCTCGACACTGAAGGCGAGCTTCCCGACCGGCTGCACTTCGAAATCCTGGACAAACAGCGGGGTGCCCGTGTTCGCAATCTCGTAAACATGCTCGGTGAGCACGCGCAGGCCGAGGTTTTCCAGTTGCGGCAACACCTCGGACAACGCGATGTCAGCGCCACTGCGATACACCTTGAAGCGCAGCGTGGCGGGTTCACCCTCCGGGTGATAAAACGACATGCGCAGCGCCTTGTCGCCTTCCAGCAGCGACAGTTGCCGGATGTCCTCGGCCGCGACGGCCGCACTGGTGTCAGCGACATAACCGGGCGGCAGCGAGCTGGCGTACTTGTTGGCGAGCAGGACTCCGGCCTGGTCGCCCAGCAACCGGACCAGCGCATCACGGACGTCGTCGGACCAGGCCCGGACGATGGTATCCACGCCCTGCTCCAGCGCATGCAGGTCGTAGTCCGGCTGATCGCCAATCTTCGGCCGGATCACGATGGTCACGCGCGCCAGGGTGGCTTCGCCCATCTGCACGGACGAGTCGAGCTGCTCGGCGCGCAGCGCGGTGCTGAGCAACGCCTCGATGCGCTCACGCACCGAAGTGTTGAAACGGTCGCGCGGCACAAACACCATGCAGCTGAAGAACCGCCCGTAACGGTCACGGCGGATGAACAGCCGCGTGCGGGCGCGTTGGCGCAATTCCAGGATGCCCATCGCACTGGTGAACAGCTCGTCTTCACTGCTCTGCAACAGTTCTTCGCGCGGCAGCGTTTCCATGACGTGGCGCAGTGCCTTGCCGGAATACGAATCACGCTTGAGCCCGGAACGTTGCAATACAGCCGTCACCTTGTGCCGCACCAGCGGCACGTCCTGCGGACGCGCCATGTCGGCATTGGACGAGAACAGGCCGAGAAACCGCTGCTCGGCCACGGGCTTGCCATCCGCGTCAAATTTCAGCACACCGATATAATCCATGTAACCCGCGCGATGCACATTCGAGCGTGCGTTGGTCTTGGTCAGAATCACCGCATCAGTGGCACCGGACTGCGGCAAGTCCACCGCCGCCAAGGTTTTCAGCGAGCGCGGAGCCATGGTGCGATCCATGTTGCGCAGAATGCCCAGGCCCGAGGACCCGACTGCCCGCAGTACGCGCTCGCCATCTTCCTGCGCCACCTCGTATTCGCGATAGCCCAGAAACGTGAAATTGTCGGCAACGAGCCAGCGCAAGAATTCGCTGGCTTCGGTAACGGCCGCAGTATCGAGCGGCAGCTTCCGCTGCGGCAGATCAGCGGCCACTGCCAGCGCCTTGTCGCGCATGGCAGCCCAGTCCTTCACCGCCGCACGAACATCATCCAGGGCAGCGCCCACCGCGCTCTGCAGTGATGAGCGCTGGTCATCGGCGATGCGGTCGATCTCGAAGTGCATGATCGATTCAGGCTCACCCGCGACATCGTCTCCCACGTCGGCACTCAGACTCGACAACACCCCCGACGCGGTGCGCACGACATGCACTACCGGATGGATCACGGCATGGATGCGCAATGTATGCGCCACGACCATGCTGACCGTGTCCACCAGAAACGGCATGTCGTCGGTGACGATCTGCAGCAGGCTGCGGCCGCCATGCGTTTCCTTCGGGTTGAGCACGCGGACCAAGGCCTGGCCGCTCTGCCGCTGCCGCATGAAATCCAGCAAGCTGGAAACCAGCACCGCCCACTGCGCGGGCGTATGCAAGCCGGCATCACTGCTTGCCATGTGGGCGAAAAATGCGTGGCAAAAAACTTGTGCCTCATTCACGCGCTGTGGCGACAAGCCGATTTTTTTCAGCTCGTCCAACACGGCAGAAGAAAGGGAAAGGTCGTTTGCTGCAGAAGTGGAATTCATGGCATCTACTGGTAGAGGGAAACAGTTTGGCGAAACGCCGGAAAAATCCCGCGAAGGATACGCTGCGCGGTGTTTTGTTGCCACCTTCGCCAGGGCCGTGGGCGGCCCGTCAGGCAGGTCGAGCGATCACCTGCACAAGGTGCTCAGGACTTGGCGTGACCGAGCCGAAATCACTTCCGCGCATCGCGCGCGATTGGCAAAAATGTTCGACGAACTCACGTATTGACGACGTCACCGCATGCACATTGCGGGCACCGCAAAAATCACCATGACGCGGAGTCGTGATCCGGACGACGTGTTCGCGCGCGGCTGGAACCAGCAGGCGGCGGTCGTGCACTCCAGGCATCCACTTCCGGCAAGCAGTCCGGACGCCGTTTGCCTACCCCTTGCCACAACGGCGTGGTCAACACCAGTGCGCAAAGAAAGTGGATTCCCGGTCCCGATAAATTGTAAACTGCCCGGTATAGTCTCGTCGCCACGATGGCCACGCCAAGGTCACGCGTTGATGCGCGCCACCCGACCCCGTGCCATGCGGTTTGACCGGTCACCCGCACGCCAATGCCAGCCGCGAAGTGCACAGCAGCGCACCACGCAGCTGCATCAACCATTGCATGATTATGGAGTTCTCATGAAGCACCCGCTGTTGCGCACACCGATATTGTGCCTGGCTCTGCTGATGCTGTGCGCGTGCGGGAAAGGGACGCCGCAGGCACCCGGGCACATGCCGCCACCGGAAGTGGGCGTGCTTCCCGTGCAGCCGCAAAACTCGCCACTGACACAAGACCTGGTGGGCCGGTTGTCACCGTTCCGCAGCGCCGACGTGCGTGCACGCGTGGCAGGTGTGTTGCTCAAGCGCACCTACGCGGAAGGCACGGACGTCAAGCAGGGCCAGCTGTTGTTCCAGATTGACCCGGCGCCGCTGAAAGCCGTGCTGGGTGCAAGTCAGGCGTCATTGGCACAAGCCGAGGCGACCTACACCAACAACAAGGTCAGCGCGCAGCGCATACGCGATCTGGCACCCAAGGGCTATGTCTCCAAGGCGGATGTGGACAACGCACTGGCAGCCGAACGCACTGCCGCAGCCGCCGTGCAGGCAGCGCGCGCGAATGTGCAGACAGCCCGCATCAACCTGGGCTATGCCAGCGTGACCGCCCCCATTGACGGTCGTGCCGGCCAGCAGCAAGTGACCGAAGGCGCCCTGGTGGGCAATGGCGAAGCCACCCTGCTGACGACGGTCGACCAGATCGACCCGTTGTACGTCAACTTCACCATGAGCGTTGCGCAGATGGAACAAATGCGCCGCGCGCAGAAAACCGGCAATGTCACGCTGGCCGCCCCCAATACCGCGAGCGTGCGGGTCACCCTGCCCGATGGCAGCGCCTACCCCCAGCCCGGCATATTGAATTTCTCCGATACCTCGGTGGACCCGGCCACGGGTTCCGTCAACCTGCGTGCCACCATCCCCAACCCGGGACACAGCCTGCTGCCAGGCATGTATGTCACCTTGCAGGCGAACCTGGGCGAGCAGCACAAGGTCTTCCTGATCCCGCAACAAGCGTTGCTGCGCGACACCGTTGGCGCTTACGTGATGACGGTGGGTCAGGACAACAAGGTCAGACGCAAGGACGTCACCACCAGCGACATGCGTGACGGCAATTGGGTCGTCAACCAGGGACTCAGCGCTGGCGATCGGGTCGTGGTATCCGGCGTGCAAAACGTCAAGGCTGGTGAGCCCGCCAAGCCCACGCTGTGGCATCCTGCCAGCCCCACCTCCGCCGCCACCGTGCCGGGTGCTGCCCCGGGCGGCCATTGACGGAGCGCACGCATGCCCACCTTCTTCATTGATCGCCCGATTTTCGCCTGGGTGGTCGCCATCCTGATTTCGCTGGGTGGCGTGCTGGCGATACTCAACATGGGCGTGGAGTCCTACCCGACGATCGCGCCGCCGTCAGTGACCGTCAGCGCCAGCTATCCAGGCGCCAGCGCCGACACCACCGAAAAAACCGTCACCCAGGTGATCGAGCAGCAGCTGACCGGTATCGACCATCTGCTGTATTTCAACTCATCCTCCAGCTCCAGCGGTCGCGCGAACATCACCTTGACGTTTGAAAGCGGTACCGACCCGGACATTGCCCAGGTCCAGGTACAGAACAAAGTGGCCTTGGCGACGCCACGCCTGCCATCGGAAGTGACCCAGCAGGGCGTGGTGGTGGCCAAGGCCAACGCCGGCTTCCTGATGGTGGTTGCACTGAGATCAGACAACCCGGACATCGATCGCAACCGCCTCAACGACATTGTCGGCTCCCAGGTGCTTGATCAGATATCGCGCGTTCCCGGCGTTGGCAGCACTCAGCAGTTTGGTTCCGAATACGCCATGCGCATCTGGCTGAACCCGGACAAGCTGCAGGGCTACGGCCTGTCGGCGACGCAAGTGCTCGCCGCCATCCGGGCGCAGAACGTGCAGTTCGCGGCCGGTTCGCTGGGTGCCGATCCCGCGCCGCCGGGCCAGGGTTTCAATGCCACCGTGTCCACCGAAGGCCGCTTCACGACGCCCGAGCAATTTGCCGGCATCATCCTGCGCGCCGACGCGAATGGCACCACGGTCACCCTGGGCGACGTGGCACGGATCGGCTTCGGTCCGAACAGCTACGGCTTTGATACCCAATTCGATGGCAAGCCGGTCGGCGCGTTCGCGATCCAGCTGCTGCCCGGCGCCAACGCCCTGGATGTATCAACGGCAGTACGCGCCAAGATGGCCGAGCTCGCGCCGAGTTTTCCACAGGGCGTAAGCTGGTTCAGCCCGTATGACAGCACCGCTTTCGTCACCATCTCGATCAACGAAGTGGTGCACACGCTGATCGAGGCGATCATCCTGGTGTTCCTGGTGATGCTGCTGTTCCTGCAGAACATCCGCGCCACGATCATCCCGACCCTGGTCATTCCCGTCGCCCTGCTCGGCACCTTCCTGGGCATGCTCGTCCTCGGTTTCACGATCAACCAGCTGACCCTGTTCGGGATGGTGTTGGCCATCGGCATCGTGGTCGACGACGCGATCGTGGTGATTGAAAACGTCGAACGCATCATGACCGAGGAGCACTTGGCGCCGCGGGCCGCCACGCGCAAGGCGATGGGCCAGATCACTGGCGCCGTGGTGGCGATCACGGTAGTGCTGGCAGCGGTGTTCGTGCCATCGGCGTTGCAGCCGGGTGCCACCGGGGTGATCTACAAACAGTTCGCGCTGACCATCGCGCTGTCGATGGGTTTTTCGGCGTTCCTCGCGCTGTCGTTCACGCCGGCGTTGTGCGCCAGTTTCCTGAAACCCGTGCACGAGGAAAAAAAGAACCTCGTCTTCCGCAAATTCAACACGCTGTTCGGCAGGGCTACCCACACCTATATCGGCCACATTGGCGGAGCGATCCGTCACGCGCCGCGCTGGATGCTGGTGTTCGTGCTGATCTCGGTGTTCGCCGGCTTTTTGTTCACGCGCCTGCCCGGCAGCTTTCTGCCCGAGGAAGACCAGGGCTATGCACTGGCCGTGATCCAGTTGCCGCCCGGTGCCAGCAAGCAACGCACCACGGACGTGATGACCGAGATGCGCAGGATCCTGGCCAAGGACGATGCCGTGGAAGGGGTCATGCAGGTTACCGGTTTCAGTTTCATCGGCAATGGCGAAAACGCCGGCATGGCCTTCATCAAGCTCAAGGACTGGTCCAAGCGTGATGTGGGTGCCGCGCAATTCATCCAGCGCGCCAACATCGCGATCCAGCAAATCCACGATGCGCGCATTTTCTTTGCCAACATCCCCACCGT
>DAITPL010000006.1:0-4243 GCA_036833615.1 Rhodanobacter sp.
GCGTGTCGACCCAGCCTCGCGCCAGCGCCGGGTGCGCCTGATCGCCGTGCATGGCGGATCCGATGGCGATCGGTTGCGCCGCGCAACCAGCAAGCAGCCCCGCCAGCAGCACGGATGCCGCCAGTGCGCGCAAGTTCATCCGGCGATCTCCTTGCTCATTTGGACTTCCATACGTGATAGCGCACGGCATGCACCAGAGTATCGGTGGCAACCCCGATACGCGCAACCGAAACAGCATGGGGTCGCGATGATGGTGGATATGCAAGCGCCAACTTCGATCCGGCCCAGCGCAACCAGAAGGTGCAGACAAGAAGCCGCCCATGGCGCCCCGAAGAATGCCGGCGCATGATTTGTCGGTCACTTGTGATCTCGGGCAATCGCCCCTGCGTCCGAACGGCGCATCATGCGCGGTGCATCGCCACAACCCTCGGCAAGCCCGCTCATGACCATCAGTCCAAATCTTTCCGCCGCGGTCGGCCACACCCCGATGCTGCGGCTGCGCTACGCGTCGGCAATAACCGGCTGCGACATTCTCGCCAAGGCGGAAATGCTCAACCCGGGCGGGTCCATCAAGGATCGCACCGCACTGGGCCTGTTGCTGGACGCCGAACACAATGGGCAATTGCTGCCTGGCGGCGTCATCGTGGAAGGCACCGCCGGCAACACCGGCATCGGGCTGACACTCATCGGTGCCAGCCGTGGCTATCGTTGCATTATCTTCATGCCGGAAACGCAAAGCCGGGAGAAGATTGACGCGCTGCGCATGGGCGGCGCCGACGTGCATCTGGTGCCTGCCGTGCCGTACAAGAACCCGGCGCATTACGCGCACCAGGCACGCGCCCATGCCGAGGCATTGAATGCCGCCAAGCCGGGCAGCGCCTGGTTCGCCAATCAATTCGACAACACCGCCAACCGCGATTTCCACGCAGCCACCACGGGCGTGGAAATATGGGAAGACACCGACGGTCACGTGGACGGCTTTGTCTGTTCGGCCGGCACCGGCGGCACGCTGGCAGGCGTCGGCCGGGCCTTGAAGGCACGCAACCCTGCCGTGCGCATTGCGCTGGCCGATCCGACCGGCTCGGCGCTGGCGCACTACATCAACACCGGCGAGCTGCTGGCCAGCGGCAATTCCATCAGCGAAGGCATCGGCTCCAGCCGGATCACCGCCAATTTCCACGGGGCGCCGATCGATCTGGCGTGGTCCATACCCGACGAAGAATCCGTGCCGCTATTGCACCGGTTGCTGCGCGAAGAAGGCTGGAGCGTCGGCGGCTCCAGCGGGGTGAACCTGGCCGGCGCCATCCGCCTGGCGCGCGAACTCGGGCCAGGCCACACCATCGTCACCGTGCTGGCGGATGCCGGCACGCGTTACCAGGCGAAATTGTTCAACGCCACGTTCCTGCGCGAGAAAGGCATTCCCGTGCCGGACTGGTTGGCGCAAGCCTGCCCGGCCTGAGCCACCTGCCACTGCCTTGCACGTGTGGCTCCAGGCGCTGCGCCATCGCCAGCCACACGCGGCAAAACCATCGCCGCTGACCACCCGCCCTGCTACCGTGCGCGCATGACTTCCCACCCCGATTCCACAGCCCTGCACACCACGCTGCAGCACGACCACTTCGCGTTCGTTCCCGCCGCCACCATGCACGACTTGCTCGGCACTTCGGCGCTCGACGACTGGCTGGCGTTTGCCGCCAGCTGGAACGACCTGGCCCCCGACACTTACCTTGCCGCCAGCGGTCGCCATCGACGGCGGCGGCACGCGACCTTCGCCGCGGACGCGGACGGCGAAGTGCGCTCCCAGCCGCACCAGTCGCACTACCAGAGTCGCCACTACAACCACCTGCAAGGTGGTATCCAGCGCTGGTTCGAACCGGTGCTGCCGGCCACGGCCAACAGCCACAGCCTGCGGCGCATCCTGGCGTTTTGCCACCAGGTGTTTGGCGCGCTCGCACCGGCCACGCGGCACTGGCATGTCGAAGTGCACCAGTTCCGTATCGAGGCGCGCGCGGGTGAGGCGGGCGAGCCCACGCCCGAAGGTATCCACCGCGACGGCGTGGATTACGTGCTGGTGCTGCTGATCGATCGCCAGAACATTGCCAGCGGCACCACCACCATCCACGCGCCGGACCGCCACTTGCTCGACAGTTTCACCCTCACCCAGCCGCTGGACGCCGCGCTGGTGGAGGACGCGTGCGTGCTGCATGGCGTCACGCCGGTCACGCCGCTGGATCCGGCGCAACCGGCACATCGCGACGTACTGGTGGTGACGTTCCGGGCGACGACGGCAGCCGTTGCGCTGGTCACTCCCAGTGGCAACCCGCCGGACGACTATCGCCCCTGACCGGGCGGCGTCGCGGTCAGTCGGGCGTGGCGTGCTCGATCGGCAGCCCCTGCACCTGCCAGGCGGCAAAGCCACCCGCCAGGGGGCGTACCCGCGCAAAGCCACGCTGTTTCAGCTCGCGCGCCAGCAAGGCCGCCGAGGCTTCGTTCGGGCAATCGCAATAGACCACCACCTCCGCCTGCGGGGCCAGTTTCAACTCGTCCACCCGGGACACGCGGACCGCACCCGGGATCCAGCCCGAAGCCTCGCGCAACCCGGCGGGGCGCACGTCCAGCAGCAGCGGGCCCTTGCCCGCGGCGAGCAACTGCTGCAGCTCCGGCACCGAGATGCGTGCCATGCGGATCAACCGCATGAAGCGCTGCCGCTCCCAGACCTTCCAGGCCACCCACAAGATGATGCTGCCCAGCACCAGCAGCAGACCGACCCGGCCGAGCGTTTCCAGTTGCGCCAGTACGCCCCTGACTGCCTCGTGGAACACGGCGCCCAGCACCACCGCCACGGTAGCCCACAGCAACGCGCCGATACCGTCGTAAAACGCGAAACGAACGAGCCGCGTGCGCAGCTGTCCGGCCAACGTGGTGGCGATGGCGGCGAAGCCGGGAACGAACTTGGCGACAACCAGCGCGGGTGCGCCCCAACGCAAATAAAAGCCACGCGTCGTGGCGACGCACGAATCCGGCGACAACGACAACCGACACATCAGACGAATCAACCGCCCACCAAAGCGCCGACCGCCGGCGTACCAGAGCAGGTCCGCGCCCAACGCCGCCACCACGGCCACCAGCACAAGCGGCCACAGGCTGCCGCCAGCCTGCACCGTCAGCGCGCTGGCCAGGATGATCGACGGATACGCCGGTACCGGGATGCCGCCCTGATCGAGCAACACGGCGATAAACACGAACCACAAGCCATAATTCTGGATGAGGTACAGCAGCGTATCCATGGACCTGTCCCTGGCGCTGCGGCTTTGGCTCAGGCCATGGCGACAGCGCGTTCGGCAGCGTCCGCCGCCGGTACTACCGGCGCACGCAACGTTGTCAGCGCGCCGGTCCACTTGTACAACTCGTCCAGCATCTGCTGCGCGGACTGATCAATCAATGCATTGGACACGAACGCGCCATCGTCGTCCAGATGCTGGCCCACCATCGGCACCGCCACGCCCTCCACCATCGGCATCATCTTCAAGGTGGTGACCAGTTGCTTGGCCAGTTGCACCGAACGCAGGCCACCGGACAAGCCACCATAACTGACGAAGCCACAGGCCTTGTAGTTCCACTCGCGATACACGTAATTCAAGGCATTGACGAACGCGGGTGACGGTCCGTAGTTGTATTCCGGGGTGACAAACACAAACGCATCGGCTGCAGTGACGCTGGCTGCCCACGCCTTGGTGTGTGCATGCGCGTACTTTTGCGTCGCCGGATGCTGCGGCTCATCGTAGATCGGCAGATTGAAATCGGCCAGATCGATCAGGCGCACATCGAACCGGTCATGCTGCTGCGCAAAATCTCGGAACCAGTGCGCCACGGCGGGGCCGACCCGGCCTGGCCGGGTACTGGAAATCACGATATGCAGGACAGGTTTCATCGTCATTGCTCCCAAAAATCCAGCTTGCGGAAATCAAAGTGCGGTCCGATGCCTGCCTTCCGCAGGGTCAGATCATCAGGTCCCGCTGAAGTCCCAGCGTCAAGCCGTACCTTACCGGCGCGGCCCGGCGGCCGGTAGACGGCGAAACCTCTACGCAGTGTTCCATATGGAGAACAACGGGGCGGTCGCGCCGGTTGTCTGTTGCGCCCGAAGCCGCCTGCTGGCGATGCAGTCACCGGCCTGCAACACTGCGCCGCGGGCAGCCCTTGCCCCGTGTCGCCTCAACCGGCAGCAGCCATGCCCAACGCCGCC
>DAITPL010000006.1:4343-36159 GCA_036833615.1 Rhodanobacter sp.
GGGCAGCCCTTGCCCCGTGTCGCCTCAACCGGCAGCAGCCATGCCCAACGCCGCCGACGTCACGATTGCCGCAGTCGCGCTATTGCATCTGTGCTTCCTGGTCCTGGAAACGTTCCTGTGCCCCAGGCGTGCCGGTCGCCGCGCGTTCGGCCTCAGCGCGGAATTCGCCGCGCAGACAAATACGCTGGCCGCAATCAGCGGCTGTACAACGGCTTTCTCGCCGCCGGTCTGCTCTGGGGGCTCAGCCTCGACGCCCTGGCTTCGGCGTGAAAGTGTTTTTCCTCGGCTGCGTACTGCTCGCCGGCCTGTTTGGCGGGCTCACGGCGAGCCGGAAAATCCTGCGGATACAGGCGTTGCTGGCGGCGCCCGGACTGGTACTGACGCTGTTGGCTTGAACATGCTTCCGGGTGTCAGCGAGACAAGAGCCGCCTGCACCCGCCAAAGCATTCCGCGTGCCGGGCGGCGCACGACCCGTGGTATCCCATGCTCATCCGGACTAGCTGACGCACTGCGCTATGCTGTTGGTTCACCTAAGCTTCGCTCAGGGTGCAGGCGACTCCCATGTCCTCGTTTCCCAAGCCACCCCAAGATCCTGTCGCGACCACGGGCAGGCATGGCCGTGACAAGGGGTCGAAGGTGCCGTCGGCGAAGATCATGATCGTCGGCATTGGCGCTTCGGCCGGTGGCCTGGAGGCGTTCAAGGCCTTTTTTGCGCACATGCCGGCCGACAGCGAGCTGGCGTTCGTGCTGGTACAGCATCTGGCACCCGATCACACCAGCCTGCTGGCAGAATTGATTGGCCGCAGCACCACCATGCCGGTGCTGGAGGCGGCCCACGGCATGCGCGTCGCACCGCGGCATGTGTATGTGATTCCGCCGAACGCCACCCTGACCATCGCCGACGGCGTATTGCAGGTGCGCAAGCCGGCGCCACCGCGCGAGCACCGCTGGCCGATCAATACGTTCTTCACCTCGCTGGCCGAGGACCAGGGCGATTGCGCCGTGTGCGTGGTGCTGTCCGGCACCGGCAGCGATGGCGCGCAGGGACTGCGCGCGGTGAAGGAGCATGGCGGCCTGGCGCTGGCGCAATCGGGTTTCGACCACGAGGCGATGAACGGCATGCCGGCCAATGCGGTGGCGACCGGGCTGGTCGACACGGTGCTGCCGGTGTCTGACATGCCGGCGCGGCTGCTCGCCTATCGCAAGCAGATGCGCGCCGCGCAGCAGCAAAAGGGTGCCGATGGCGTGCGTGACGATGTCGCCGCGCACCTGAAAACCATCTGCGAACTGCTGCATGCCGAAATCGGCCACGACTTCAGCCATTACAAGGAAAAGACCCTGATGCGGCGCATCCAGCGCCGCATGCTGGTGGTGCAGGCCGATACCGTCCCGGATTACATCGACCATCTGCGCGGGCATCCGAACGAACACGAGTTGCTGTTCCGCGAGTTCCTGATCGGGGTGACCGAGTTCTTCCGCGATCCGGCGGCGTTTGCAGCATTACGCGCCATCGGGATCCCGGCGATGCTGGCCGGGAAGACCGGCGCGGATGTATTGCGGGTCTGGGTGCCCGGCTGCGCCACGGGCGAAGAAGCCTATTCCATTGCCATCGCGCTGCGCGAAGCGATGGGTTCGCAACATGGGCCGAAGGTGAAGATCTTCGCCACCGATATTGACGATCAGGCGATTGGCCGCGCCCGCGCCGGACGTTACCGGGCACCGCTGAATGGTATCTCGCCCGAGCGCCAGGAGCGCTGGTTCAGCAAGGATCGCGACGACTACTGTGTGGTCAAGCAGATCCGCGAGATGTGCATCTTCTCGCCGCACAGCGTGATCAAGGACCCGCCGTTTTCGCGGATGGACCTGGTTTCGTGCCGCAATCTGCTGATCTATCTCAACAACGATCTGCAGGAACGGCTGGTGCAGTCGTTCCACTACGCCTTGCGCCCCGGCGGCTTCCTGCTGCTGGGCACGTCGGAACGGCTGGCCAGCAACGCACGCCTGTTCACCGAGCTGGACAAGAAGCAGCGGCTATATGCGCGGTGCGATGATGCGCACACGCGGCCGCGCGACTTCCCCAATGCGCATGCGCGTACCGCAGCCAGCGGCCCCAGCGCCCCGCGCGGGCCGGACCCAGCGGGCGGCGATCTGATCGACCAGCGCGCTCGCCAGGCACTGCGGCCGTGGTCGCCGGCCTACGTGATCATCGACGCCAATCACGAGGTAGTGCGTTTTGGCGGCGGCACCGGGCGTTACTTCGCGCCAGCATCCGGCGCGGCCAGCCTCAACCTGTTCCAGTTGCTCGACAAGTCCTTGCGTGGCGCCGTGCGTGCGGCCGTACTGCAGGCATTCGCCAGCGGCAATCGGGTGATCCACGAAGGGTTGAACCCCGTGCTCAACGGGCACGAGCAGGCGTTGCGGTTGATCGTGGAGCCGCTGGCAGAAGACGATGGCAAGGTCGGAATGTGCGTGGTCGCGTTCGCCGAAGTCGAGGTCGCTCCGCGCCCGACCGAGCCGGCCACCGACGGCAAGCCGGGCCGCGAAGTCGCGCGTGTCCACGCGCTTGAAGATGAATTGCGCAGCACCCGCGTGCAACTGCATAACGCCATCGAATTGCACGAAACCGCCAGCGAGGAACTGAAATCGGCGAATGAGGAATACCAGTCAGTGAACGAGGAGCTGCAGTCCGCCAACGAGGAATTGGAAACCTCCACCGAGGAGATGCAATCGATCAACGAGGAACTGCAGATCGTCAACGCCGAGCTCAACGGCAAGAACGTGGCGCTGAACCGGGTCAATGACGATATCCGCAACCTGCTGGACAGCACCCACATCGCCACTCTGTTCCTCGACCGGGACCTGCATATTCGCAACTACACGCCAGCGATGGCCAAGGTGTTCCACCTGCGCGACGGCGACGAGGGTCGGCCTATCACCGAGATCTCGCCGCGTATCAACTACCCGGAACTGAAAAGCGACGTGGCGCGGGTGCTGCACGAGATGACGATCAGCGAGCGTACGCTGCGCGGCGACGGCGACGCTCCGACGTACCTGCTGCGCATGCGCCCCTATCTGACCGTCCACAATGTCGTGGACGGCGTGGTACTGACGTTTGTCGACATCACCGAAGGCCAGCGGCTGAACAACGAGCAGGCCCGCCTGGCCGCCATCGTGAATTCGTCGCGCGACGCGATCTTCGGCTTCTCGCTGGACGACCGCATCACCAGTTGGAACGCCAGCGCCGAGCGCCTCTTCGGCCTGGGCAGCGCCGAGGTGGTCGGCAAACCGTTGCGCGTACTGCTCCCACCAGACGCGGCCGCCGACGCCGTGACGTTCTTCGCCGGCCACGCCGGCGATCAGCGTCTCGCCGAATTCGAAATGACCTGGATCCGCCCGGACGGCGGCGCGGTTCCACTGGAAATGTGCTATTCGCCGGTATGCGATGTCCACGGCAAGTTGACTGGCGGCCGCCTGACCGCCCGCGACATCACCGAGCGCCATCGCGCCGCGCGCCACGCGGAAATGATGCTGGCCGAACTCAACCACCGGGTGAAAAACACGCTCGCCACCGTGCAGGCCATCGCCCAGCAGACCGCGGCCAACGCGCCGGATCTGCACACCTTCAACGAGGGCTTTCTGGCGCGTCTGCTGGCCTTGTCGAACACGCACAACCTGCTGGCCCGCGATGCCTGGAAAGGCGCACCGCTGGCCGAGATCGTCAACAATGAACTGGCGCCGTACCGCCATGACGGCGAAGCGCAAGGCAACGATACGCGGGTGCAAGTGCATGGCGACGACCTGAACCTGCGGCCCAAGCAGGCGCTGGCGCTGAGCATGGCCCTGCACGAACTGGCCACCAACGCCGCCAAGTACGGCGCGCTGTCGGTGCCGCACGGCCAGGTGACGGTTGGCTGGACGACCCATCTGCTTGAACAGCGCCAGCGCCTGCACCTGCACTGGACGGAAAGCGGCGGTCCGGCCGTGGTCACGCCCAGGCGCCGCGGCTTTGGTTCACGCTTGATCAGTGAGGGGTTGCCGTACGAACTGGACGGCCAGGTGGCCCTCGACTTCCCGTCCGGCGGCGTCACCTGCAGCATCGATGTACCACTGGATAGTGAAAACCCATGACCACCACCGCGGCCGACAAGCCCTGCATCCTGCTCGCCGAAGATGAAATGCTGGTGGCCATGATGCTGGAGGATCATTTCCAGCACAGCGGCTACACCGTGCTCAAGGCGGCGCGGCTGACGGACTGTCTGCAGCTGGCCGCGGCGGCGCCGATCGATCTGGCCCTGCTCGACATCAACCTGGCCGGCCAACTGATCTTCCCGGTCGCACTGGTACTGCAGGGCCGCGGCATTCCTTTCCTGTTCTCGTCCGGCTACGGCGACGACGGTTTGCCCGATAGTTGGAAAGGCGAAAAAGTCCTGCAGAAACCCTATGACACAAAACAATTGCAGGCGGCCCTGAGCGACCTGCGCACCGCCTGAGCCGGCGCGCCGCAGGCGGCGCGCTCTTGCGCATGCGAACGCGCGGAAGTACCCGCCGCTGCGGCGGGTACTTGGTCGAGAACGCCGGCGGCGACCCGCGCTGCACCTGGCCATCACGCAATCAGGCGCAGCGTCGGCAGGTTGCAGCATCGCCAAGCGGGTCATCGGACGCGCCACGATACTTCCAACCCGATCCAGGGGGATGATCATGGCCGAAGCCGCGCAGCCGAAGAACGAACCGGAAGAATCGCCGCTGTCGCCCTGGTGGGTGCGCTCGGTTTTGATCGTGATGGCGCTCGGCTTTGCCGGACTGCTGGCGATCACCGCGCTGGCCTATCGCAACGCGCCACCAATTCCCGGATTGGTCATCGATGCGGACGGTGCCACCGTCTTCACCGCCGCCGACATCAGCAACGGCCAGGCGCTGTTCCTGCGCTACGGCCTGATGGACAACGGCACCATCTGGGGACACGGCGCCTATCTCGGCCCGGACTATTCCGCCAACGCCCTGCACGATATCGGCGACGATACGGCCGCGGCGCTGGCGCAGCAGCAATACGGCAAACCGGTGGCCGCACTGGACTCTGGCCAATTGGCCGCAGTCCGCGCACAAGTGGCGGTGACGCTGAAAACCAATCGCTTCGATGCGGCCAGCAACACGCTGCATCTGACCGCGCCGGAAGCCGCCGCGTATCGCCAGCAGGTGGTCCGCTGGACTGCGTATTTCCACGACCCGGCCAGGAACGGTGGACTCAAGCCCGACCTGATCACCGACCCGGCCGAGCTGCACCAGCTCACCGCATTCATCACCTGGGCGGCGTGGGCCTCGGTGGCCAATCGCCCGGGCCGCGACTACTCGTATACCAACAACTTTCCGTACGATCCCGCAGTCGGCAATCTGGCGCCGCCGGGCGCATTGCTGTGGAGCGCGCTGAGTCTGGTGGTGCTGCTCGGCGGCATCGGCGCGGTGCTGCTGGCGTTCGGCAAGTTCGATTACCTGGGCTGGGTCGCCCGCGGCCACCACGTGCATCCACAGGTGATCCCGGGACAGGCCAGCCCCGGCCAGCGCGCGCTGGTGAAGTTTTTTGTCGTGGTGGCGCTGCTGTTTGTGATGCAGACCCTGGTCGGTGGCGGGGTGGCGCACTTTCGTGCCGACCCCGGCAGCTTCTACGGCTTCCAGTTGGAAAAAATCTTCCCCAGCAACCTGCTGCGCATCTGGCATCTGCAGACCGCGATTTTCTGGATCGCCACGGCCTACGTCGCCGCCGCGCTGTTCCTCGGTCGCTCGCTGCGTACCGATGAACCGCGCTGGCTGGCGCCGGCCATCCACCTGTTGTTCGCGGCATTCGCGCTGGTGATCGGCGCCAGCCTGCTCGGCGAATGGGCCGGCGTGTCCGGTCTGCTCGGCGACTGGTGGTTCTGGCTGGGCAACCAGGGTTGGGAATATCTGGAGATCGGCCGCTTCTGGCAATATCTGCTGGTCATCGGCCTGCTCGGCTGGTTCGCCATGTTGTGGTGGCTGGTGCGGCCGCGTACGGTGGCCAATCCGGAAGCGCAACCGTTGGCGCGGCTGTTCCTGTACGCGGCGCTGGCGATCCCGGTGTTCTACATCCCCGCGCTGTTCTATGGCGCCAGGACCAACTTCACGGTGGTCGACACCTGGCGCTTCTGGATCATCCACCTGTGGGTGGAGGGCTTCTTCGAATTCTTCGCCACCACGGTGGTCGCGCTGACGTTCTTCCAGCTTGGCCTGACCCGGCGCAACACCGCGCTGCGGGTGATCTATCTGGACGCCATCCTGTACTTCGGCGGCGGCCTGATCGGCACCGGCCACCACTGGTATTTCAACGGCCAGAGCCAGGTCAACATGGCGCTGTCGGCGCTGGTTTCGGTACTGGAAGTGGTACCGCTGACCCTGCTGACGCTGGATGCCTGGGACTTCGTGCGCACCACCCGCGGCGACTGCGACGTGTGCGGCCAGTCGGTCGCGGTACCGCACAAGTGGACGTTCTACTACCTGATCGCAGTGGGCTTCTGGAATTTCCTCGGCGCCGGTGTGTTCGGCTTCCTGATCAACCTGCCCATCGTCAGCTACTACGAAGTCGGCACCATCCTCACGCCCAACCACGGCCACGCCGCGATGATGGGCGTGTTCGGCATGCTGGCGATCGCACTGATGGTGTTCGTGCTGCGCCAGACCACCGACGACGCGCGTTGGCCGGGCATCGAGAAATACGTCAAGGTCAGCTTCTGGGGCACCAACCTCGGCCTGCTGCTGATGGTGGCTTTCAGCCTGTTCCCCGGTGGCGTGCTGCAGGTGTGGGACGTGGTGCAGCATGGTTACTGGCACGCACGCAGCCTCGCCTATATCGGTACCGACAGCGCGCATCTGATCGAGTGGCTGCGCCTGCCGGGCGACCTGGTGTTCATCTTCCTCGGTGCAGTGCCGCTGGCGATCGCGGCGATCAAGGCGTACCTCGGCGTGCGGGCGACGCGACCAGTCGACGCGTAGATTCCAGTCAACGCGGACGCAGATCGATCCCTTGGTGCACCAGCCAGCCACCCGGCCGGAAGCAAACGGCGAAAGACGGTCGCATTGAAAAAGTCCATGATGGACGGAATCTGACCCGTGCCCATCCCCACGTTTCAGGCAACGCCGTTCCGGAATCCAAGTCATGCCCCGTCGCAAACCTCTCCCGCTGTATCGCAACCTCGGCATCATCGCGCACATCGATGCCGGCAAGACCACCACCACCGAGCGCGTGCTGTACTACACCGGCAAGAAACACCAGATTGTCGACGTGCACGACACCAAGGATGGCAAGGGCTCCACCACCACGGACTACATGGAGCAGGAGCGCAAGCGCGGCATCACCATCCAGTCCGCCGCGGTGTCGACCGAATGGCGCGGGTACCACATCAACCTGATCGACACGCCCGGACACGTCGACTTCACCATCGAGGTGAACCGCTCGTTGCGCGTGCTGGACGGCGCGGTGGTGGTGTTTGACGGCGTCGCCGGGGTCGAGCCGCAGACCGAGACCAACTGGCGACTGGCCGATCAATACCACGTGCCACGCCTGTGCTACATCAACAAGATGGATCGCATCGGCGCGAATTTCGCGTACTGCGTGAAGGGCATCCGCGAGCGGCTGGCCGGCCACGCGGTATTGTGTCAGGTGCCGCTGGGCAGCAGCGACGAATTCTGCGGCATGGCCGATCTGGTCGCCGGCGTCGGCTACATCTGGGCGTCCGACGACAAGGACAGCACCTGGGAAACCGTGCCGCTGGAGCAACTCGGCGGCCGCTTGCAATTCAGCTCCGACGCCGACAACGAGTGGATCGCGAATCTGCCCAAGCTGCGCCAGGAGATGCTGGAAACCGCGCTGGCGCTGGACGACGACGGTTTCGAGCGCCTGCTCAACACCGGCGAGTTCGACCCCGAACTGCTCAGGCACTGCATCCGCCTCGGCACCGTGACCGGCAAGCTGGTGCCGGTGTTGTGCGGCTCGTCGTACAAGAACAAGGGCGTGCAGCAACTGCTCGATGCCGTGGTCGATTATCTGCCCTACCCCGGGGAGAACGGCGGTATCGCCACCGTGGACGAAAACGGCAACGCCATCGGCGAACAATTGGTGACCGATGATGCGCCAGCGCGCGCGCTGGCGTTCAAGGTGATCAACGACCAGTTCGGCACGCTCACGTTTTGCCGCATCTATTCGGGCGTCATCAAGAAAGGTGACACGCTGCTCAACGTCACGCGCGGCAAGAAGGAGCGGATCGGTCGCATCGTCGAGGTGCAGGCCGACCACACGCGCGAGATCGACGAAACCCGTGCCGGTGACATCTGCGCGTTCGTCTCGCTGAAGGAAACCGAGACCGGCGATTCCCTGTCCGATCCGGCTCATCCGGCACTGCTCGAACGCATGCGTTTTCCCGATCCCGTCATCAGCGTATCGGTGGAACCGAAGACGCGCGACGACGTCGACAAGCTGTCCATCGCGCTGTACAAGATGGTCAAGGCCGACCCGTCCCTGCGCCTGCAGGTGGACCAGGAAACCGGGCAAACCGTGCTGATGGGCATGGGCGAACTGCACCTGGAAATCACGGTCGACCGCATGCGCACCGAACTCGGCGTCGACGCCGTCATGGGCAAGCCCAAGGTCAGCTTCCGCGAGGCGTTCGGGCAGGCCGTCCAGCATACCTACACGCACAAGAAGCAATCCGGCGGTTCGGGGCAGTTCGCCGAGGTGACGATGATCTTCGAGCCCTTGCCCGAGGGCAGCGGCGCGGTGTTCTCCGATGAGGTCGTCGGCGGCCGGGTGCCGCGCGAATACATTCCGGCCGTCGAACACGCAGTACTCACCGAGGCCCACGAAGGACAGATTGCCGGCTACGAAGTGGTCGACTTCAAGGCCCGCCTGATCGACGGCAAATACCACGACGTGGACTCCTCCACGCTGGCGTTCGAGATTGCCGGGCGCCAGTGCTTCCGCGAGGCGCAAAGGCTGAGCCAGCCCAAACTGCTGGAGCCGATCATGCGCCTGGAAGTGGTGGTGGATGCGGACTACCTGGGCGACATCATCGGCGACATGAACCGGCGCCGCGGCAGTGTCAGCGACCAGGGGCAGAAGGGAACGTCGGCCTCGGTGCACGGCTTCGTGCCGCTGGCGGAAATGTTCGGCTACATCAACTTCCTGCGCTCAGCCACACGCGGTCGCGGTACGTTCACCATGGAGTTCGACCACTACGAAGTCGTGCCCGCCAGCATGGTCGACAAACTGATGAAGAAGGAAGCGAAGTAAGCCTGCGCCGCCGCAGCGTGCGGTCGGCGATGGCCAAGGGCCTGTCGGGCTTTGGTTGGCCGGTCTGCGAATCCGCCTGTGCGGTCCATATTTCTGCCGATTCCTGGTCCACGGAACCACTATGGACGGCAAACCGGCGGTTGCTGTCCTCGCACAGCCGAATTCTCGACTCCGACAGGCTCCTAGGCGGAGAGGTGCTCGTACAGGATCGCGGCGCCCACCCCGATCAGGATGGCACCACCGAGCAGCTCGGCGCGCTTGCCGACCAGGGCGCCCAGGGCATGGCCAAGCATGATGCCGATCGTCACCATCACCAGCGTGCACAGCCCGATGACCACGGCCACGATCGCGATGGGCGCGTCGACAAACGCCAGACCCACGCCGACCGCGGCCGCATCGATGCTGGTGGAGATACCGGTGAGCGCGAGGGTGAGGAAGCTGTGTTGTTGCCGGTCATCGACCGCTTCATCTGCATCCCCCCAGATGCTGTTCCAGATCATGTACAGGCCCAGCACGGCCAGCAGTCCAAACGCAATCCAGTGATCCCACGCCTGGATGTAGCGCGCTGCGCCCTTGCCCAGCAGCCAGCCAGCGACTGGCGTGACGGCCTCGATGGTGCCGAAGATGAGTCCCGCGCGCAGCGCCTGGCTGATGCGCGGTTTGTGCATGGCCGCGCCCTTGCCCACCGCCGCGGCAAACGCGTCGGTGGACATGGCCAGGCCAAGCAGAAGAATGGAAAGCGGGTGCATGAGTTGCCAGCGCGGTCGGGCCAGGCACAACGGATGACAACACGCCCGACCGGAATGGCGCTGTCAAACCGTTGGTCTCGCCAACCAGGATTGGTGTCTGCACCACGGCAGGCCTGCCGAGTGTGTTGACGCAGACGCCTCGTCGAAACGAAGCCGGCTACTCCCCAAGGGGCGACAGGCCCGTGCAGCAACCCGTCGGCGGGAGAGCCTAACACAGCCCGCGTAGCTGTAGGGCGGGCACTGCCCGCCGCCCCTTGGCCGCGCGCCCAAGCCGGAACAAAACGGCGGGCAGTGCCCGCGCTACGGGTTCGCTTCCATCCCGAGGCAACTCCACGCGGCGCGTGCGGAAATCCGGATGTGCGCGTTTGCAAATTGCAGGCGGCGCCGACCTGAGGCAACAGCCGACTTGCTACGCCAGTTACAATCAACAGTTCGCCTTCCACTCGACCCGCCCATGCCCGCGCACCTCCAGGAAACCCGCCGCCGTCGCACGTTTGCCATCATCAGTCACCCGGATGCCGGCAAGACCACGCTGACGGAGAAGCTGCTGTTGTTTGGCGGCGCGATCCAGCTGGCTGGCGCGGTGAAGAGCCGCAAGACTGCCCGGCACGCCACCTCCGACTGGATGGCGCTGGAGAAGGAGCGTGGCATTTCGGTGACCTCGTCGGTGATGCAGTTTCCGTACGCGGGCAAGATCGTCAACCTGCTCGATACACCGGGACACGCGGACTTTTCCGAAGACACTTACCGCGTGCTCACTGCGGTGGACTCGGCGCTGATGGTGATCGACTGCGCCAAGGGCGTGGAGGAGCGCACGATCAAGCTGATGGAAGTGTGCCGGCTGCGCGACACGCCGATCATGACCTTCATCAACAAGCTCGACCGCGAGGGCCGCCCGCCGATCGAGCTGCTGGACGAGGTGGAATCCGTACTCGGCATTGCCTGCGCGCCACTGACCTGGCCGATCGGCATGGGCAAGCGGCTGAAAGGCGTGTATCACCTGGCGCTCGACGAAGTGCACATCTTCGAGGCGGGCAGGAATTTCACCCGGCAGGGCTCGACCATCTTCAAGGGCCTGGATGCACCCGGGCTGGAAGCGAAGATCGGCAGCGAAGCGATGCGCGAATTGCGCGAAGAGCTTGAACTGGTCCGCGGCGCCGCGCCTGCATTCGATGTGGGCGAATATCTGGCCGGTCGCCAAACGCCAGTGTTCTTCGGTTCCGCCGTGAACAGCTTTGGCGTGCAACTGCTGCTGGATTTTTTCGTCAAGCATGCGCCGTCGCCGCACCCGCACGCCACCCTGACGCGCGTGGTGCAGCCGGAAGAGGAGCAGCTCAGCGGCTTCGTGTTCAAGATCCAGGCGAACATGGACCCGGCGCACCGCGATCGCGTGGCGTTCATGCGCGTGTGCTCGGGCACGTACACCGGCGGCATGAAGATGCTCCAGACCCGCACCGGCAAGGAAGTACGCATTGCCAACGCACTGACCTTCATGGCGTCCGATCGCGAGATTGTCGAGACCGCGTATCCGGGCGATGTGATCGGCTTGCACAACCACGGCACGATCACCATCGGTGACACCTTCACCGAAGGCGAACAGCTGCGGTTCACCGGGATCCCCAACTTTGCCCCTGAACTTTTCCGCCGCGCGCACTTGCGCGATCCGCTGAAGATGAAGGCACTGCACAAGGGCCTGGCGCAACTGAGCGAGGAAGGGGCGACGCAGTTTTTCCGTCCCTTGATGAGCAACGACCTCATCCTCGGCGCAGTCGGCGTGCTGCAGTTTGAAGTGGTCGCCTATCGGCTCAAGGACGAATACAACGTCGACGCCAGCTTCGAGGCCGTCAATGTCAGCACGGCGCGCTGGGTGCACTGCGACGACGACAGGAAACTGGAAGAATTTCGCGAGAAGAACGCCATGCACCTGGCACTGGATGGTGCCGGGGAACTGGTCTACATCGCGCCGACCCGGGTGAACCTGCAGCTGGCGCAGGAGCGGTGGCCAATGGTGCGCTTCGCCAACACGCGCGAGCATGCGGCCGCGGTGGCGCTCTAGCCCACCCAGGTTCCGTCAGGCGACGTGCCCATGTAGCCGGGCAACGCGCTGTCAGCCTGCTAGCCTGTCGGCCTCACCTCGCACGGACCAACGCATGCAGACTGGACAACTGGCCTTCGTCACACCACCGAACGTACCGGGCTGGCAGCGCTGGCTGGTGTTCTCGCCTGGTGCACGGATCGTCTTCTTCGCGGCAATGCTGATCGCCTTCAGCGTGCTCACACATGCGATCGTGGCCGCACTGGGCTGGACCTTGCACACGGCCAATCCGCTGCAGCGCGCGCTCGGCGCCCTGGGCCTGCGCGTGCTGCCGGCGCTGCTCGGCTACGCGATCCTGGTTCGCCTGGTCGAACGGCGGCCACTGCGCGAACTCTCGCCACGCACCATTCCCACCTGCGGGCTCGCCGGGTTCCTCACCGGCACCGCGCTTTTCAGCGCCGTGGTCGGCGTCCTGTGGCTGGCCGGCAGTTACCACGTCACCGGCACCAATCCCCAGGTGGACTGGTTGCCAGGCGTGCTGGTGGTCGGCCTCGGTGCCGGCATCGGCGAGGAAATCATCGCCCGCGGCGTGCTCTTCCGCATTGTCGAGGAAGGGCTCGGCACCTGGTGGGCACTGGCGGTTTCAGCACTGTTCTTCGGCGCCGCGCACATCTTCAACCCCGGCGCCACGCTGTGGAGCTCGGCGGCGATCGCGATCGAGGCCGGCCTGCTGCTGGCCATGCTCTATCACGTCACCAGGTCACTCTGGACCTGCATCGGTTTGCACGCAGCGTGGAACATCATGCAGGGCACGCTGTACGGCATCCCCGTTTCCGGCAGCAAGGCCGATGGTTGGCTGGTGTCCACGCGCACCGGCCCGGACTGGCTGAGCGGCGGCGTATTTGGCGCGGAAGCGTCGGTGGTCGCACTGGGACTGTGCCTGCTGTGCACGCTCGCGCTCTTGCTATGCGCGCGGCGCCACCACTCGCTGGTGCCGGTCCATCACGCAGGCCGGGGCAACGTCACTGCAACACAGACGCGACAATCGCTCAGCCATGGTGACGCGGTGACACCCACATCGTCACGCGCGCACGGAACACCGGCTGCCCCGCAGGATCCGTGACCAGCACGGTGACCGGCCACGCATAACCCGCGGTCGCCGCGGGCACCGCCGCATCGGGGGTCGCGACCGCGCGCATGGTACCCACCGCCAGTTGCAGGTACTCCACCGTCATGCCCTTGGGAATCCAGCGCATGCCCGCCGGTACCGTAACTTCGGCCAGCATTCCCGCACTCAATTCGGCGGCGTTGCACAACGCAATCGCGTGGACCGTCCCCAGGTGATTATGCACGCGGCGGCGGTCGCGGATATGTATTTCGCAACGTCCCGGTTCCAGCGCAATGAAACGCGGCGCAATCGTGGCGAAGTACGGAGCCTTCAGGCAAATGGCACGCGAAAAAATCCAGTGCCCGGCCGGCCACCGGGTAACGCGACGATACAACGACAGCGTGGACGCGCTCACCGACAATGCTTCATGCAAAGTCACTGCGCCAGTAGTCGGCCGCCGGTCACCGCCGGTCAGCCCGCGTCACGGCGGCACGCATTTCGTCGGTATCGAAGTCGTCCACCGCGATGAACTCGTGCACGCTTTCCCGTACCCGCTTGAGCAGCGCGGCCTCGCTCGCGTTGATCGCACCAGCCTGTTGCGCTTCGACCAGCTGTCCGAAATAGTCGTGTGCCTTGAACTGGCCGCTCTTCAATGCCTTGCCGAACTTGCGATCCACCGGCTCGGCCAGGATCACTTCCGGCAGCAGCGCGTGCATGCGACCAATCGTGTTGTTCGCGGTCGGCGTGAGATAGACCCACTCCAGCAACCGATCCCGCGCCTCACTCGGCGCGGTGATCAATGCCGCGACGCGGCGTCCCAGGCGATCGGATGGCGGTACTTCACGGCGGCCCAACGGAAACACCAGCACGCGCAACAACAGCGACACCGGGCGCACGGGGAAATTGCGGATCGCACCATCCAGCGCCATCTGCATGTTCCACACACACTGGTGGAACGCCCAGGCCAGCAACGGGCGATCGGCTTCCGGCCGGCCGGTATCCTCGTAGCGCTTGAGCATCGCACTGGCGATATACATGTAACTAAGCACGTCACCCAGGCGCGCCGACAGTTTTTCCTTGAACTTCAATTTGCCGCCAAGCACGCCCATGAACACATCCGCGCACAACGCCAGCGCCGCGGAAAAACGGTTGAGCTTGCGGTAGTAGCGGCGCGTGTAGGCATCACCGGCACTGTCGCCCAGGCGCGAACCACTGAGCTCCAGCACCAAGCTGCGCACCGCATTCGAGATACCGAAACCAAGGTGACCGAACAACAGGCGATCAAACGTTCGCAATTGCTCGCCGCGGTCGGCAATCGACAGCGCCTGCATTTCCTGCAACACGTAGGGATGACAGCGAATCGCCCCCTGGCCGAAGATCATCAGGCTGCGCGTCATGATGTTCGCGCCTTCCACCGTGATCGCCACCGGCACGCCCTGCCACGCGCGCGCAGCGTAGTTGCTCGGGCCCAGCTGCACACCCTTGCCGCCAAGGACATCCATCGCGTCACCGGCCACCTGGCGGCCCCACTCGGTGGCATGGTATTTCGCAATGGCGGAGGTCACCGCCGGCTTTTCCCCACGGTCAACCGCGGCGGCGGTGGAGCGCGACAGCGCTGCCGTCGCGTAGGTCAGCCCACCGATCCGCGCCAAGGCTTCCTCAACCCCCTCGAAGCGCGCAATGGCCAGGCCAAATTGCTTGCGCATGCGCGCATACGCGCCTACCGCGGCCACGGCCGCACGCACACCACCGGTGGCGCTCGACGGCAGTGAAATCGCGCGCCCGACCGACAGCACTTCCACCAGCATGCGCCAGCCGTGGCCGGCCATCTGCGGCCCGCCGATCAACACCGACAACGGCGCGAAGATGCCGTTACCCCGCACCGGACCATTCTGGAACGGCACATTCAGCGGGAAATGCCGGCGCCCGATTTCCAGTCCCGGGGTAGAGCGCGGCAACAGCGCCAGAGTGATCCCCAGATCGTCCTGATTGCCCAGCAGGTGCTCCGGGTCATACATGCGAAACGCCAGGCCGACTACAGTGGCCACCGGCGCCAGCGTGATGTAGCGCTTGTCAAACGTGAACTTGAGGCCCAGCGTCTCCACCCCGTCGACAGTCTGCTTGCAGACGATGCCGTAGTCGGGGATGGACGTGGCATCGGACCCTGCATACGGACCGGTCAGGGCAAAACACGGAATCTCCTCGCCCACTGCCAGCCGCGGCAGGTAATGCTCCTTCTGTTCCTCGCTGCCGTAATGCAGCAACAGTTCGGCGGGCCCGAGCGAGTTCGGTACGGCCACCGTGGAAGCTACCGTGGTCGACATCGACGCCAGCTTCTGCAACACCGCCGAATGCGCCAGCGCGGAAAACTCCAGGCCGTTGTAGCGCTTGGGGATGATCATGCCGAAGAATTTGTTGCTCTTGATGAACGCCCACATCTCCGGTGGCAGGTCAGCCAGCTCATGGGTGATCTGCCAGTCGTCGATCATGGCGCACAGCATTTCCACCGGGCCATCCATGAACGCCTGTTCCTCCACGCTCAACTCCGGCTTCGGCTGCCTGAGCAACTCATGCCAGTCCGGCATGCCGGAAAACAGCTCGCCCTCGAAACCTACTGTGCCGGCTTCCAGCGCGGTCTGTTCGGTCGCGGAAAGCTTCGGCGTCACCTTGGCAAACAACTTGAGCAAGGGTGCGCTGATCTGCCGGCGCCGAAAACCGACCAGCAACAGCGGCACGGCGACGGCGGCCTCGATGACCAGCAGGATCACCAGCGTCCATGGCGTGTGCAGCAACAGACCGGCCAGCAACGTGGTCAACGCGGTGACGATGGCCCAGGTGCGCAAGCTGGTGCGGTGATAAGCGCAGGCGCCACTGGCCACCAGGGCAGCCAGCACAGTCAGGATCACGGACATGGAAAACACCTCATCACAGTTGAGTGATACCAGCCCGGGAACGGATACCGGGTGTGGCCAGACTGAAGACAAAACGCGCGACTTCGCTGGTGAACGCGTCGTTCGCATCGCCGGCAAGCATGTGCGTGGCCTCCGGCAGCTGCACGTGTTCCGCCTGTGGTACCAGCTCCAGGAATTCGTCAATCGTCGCCCGCGACACCACGTCGCTGCGCGCACCGGAAAGCAGCAACACCGGCACGTCGATGCGCGCCGCCGCAACCTTCAGCCGCGCCTGATAGCGCTCGCCATCACGCGTCACCGCCGCCAGCAACGCTGGATCCCAATGCCAATGCAACCGGCCATCGCCGCCCCGGCGCAACAACGGGCGCAGTTGTTCCTCGGTCTTGCGACTGCGCCGCTGTGGCTGGTAGGCCGCGATACGCTCGGCCGCTTCGGCGTAATCGGCAAAACCGTCCGGGCTGGCCTGCATGAACGTCAGGATACGTTCCACGCCCGCAGCTTCCCAGCGCGGCGTGATGTCCACCAGTACCAGGGCGGCAAACGGTGCCGGATGAGCTTCGCCCGCCAGCAACAAGGCGAGCAAACCGCCCATCGACGCACCAACCAGGATGGGCGGTTGCGGTTGCACGCGCGCCAGCCGCAGCAGATCGTCGGCAAACTGTTCAAGGTGGTAATCGCCACCGGGCAAGCGGTCGCTTTCGCCATGCCCGCGACTGTCAAACGTCACACAGCAACAACCGCGGTGCGCCAGCGCGGCGGCAGCGGCGCCCCACGCCCCGCGGGTCTGCCCGAAACCGTGGGCGAACAACACGGTCGGGCTGCCGCCGCGGTGCCAGGTTTCCACCGCAAGGCAGATGTCTGTCACTTGGAACCGGCTGATGGTGGAGGAATCGGCAGTCATGACCATACGCATGAGTATGGATTGCCACCCTTGCCCCGTCAACCTCGGCGCCGACGCCATGCATTGCAAACCCGCAACGTATCGCTACCATGCGCGGATGAATGTCACCGGCAAACGCGAGCGCACCCGACTGTCCGCCGACGATTGGGAGCTGGCCGCGCTCGAAGCGATTGCCGAGCAGGGCGTAGGCGCGCTCTCGGTCGAAGCGCTGGCGCGCCAACTGGGGGTCACCAAGGGCAGTTTCTACTGGCATTTCCGCACCCGCGAAGCGCTGCTGAGCGCGGCGTTGACACGCTGGGAACAATACGGGGAAGCGGAAATCATCCGCCCGATCGAGCAGCTGCCGGATCCGCGTGAACGGCTGCCCGAGTTGTTCCGTCGCGTCGCCCACGAACTGCAGACCCATCGCGTTTACGCTGCACTGCTCAAGGCGCTGGATCACCCGCAAGTGGTGCCGGTGATCGCCCGGGTGTCCCAGCGCCGCATGGAATTTCTCACTGCCACTTACCGCGAGGCCGGGCTGCCGCCAGCCCAGGCCTTGAACCGCGCACGCCTGACGTATGCCGCTTACGTCGGCTTTCTGCAGCTCAATTTCACGCTGGGGTTGCCGCGCCTCAATCATGAGGAGTACGACGATTACGTCGAGCACATGATCGCGGTACTCATCCCCAACTGAGCCAACGGCACTTGCCCGCGATGCGAGCTGTTGCGCGCAACCTTGCAATGACCCCATCCGCAAACTAACGTTTCAGTCCACTTTGGGGACACGTTGCCGAGGAGCAATGATGGCGAGCCAGTTGGAGGCACTCAGCGCATGGGTCAAGGAGGTTGCCGCGCTTGTACGGCCGGACCAGGTGCACTGGTGCGACGGCTCGCAGGCCGAATATGACGCCCTGGTGCAGGAGATGCTGCAATCCGGTGCACTGATCGAGCTGAACCAGCACACCCACCCTGGCTGCTATCTGCACCGCTCCAATCCGGCGGACGTCGCACGCGTGGAACGCCTGACCCTGGTGTGCCATCCACAAGAGGCCGATGCCGGTCCGAACAACCACTGGATGGATCCGGCCGCCGCACACCGGAAAATCGATGCGTTGTTCGCCGGCTGCATGGCGGGGCGCACGCTGTACGTGATCCCGTACTGCATGGGACCAATCGATTCCCCACTCTCGCGTTGCGGCGTGGAGATCACCGACAGCCCGTACGTGGTGGCCAACATGCGCATCATGACGCGCATGGGCACGGCGGCGCAGGCGCGCATCGAGCGCGAGGGTACGTTCGTCAAGGGCCTGCATTCCGTCGGCGAACTGGATCCGGAACGGCGCTGGATCATGCATTTCCCTGCCGAGCTCTCGATCAAGTCGTTCGGTTCGGGTTACGGCGGCAACGCCCTGCTGGGCAAGAAGTGCCACGCGCTGCGCATCGCCAGCAACCAGGCGCGGGCCGAAGGCTGGCTGGCCGAACACATGTTGATCGTGGGCATCGAGAATCCCCAGGGCGACATCCACTACATTGCAGCGGCATTTCCATCAGCTTGCGGCAAGACCAACCTGTCGATGCTGATCCCGCCCGCGGGCTATCAGCGCGACGGCTGGAAGGTATGGACCGTGGGCGATGACATCTGCTGGATGCGCCCGGGCGCAGACGGCCGCCTGTACGCCATCAACCCGGAAGCCGGGTTCTTCGGCGTGGCTCCGGGCACCAGCCAGAGCACCAACCCGAACGCACTGCAAACCATCGCGCACGACACCATCTACACCAACGTCGCCGTCACCGCCGACAATCAGCCATGGTGGGAAGGCTTGCCCGGCACCCCGGTGACCGACTGGCAAGGCCGCCCTTACGACCCGGCGAACGGCCCGGCCGCGCATCCCAATTCACGTTTCACCGTCAGCAGCCGGCAGTGTCCCACCTGGTCTCCCCAGGCCGAAGCGGCGCAAGGCGTGCCGATCAGTGCCATCGTGTTCGGCGGTCGGCGCCCAACCTTGCTGCCGCTGGTGGTGGAGGCACGGGACTGGACGCACGGCGTGTTGCTGGGCGCCACGATGGGTTCGGAAACCACTGCCGCGGCCACTGGCGCGGTCGGCGTGTTGCGCCGCGACTCGATGGCGATGAAACCGTTCTGCGGCTACCACTACGGCGACTATTTTGCGCACTGGCTGGGGTTCGACCGGCCGGGGGCAAAGCTGCCACGGGTTTTCCAGGTCAACTGGTTCCGCAAGGGCGCAGACGGCAAGTTCCTGTGGCCGGGCTTTGGCGAAAATCTGCGCGTGCTGGAGTGGATGATCAAGCGTGTCGAAGGCACCGCCCGCGGTGTACCAACGCCGATCGGTACCGTACCGGCCAAAGACGAACTCAACCTCAAGGGCCTCGACCTGGGCCCCGCCCAACTGGAGGAATTGCTTGCGGTGGACAACGCCGGTTGGCAAGCCGAACTGGCTTCCGCCGCGGAGTATCTGGAAACCTTCGCACCGCGGCTGCCCGAGCGTTTGCGCCAGGAATATCGACGCGTTGCCGCAGCCCTGGCTACCGACGCGCAAGCGCACCACGCGGTGATCACGCACTAGGCGTCCCGGCTTCCAGAACCACGCCCGCTACCGGCGGGCCGCTGCGTGATGCAAACCCTTTGGCGCACACGGGCATCCAACCTGGCACGATGAACGCCGTGCGCCTGGCCCATGGAACCTGCATGCCGAATGTCCGCGCTGGAGCCGCTGACACCGACGATGTTCGCGCTGCCGCGGCTGGCGACGGCGCGGCTTTCCGTCGGCTGTATCAGTTGCATGTCGGACGCGTGCATGGCGTCCTGTACCGTCTTGCCGGATACGATCATGCGCGCGCCGAAGACCTGACCCAGGAAGCGTTCATTCGCGCCTGGCGGAAATTGCCCGGCTTCCGGCATGAAAGCGCGTTCGGCACCTGGCTCTACCGCCTGGCCATCAACGTGGCGCTGATGGACATCCGCGCCCGCCATGCCGACCCCGTGAGCACGGTGGAAGAAGAACTTCCCGAGCACGGACAGACCCCGTTTTGCGCTGCCGAGCGCGAAGAACTGGAGCGCGCCATCGGTCAGTTGCCGCCGCGCGCCCGCGCCGTGCTGGTGTTGCATGACATCGAGGGCTGGCGCCACGCGGAAATCAGCAGCGAACTGGACATGGCCGTGGGTACCTCAAAGGCGCAACTGCATCGCGCGCGCGGGTTGCTGCGCAAGGCTCTGGGAGCACCGACATGAATGAGTTCGAATGGCTGCACCAGTTGCGCGAGCTACGCCAGCCGCTGATCCCGCAACGCGATCTCTGGGCAAGCATCAATGCGGCCATGGCGGACCGGGATTGCCACGACGACGCTGCCGCTTCCATGGCGCCGACACCGGCGTCGACGCGGCCCGTGCGCGCAACGCGGTGGTGGCTCGCCAGTGGCCTGGCCGCATCGATGCTGCTCGCTGGCGGTATCGGCTGGCAGTTGGCACAGCCCATACCGGACGGCCGGGTTGCCAGCGCACCGGCGCCATGGACACCCGCCGATCCGCGCTTGCGTGGTGCTGCGCTTGAACTGGACGCTGCCCGCATGGAGCTTGACCAGGCGCTCACCCAGGCGCCGCATTCACCCGCGCTGCACCGCCTGCTCACCCGCACCGAACGCCAGCTGGCACAACTGCGCGAACAGACCCACGAGGCCGGCTGACCATGCGTATCCGTCATTACATTCCACTGCTGCTGTGCCTGTGCGTGGGCCAGACGTTTGCTGCCACGCCAATCCAGCTGCAACACGCGACGAGTTCTGCGCCGCACATCAGCATCAGCAACATCGCCGGCACGGTGAACGTGACCGCCTGGGATCGCGACGTGGTGGAGGTCACCGGGATGCTGGGCGACGGCACCAAACCACTGCGCATCACCGGCAGCAATACTGACCTCGCCATCAAGGTCGAAGCGCAGGATGGCTCGGGCTGGTTCAACTGGAGCGGCGACCGCCGGATGGGCTCCACTCAGCTCGAATTGCGCGTCCCACGCGCCGCCGCACTGTCTGTCAACACCGTCAGCGCTTCGCTGCTGATTGACGGCACCGATGGCGGCAACCTCGACATCCACACCGTCAGTGGCCGGGTACGGCTCAATGCCCGCACGCCGCAGCTCAAGGCCGGCAGCGTCAGTGGCGGGATTGAACTGGCCGGGCACGCCGGACAAGCCGACCTGCAAACCGTCAGCGGGGACATCCTCGCGCCAGCACTGAGCCAGACCGCCCGGTTGCAAACGGTCTCCGGGCGTATCCAGGCCAGCGGTGGCCCGTGGCGCCAACTGACCCTGAGTACCGTGTCCGGCGATGTGCAAGTGAGTGGCGGCATGGCCGCGGATGGGAAACTGGCCATCGACAGCATGAGCGGCGATGTCCAGTTGCTGCTGCCGGCAAGCACCACCGGTACGCTGCGCGCCAGCAGTTTCAGCGGCAACCTGCGCAGCGACTTCGGCACCCCGCAATCCGCCGAACACGGCCCCGGCAGCAAACTGGACGTGCGCCTCGGCGACGGTCACGCCACGTTGGCCATCGAGACGTTCAGTGGTGACCTGCGCGTGCGAAAAGGCGAATGAAGACTGGAACTGGAGCAGGCCAGGTCGACCAGGGACGGCGAGCGGCCCACGGCACGGCAAACATGACTCGGCGCGCTGCGGCTGGACGCCTACTCGGCGAATAACCCGCTGTCCGCTCTTGCGCGTCGCCGAAATACTGCGTGGCAACGAAGCACTTATGCCCGCAGGCGGTCCAGCGGACTCACGCGCGCACTGGCCACGACCCATGGCCGAACTGCGGCACGCCGCACAAACCGGGTGCCGAAGGCGCGGGCCCCACACCCGTGCCGATCCGGCGCAGCAGACCTCGGCAGCCTACAGATCCTGGTGATACTGCACGTACGGGGTGCGTGACTGATCGGGCTCGGGTCCCGCCGGAGTGTTCAGCGGCGTGCCGGATGACCACAAGTTCTGCGCCCCGACACTCAACTCCCCGCGCCATGGCAAGCGCCAGGTCACGCCCAGATCGATACTGCTCCAGCGTCTGTCCGGACCGAAACCGCCCGGGATACCGACTTGCGGCCGCAAGGTACGACCAACCAGCGAGCCGCTCAACGCGCCATGATCGACGCCAAGCCGCAACGCCTGCTGATCAAGGGTGCTGACGCCGAGATAATTGCCTGGCAACAAGCGAATGCGACCTGCGCTGGCACCCAGATCGATCCCGCTCTTGCTGCCAAGCGCAAGGCGACCACTGGCGTTGAGTTGGGTACTGCTGTCAAAACCGGCCAGCCCGCCCACACCCGGCACTGCGCCGGGCAACACCCGAGGCAATGCCATGTTGGTATTGGGTGCGGCACTGGTACCCACGCTCAAGCCCACGCTGTAGCGGCCCAGGTCATAACTGGCGCCCACTTCGGTGCCGGCCAGCCGCGTCGGCTGGTTGATCCAGCTTTGTTGCGTGAGCTCCGCATGCGCGTGCAGATTCGTCCCCAGGTCATACTGCAACCCGGCACCGATCACACTCGTTGCATCCACCACATGCCATGACAGCGGCGCATTGACACGCGTGGCACCGGTTGCCGGATCCTGCTCCAACTTGAGTGCCAGCAAGCGACCATCCGCACCACGCCAGAGCGGCACCGCCACCCCCGACTCGACTTCGGTAAACTGGCTGGGCTGCTGCATCAACAAACGCTGCGCCTCGGCCCCGCGGTCGCCCACAGCCTGTGCTGCCACGGCAAGCGGCAAACAGGTCATGATCAAGATGGCGGGCAAACGACGCATGACAGACCAACTATTGGCTGTGAGGGATGGATGCTGGGGTTGAGTGTAGCAAGTTTTACGTTCTGTTAACACCAAAAAAACCGGCGTTGGCCGCCGTAAATAGTGTGATTATTCACACTTCTGGCGACCGCTCGACCGTGCCAGCGAGGCCGGTCCCATGTCGGTCATGGCAGCACGCTGCGGTTACAGGATATAAAGTCGGTAATCTGGCGTGTACCGTCACTGACCGACCGATTTTTGAGCCCACATCGTTCATGAGCGTCACATCGAAAACCCACCGCGCGCAACTGCAGGGGAACGCGGCGGACTCCGCGTGGTTGCGAGAGCGGGTCGAGGCGTTGTTCCAGGCTGCAGACACGACCGCAGTGATGGCGGTGTGCGAGCAAATGCTGGACAACCTGGACGTGCAGGGGCGTTTGCACTGGCGCGACGCCGACACGATTTCCACCAACATGCCGGCATCCCAGCTGCGACTGGTCGAGGATGTCGTGAATCACCGCGTGCTCGTGTTCGACGCCGGCGACGCCGCGCTGTCCACGCAAGCGCGCGAAGAGCTGCACTGGGTAGGCCGCATGGCCACCGTCCGTGTTCGTCAATTGACCGAAAACGGCCGTCTTTACGAAGCCATTTCGCGTCTCGCGTTGGCCGAACGGGTGCAGCGGGCGTCCTACGCGATTGCCGAGCAGGCCGATGTCGACCAGCCCATGTCGGCATTGACGCAGGCCTTGCACGGCATCATCAGCAGCCTGCTCTATGCAGAAAATTTCTACATAGTCCTGTACGACGCAGTCACGCAGAACGTCCGTTTCCCGTGCTACATCGACACCATTGACGCCAACGTACCGCTGCCGGATCTGGACATTCCGTTGCAAAGCATGGCGCACAGTCTGACCTGGACCTTGTTGCGCACCGGCCAGCCCATGCTGGGTTCGCCGGAGGAATTCAGGCAGCGACTCGGCGCCGACATGGTGCCGCTCAATTCGCAGTGCGAGCACTGGCTCGGCGTGCCAATGCTGCGCGGCGGCAACGTCGTGGGCGGCCTGGTGACACAGAGCTACCGCACGGATACACACTACTCACGCCAGGACATGGATCTGCTCGCCTATCTGGCCCGGCATGTCGAGACAGCGTTCGAGCGTCGCGCGGCGCATCTCGAGCTGGGCGACCGGGTGGCCGAACGCACCGCCGCACTGCGCGCAACCAATCGCATCCTGCGCCACCAGGTCATGCAGCGCCGCCGCGGCGAGCGATTGCAGGCTGCGTTGTTTCGCATTGCCGAGCTGGCGAACGCGCCGGACACCCTGGAAAACTTCTACGCTGCCGTGCATCAGGTGATCGGCGGTTTGCTGTACGCGCGCAACATCTACATTGCCCTGCTCGAAGAGGAAACCGGGCTGCTCACGTTTCCGTATTTTGTCGATGAAGCGGATCACCAGCTGCAACCGCGCGTACACGGTCACGGGGTAACCGAATACGTATTGCGCCACGGCACGCCACTGCTCGCTTCGCGCGCGGACTTCGATCGTCTGCTGGAACAAGGCGAAGTCAGCCAGCTCGGTTCACTTTCCGTGTGCTGGCTGGGTGTGCCGTTGAAGTTCGGCGACAAGCCCATGGGTGTGTTGGCACTGCAAAGCTACTCACCGCGGCACGTGTACAACGCCCATGATCAGGAAGTGCTCACCTTTGTCAGTTATCACATTGCCAACGCGTTGCAGCGCAAGCACGCCGCGACATCGTTGAAACACGCATACGCCGGGCTGGAGCGTCGCGTCGCCGAGCGCACCCGCGCGCTGGCGCTGGCCAACCGCGATCTGCGCGAGCAGATCAGCGAGCGCGAACGCGTCGAACGCCGGCTGAAATACGAAACCCTGCACGATTCGCTCACCGGGCTGCCCAACCGCACGTTGCTGCTGCAGCGGCTGGAGCAGGCGATGGCGCGCTACCAGCTGGACAACACCGACCAGTTTGCCGTGCTGTTCATCGATCTGGATCGGTTCAAGGTCATCAACGATTCCGTGGGCCACCTGGTCGGCGACGACCTGCTGTTCCAGGTCGGTGGACGCATTCGCGCGTGTGTCAAGACCCGTGACGTGGTGGCGCGCCTCGGCGGCGACGAGTTTGCCGTGTTGCTGGAAGGCATCGACCACGGTGACAAGGCCGTGCTGATCGCCGAACGCATCATCCATGAGCTGCAAACACCGTTTCAGCTCGGGGCAAAGGAAGTGTTCACGTCGGCGTCAATCGGCATCGCGTTGTCCGCCGCGCGTTATCGCCAGCCGGAAGAATTGCTGCGCGATGCCGACGTCGCGATGTACAACGCAAAAGATGACGGCCGCCACCGCACCACGTTGTTCGACGATCGTCTGCGACGCGAGGCACTGTCCCTGCTGGACATGGAAAACGACCTGCGCCACGGTCTGGCACGCAACGAATTCGTGCCGTTCTACCAGCCGATCGTCGAGCTGGAAAGCGGCCTCGTGGTCGGCTACGAGGCGTTGCTGCGCTGGCACCATCCGCAGCGCGGCCTGCTCGCACCAGACGACTTCCTGCTGATCGCCGAAGAGAGCGGCTGCGCCGAAGCCATCGACTGGCGCATTTTCGAACAGGTCTGTGCGCAGGCACCACACCTGGTATCAGGCGACGGCTTCATCAGCTTCAACGTTTCCGGTCGACATTTCCGTTCCGCGGATCTCGACCAGCGGTTGCTGGCGCTGTTCAAGCAATATGCCGTGCCGGCACGTTGCATGCGTGTGGAAGTGACCGAACACACGCTGCTGGAGAATCCCGATCAAGCCAAACGCATCCTGCACAACCTGCGCAAGCACGGTGTGGGTGTCGTGCTGGATGATTTCGGCACCGGCTACTCATCATTGAGTTATCTGCACCAGTATCCGTTCGAGACGTTGAAGATCGACCGCTCGTTCATCATTGAACTACCGGTTGACGACGAACAAACCCAGGCACTGGCACTGGTGCGCACCATCCAGGTACTCGCTGATTCACTGCACATGCGCGTGATCGCCGAGGGTATCGAGGAAGAATCCCAGCGCCGCGCACTGCTCGGCATCGGCTGCCGATTCGGCCAGGGTTTCCTGTTTGCCAAGAGCCAACCCGCCAACAACTGGCCACAAACCGGCATGCCGTTCCATCTGCCTTGAGTCGGCGGGGCACGCCGGCGCGGACAGTCAGTGGGTCGTGGTGGGCGCCGCCGGTGCGGCTGCGGTGCTGAGCAGGTGTTCGGCGTCAATGCGGTCAAAGTGATAGACCCGCGCACAAAACTCGCAAGTCACCTCAATCTCCTCGCCATGCACCGCCAGCGCCGCCTCCACCTCATTGCGGCCCAGCGAGCGCAGCATGGCGGCCACGCGCTCGCGACTGCAGCTGCAGCCAAATGCCAACGCGCGGGGTGCGAACAAACGCACCGACTCTTCGTGATACAGCCGGTACAGCAGCTGCTCGGGCTCGCTGTGCAGCAACTCCTGCGTGCCGAGCGTGGCCGTCAACTGCAGCACCCGCGGCCAGGCGTCGTCGTCGCGCACCGCAGCGTGGCCACCATCGGCAGGCAGCTGCTGCAGCATCAGGCCGACTGCCTGGGTGTCGTCGGCCGCCAGCAGGATACGCGCCGGCAATTGCTCGGAGCGGGCGAAATAATTCTCCAGGGCCGCGCCCAGGCTGGGCTGCTGCAGATCCACCAGTCCCTGGTAACGCTGGCCACTCTCCACGTTGCCAATGGTGATCGCCATGCTGCCGGCGGGCAGCGCTTGCAGTGCCAACGGCGCGGGCAGTGGCTCCGTCCAGCGCGCCAGACCACGCAGTCGACCCTGGTCGTTGCACTCGGCAAACAACAGGCGCAACGCCCCGCTGCTCTTCAACTCGATCGAGAGCGCGCCGTCCAGTTTGATGTTCCCGGTAAGCAAGGCACTGGCTGCCAGGGCTTCGCCGAGCATGGCATGCAGTGGCGGTGGATACGCCGCGCGACCGGCCACTTCGCGCCAGGCAGCGCCAAGCCGGACGAAAACACCACGCACGCCGGCACGCTCAAGCAGGAAGCGCTGCAAAACATCTTGGTCAACGGTGGCCATGAGGCGATCTCACAGGTGGTGGTTCTGACTTGAGCTTTCAGATGGGGGCGCTGCCCGCTCGCAACAACGCCCGTATACTGCCCGGATTGCCGTTGCGGTTACCCTGCCCGCGTGTTGTCGCGCCGTCCCCCGCTGATGCGTCTGCTGCGCTGGTGCGCCCGCGCGGTCGTGCTGTGGCTGGTACTGAGCTGGATCGTCGTGGTGATCTTGCGTTTTGTCCCGCCGGTGACCTCGGCGGTGATGGTTGAACGCCAGGTCGGTGCGTGGCTGCACGGCGAAACGGATTTTCAGCTGCGCCAGCACTGGGTGCCATGGCGGGCCATCGCACCAGACGTACCCTTGGCCATGGTCGCCGCCGAAGACCAGAAATTCCCGTTGCACCACGGGTTTGATCTGGACTCGATCCAGCTCGCCATCGACGCGGCCGACGATGGTGAGCGGTTGCGCGGCGCCAGCACCATCAGCCAGCAGACAGCGAAGAATCTGTTCCTGTGGAACGGGCGCAGTTTCGTGCGCAAGGGCCTGGAGGCCTGGTTCACGGTGTTGATCGAATGGACCTGGCCCAAACAACGCATTCTGGAGGTGTACCTGAACATCGCCGAATTCGGCAACGGGATCTATGGCGTGGGCGCCGCCAGCGCGGCGTACTTCCACACCACACCCGCCCGCTTGAGCGCAGCGCAAGCCGCGCGCCTCGCCGCCGTGCTGCCCAGCCCACGGCGGCTGCATGCGGATCGTCCCAGTGCGTATGTCCTGCGCCGTACCGACTGGATCATGCGGCAGATGCGCCAGTTGGGCGGCCCAGGTTACCTGCGTCGGCATCGCCCCACTGCGCGGAATCGCGCCGAACACCGGGGTTCACACCGTTCCAACACGCAACCCCCGGACGCGCGCTAGACTCGCCTTGAGGCGGCCCGCCGGGGCCGGGAGGCGCAGACATGACTCAAGTCAAGCAGTTGTTGCAAGCCAAGGGCAACACCGTGTATTCGATCGCGCCGGAAGCTCCGGTGCGCGAGGCGATCAAGTTGATGGCTGAGCACCGCATCGGCGCCTTGCTGGTGATGCGCGGACCACGTCTGGTCGGGGTGGTCTCCGAGCGGGATTACGCGCGCAAAGTCATCCTGCAGGGCCGCTCCTCGGCCGCCACCGCCGTCGCCGAAATCATGACCAGCGAGCCGCTGACCGTCGTCGGCCCGGAGACGGACATCTTCGATTGCATGCACCTGTGCACGGATGGCCGTGTGCGCCATCTGCCGGTGATACAAGACAACGCGGTGATCGGGGTCATCTCCACCGGTGACCTGGTCAAGGCGGTGATCGATGCCCAGGCCGAACAAATTGAGCACATGGAGCGCTACATCACCAGCTGAAAGCCCGTGTGGCGCCACTTGACGTATCGCGCGCGGGACGGCTGCGACGGTCGCACTCGCGATAAACCGCTGGTGGCGACTTCCGGGTTTATCGCGAGTGCGGAAACGCACCGCACAGACCGTTGGCGCCGCACCTCAGGCGTGCATTTCACCACCGGCCGCACCCTTCGCGGCAACCTCCGGCGCCAAATCCGGCGACCACCCCGCACGCCGCGCAACGACGGCGGCGGCAGCGGCAACCCCGGTGCCCAACAAGGCCAAGCCGGCGACACCGACCCCCAGCGCCCGCAAGCCGCTCACCGCGCTGGTCACCAGCACATCACCAAAGCGCCATACCGCCGTCTCGACAAAATTCTTGCCCTTGTAGCGCGTCTCGCGCGGCACGCGGGTGTACAGCGCGTCCGCCGCCGGCTTGGTCATGCCATAAGCGAGAGCGCGCGTCGCCACCGCCATCAACGCCAATACCGGCACGCTGTAACCGAACAAGGCGAGATTGCCATCAGCCAGCACCACCACGCCGGCGAGCAGCCCGATATTCACCACCGCCGGCACCACCAGTCCCCAACCGGCACCATGGCGGATCAGCAACCAGCGGGTCAGCGTCAGTTGCAGCGCGGCGCCCAGCAGATTCGTGGCCAGATCCAGATCGTTGTAGAACTCGGTGCGCGCCACGATGTCGACGAAATGCGCCTTGGCGTAATCCGCCACCAACGCATACGCCAGCGTGCCGATACCGTCGCCAAACAACATCAACAACGCCATGTAACGCAAGAACGGACGCGACCACAGCTCCCTGACGCCAGCCCACAGCGAGCCGCCAATCGGCTGTGTTCCCGCGCCACCCGGCCGGCGCTCGTGTTGCGCCGACAACCGCAGCAACACGGCCAGCGCCGCGCCCAGGGCCAACGCCGACACCAGCAACAACGGCGCCACACCGATGACGCGCACCAGCAATTTGGTCACCAGCGGGCCAAACACCGCACCCGCCATGCCGCCCAGCGCAATCAGCGAAAACACCCGCCGCGCTTCGCCACTGGCGAAGATGTCGGCCATGAAACTCCAGAACAGCGACACCACGAACAGGTTGAAGACGCTGACCCAGACAAAAAACACCACGCCAAGGGCATGCGCACCAATGCGTTCCTGTGCCACGAATGCGGGTACGAACAGCAGCAGGCAGCCAATGAAAAAGCTGTAGCTCCAGAGCAATAATTGGCGTCGGGGGAAACGCGCCACCAGCATGCCGAACACCGGCGTCAGCAACAGCATCACCACGAATACCGCGCCATAAAACAACGGCAACGATGGCGAGCCGACCGCTCCGCTCAACTGGTCGCGCACCGGGCGCACGATGTAGTACGCCACCATCACGAAGAAAAACGCCAGCGCCGACAGCATCGGTGCAGCGCTTTTTTCCACCACGGGAAGACGGGGTAAACGCACTTGTACATCCGGTGGGGGGCATGCGCAGCCTAAGCGCTGGAAGCCGCAAAAGCGAGCACGCCGGACCAGCTGTGGCGTGGTCGAGCCCTACGGACGCTGCGCGTCACGCCCGCTGACCGAGCCACACGCGCTGGCGGCATACGCGCGCCGCGGCCGACCGCGACCACTCGCTTTTTTGCCGCACAAACCCCTAGCATGCAGGCACGCCACGCGCTGGGGGAGCGACCTTGGATAACTTTGATTACGTCATCGTTGGTGCCGGCTCGGCCGGTTGCGTCCTCGCCAACCGGCTCAGCGCGAATCCAGCCAAGCGCGTGCTGTTGCTTGAAGCCGGTCCGCGCGACTGGAATCCCTTGCTGCACATGCCCGCCGGCCTCGCCCGGCTGGCCAACAACCGGCGCGTCAACTGGAATTACCGTACCGAGCCGGAACCCGCGCTCAACCAGCGCCAATTGTGGTGGCCCCGCGGCAAGACCCTTGGCGGCTCCAGTTCGATCAACGCCATGTGCTATATCCGCGGCGTGGCCGCCGATTACGACAGCTGGGCCGCAGCCAGCGGCGACGCACGCTGGTCATGGCCACAGGTGCTGCCTTGGTTCCTGCGCAGCGAGGACAACAGCCGTGGCGCCAGCGCATGGCATGGTGCCGGTGGACCACTGGGCGTTTCCGACCTGCGCCACCACAACGTGCTGTCAGCGACTCTCATCGAGGCCGCGGTCAGCGCCGGTTTTGCGCGCAACGACGATTTCAACGGCGCCCGGCAGGCCGGGTTCGGGTTGTATCAGGTAACCCAGCGCGATGGCGCGCGCTGCTCGGCCGCGGTGGCTTGGCTCAAACCAGTACGCGAGCGCCAGAATCTGCAGGTGCACACCCATGCCCTGGTCGAACGCGTGGTGATCGCCGATGGTCGCGCAGTCGGTGTGCAGCTGCGGCACGGATGGCACGGCACGGAGCGTGTGGAGGCCGGCGAGGTGATTCTCTGTGGCGGTACGATCAACTCGCCACAAGTGTTGCTGCTGTCCGGCATCGGACCTGCCGACCACCTGCGGGCACACGGCCTCGACGTGGTTGCCGACCTGCCCGGGGTCGGCGGCAATCTGCAGGATCACCTGGACATCTGCACGCTGGACGCCAGTACGCAGAAAATCACTTACGATCACCTCAACGAGCTGACCACGGGGCTGCGTTGGCTGCGTCATCGCGACGGGCCCGGCAGTTCCAATATCGCCGAAGCCGGTGGCTTTGTGCGCAGTCGCCTGGCCACGGACGACCGCTGCGATCTGCAGTTTCATTTCGTGCCCGCACTGCTCGATGACCATGGGCGTCATCGTCTGCCCGGCTATGGCTACACCCTGCACGCGTGCCACTTGCACCCGCGCAGCCGCGGCCAGCTGCGGTTGCGTTCAGCGGATCCGGCGCAGCCCATCGCCATCCACGCCAACTACCTGAGCGACGCCGAGGGGCATGATCTGGCAACGTTGATTGAAGGGGCGCGCGTCGCGCGCGACATCATGAACCAGCCCGCGTTCGACGCCTACCGCGGACGGCCGATATTTCCCGCAAGCACCATCAGCACGGATGCCGAGTACGGCGATTTCATCCGGCGCAAGGCGGAGACGGTCTATCACCCGGTCGGCACCTGCCGCATGGGCAAGGACGATCACGCCGTCGTCGACAGCGAACTGCGCGTGCACGGCGTGCGCGGTCTGCGCGTGGTGGATGCTTCCGTCATGCCGACGCTGCCTTCGGGCAATACCAATGCCGCGACCCTCATGCTTGCCGAGCAGGCGAGCGAGTTGATTCTCGACGCGTAACCCATTGCGCCGAACGCGTGCGGCGGGCAGTGCCCACCCTACAGAGCGACACCGGTGATCCCGCGACTGCCCTGGCCGTGGTAGGGCGGGCATTGCCCGCCAGCTTTTCCGTATGTGGACCGCGTGCCAAGCCACTGCGGCGGGCAGTGCCCGCCCTACAGAGCGGCACAGATGGTCCACGATGGTCCGGTCGCCGTAGGGCGGGCAGTACCCGCCAGCTTTCCGGTATGTGACCGCGTGCCAAAGCGCGTGCGGCGGGCAGAGCCTGCTTTACGCTGGCAACGGACAATGCACGCTGGCGCAAATCACCCG
>DAITPL010000006.1:36259-63643 GCA_036833615.1 Rhodanobacter sp.
GGCAGAGCCTGCTTTACGCTGGCAACGGACAATGCACGCTGGCGCAAATCACCCGCAGCAGCTCGGCCTCTTCGGTGCTGATCACGCCGTCCGCGTGCACTGCAGCGACCAGTCCCTGGATCAGCAGTTCCTTCGCCGCCGGCAGCAAACCATCGAGTTCATCCAGCGCGTGCTCGAACGGCGTTTGCCACGCTGCTGGCAACTCCGGCCAGGTCTGCGTCTCGCCGGGAAACACCTGTTGCATGGCCAGCAACCACGCACGTCGTGCCGAAGCAGCATCCCGGTTGCCCTTGCTCGCGATCACGGCGTACACCAAGCCGACACTCGCCCGACAAGTCGTCAGTTTGCGCAAACCATCCACCGGAGCGCGACGCGGCTGGCGCGCCTCAAGCAGCTGCACCCGCAGCAGACGCGTCAGACAATATTCGCCCAGATCGACCTGGCCATCGACCCGCACCAGCGCATCCAGCGCATCCAGCAAGGTCTGCACGCGACCTTGCGGCAACTGCTTCAACGCCGGAAATGCGAGCGCTGCCAACGGCAGACGCAACTCCGGCGGCAATGTTTCGATTTCGGCCAACAGCACCATCACGACTTGTTGCACATCATCGCCAAACGCGTCAGCCAGCAGCCGTCGCTGGCGCTGCCGCAGCCCGGCTTGCGCGGACATCGCCAGGGCCAGCATCGCCGCCAGCGCAGCTTCGGGTTTCTGCACCGCGCTGGTCAGGCTGGTGGGCAAACTGCGACGCAAGCTCGCGCCGCGCTCGAGCGCCGTCGGCGCGACACCGGAGCCTGCCTGCGGCGCGGCCACGACCGCGCCGCCCAGCACGACGGGCAGCAACGGCGGCAAGCCAACCCCAGGAAAACCGGATGTCCCCGTGGCGCCCGGGTGCGCGACCGGCGCTGCGGTCCGAGCCCCGGTCGCGTCAGCCGCCGCCGGCTGTGCGAGGGACGCGGCAAACTGCACCAGGTCCTCCTCGCGGAAGCCTGGTTGCAACGCGCGTATGCGTTGCAGCAACGGCGGATGGGTGGCGAACAACGCGTTGAACTTGCCCGCCTCGCCAAACAGCATGTGCGCCACTTCCTGCTTGTTGGCGGTTTGCAGGGTGGAGCCTTCACTGTGAATCGCGATTTTTTTCAACGCCCCCGCAATGCCATCGCTCTGGCGCGTGAACTGCACCGCCGACATATCCGCCAGCGATTCGCGCGATCGCGACACTGCGGCCTGGATCAGGCGCGCAAAAAAGTAGCCGATGTAGCCCACGACAATCAGCGCCAGCCCGATCATCCATACCTGGCCACCGCCACCATCACGTCGGTTGCTGCGCCCACCGCCAAACCATATGACCCGCCGGCCGACCACGGCCAGCACGAGAATGCCGAACAGCAAACCCATCAGGCGGATGTTGAGGCGCATGTCACCATTCAGCACGTGGCTGAACTCATGTGCGATCACGCCCTGCAATTCATCGCGACTGAGCTGATCCAGACAACCCTGGGTGACGCATACAGCCGCATCCGAGGTCGAGTAGCCGGCAGCAAACGCGTTGATGCCTGCCTCCTCGGCCATCAGATAAATGTCCGGCACCGGCACGCCAGCGGCAATGGCCACTTCCTCGATCACGTTGCGCAGGCGGCGCAACTGCGGGTCCGTCGCATCCGGCGGCACCTCGACGGCGCCCACCGTTTGCGCCACCTTCCGGCCACCCGCCGACAGGCTCATGATGCGAAACAACGAGCTGAGCGCAATGCCGCCCACTACCACACAGCTGGTGATGAACAGCAATGGCAGGTTGGATGGCGTCGGCTCGCCCTCGACCGGGTGATGGCCAAGCGCCAGCCACACCACCGCGTCGATCGCCAACACGATCGCGGTCACCGCCAGGATGAACAGCACGACCAGGCGGCGACTGCTGCCACGCACGCGTGCCTGTTGCGCAAAGAAATCCATGAAGTCTCGCTCGAGCAGTGGCGACACGGCATGCGCCGCGCCGCACTGGCATCAGCCGAAGGTAACCTTCGGTACTTCGCGCACCGCCGGGTCATCGATCTTCAGCGATTCGGCCGCCACAAAACCAAAACTGTTGGCCACGAACGAGGCGGGAAACACTTCACGCTTGTTGTTGTAGGTCAGCACCGAGTCGTTGTACGCCTGCCGCGCGAACGCCACGCGGTTTTCGGTGGAGGTGAGCTCTTCGGACAGCTGCATCATGGTCTGGTTGGCTTTCAGGTCCGGATAGGATTCCTGCAGGGCAAACAGGCGACCCAACGTCTGCGTCAGCGCGTTCTCGCTGCTCGCCAGTTGCTGCATTGCCGCCGGATCGCCGGGGTTGGCCTTGGCGCCGGCCAGCCCGTTGACGGCCGCGTTGCGCGCCTGCACCACAGCTTCCAGCGTTCCGCGTTCGTGGGCGAGATAACCCTTGGCGGTTTCCACCAGATTGGGGATCAGATCATGGCGCCGCGTAAGCTGCACATCAATTTGCGCAAACGCATTCTTGTAACTGTTACGCGAGGTCACCAGTCCGTTGTAGATGGCCACGAAGTACAAGACAATCAGTGCGACCACTACCAGCAAAATGATCATGCTCATCCGCACACCCTCCAGCTTGCAGCGCATGTCCGCGCCCGAATGACCGCAGAGTAGCATGCACTTCCGAAGTTTTTTCCCGGCTCTTGCCGCGGCTCTCGGTCTGGCCTGCACGGCGGCGCAGTCCACCCCCGCGGCAGTTGCGGCGCCGTCCGCAACTGCCGCGCAAAACGTGACGGACGCGCTGCCGCCAGCGCGGCTGCAAGCCACGTTGGCCGCCTACCGGCGCTGGCTGGATACGCTCGCCGAGCGCAATGGCGTTGCCGGCCTGGCGACGGCAATGGTCGTGGATGACAAAGTCGTATTCGAACACACCATCGGCTACGCCGACGTCGCCACCCGCCAGCCCGTCGTGCCGGACACGGTGTTCCGCCTGGCTTCACTGTCCAAGGCGTTTGCCACGGCGATTACCGGACTGATCGTCGATGGCGGGCGACTGAGCTGGGACACGCGACTGGTGGACGTGCTGCCGTACTTCAAGCTCAAGGACACTGCCGGCACCGAGCATGCCACGGTGGGCGACATTCTCGGCCAGCGCCTCGGGCTGCCACGCAACACCTACGACAACATGCTCGAGGGCGACGTTCCCTACGAAGAGCTGGTGCGCAAACTGGACGAAGTCGACATGAGCTGCAGCGTCGGCCAATGCTACGGCTACCAGAACGTGGCGTTCTCGATGATTGGCGACATTTTGTTCGCGCGCACCGGAAACTTTTTCTACCGGCTCGTCGACAAGCGCATTTTCTATCCACTGGGCATGACCGACGCCAGCTACGGTCGCGCCGCGCTGGAGTCGAGTACCAGCTGGGCGCGACCGCACCACCCGGCCAGCCATGGCTGGGTGCCGTTCGAGCCCAACGAAACCTACTATCGGGTTGCGCCGGCGGCCGGCGTCAACGCCAGCATTCGCGACATGGAGAAATGGCTGATCGCCCAAATGGGTGGCCGCCAGGATGTATTGCCCACCACGCTGCTCGACGTGCTGCATGCTCCCGCCATCGCCACCCCCGGCGAACTGCAGGCCACACCATGGCGGCGCAAGCGCCTGACCGCCGCGCACTATGCACTGGGCTGGCGGGTTTACGAGTACGGCGGCGAAACCCTGATTTTTCATGCCGGTGCCGTTGCCGGCTACCGCACCATGATCGGCTTCTTTCCCAAATACCACGTTGGCGTGGTCACCTTGTGGAATTCAACCGGGCCGGCACCTGGCGGGCTGATGCCCATGGTCTTCGACGAGCTGCTCGGCCTGCCGCACGTGGACTGGGCAGGGATCGAAAGCACTCCGACACCCCGCAGGAACGGCTCCAGGCGGCCGGCAAAAAAGGCCGCCACCCGACATGCTGCACGGCGACGGCACTGAGCCGGCGCGGCGACAAGCAGCTTGCGAGTCATTCGCGGCAAAGATGGAATGGGCATCGTGGGCACCGCGCTGCGCTTCGCACACGGCCGGAGCAGGCAGCGGCCGCATGCAATACCTGCAATTTCAGCACCAGGCCATAATGACCTTCCCGGCGTGCCGGGCCGGGACCGACACACGCATGCAGGTGCCGTTCCCGGGTGTCACGCAGCAATACCGCGCCTGGTCGGTGTGGAGTTACAAATTGAACTCGATTTTTTGTTGGCGCTTGCTCGAGACGGCCACGCCGTTGCTCATCGCCGGCGTGAAGCGGTAGCGCCGCACGGCGTCAGTGGCTGCACTGTCAAAGACCCGATGCGGCTTTGAATCGACTACCGCTATGTCGGTGGTACGGCCTTCCGCGTCTACCGTGAACGAGACCACGACCCAACCACTCTGACGCGAGCGCAAGGCAATCGGTGGATACGCCGGCTGCACGGCACGGGTCAGTACGGCATCACTGGTGGCCCCGCCGGCACCACCCGCTGTTCCGGCTGCCGCATTTGCCGCGGGCACGGCGGCAGCCACCTGCGTCTGCGGCGCCGCCGCAGTGCGCGGCGGCGTGGCCTTCGGTTGGGTGGCCGCCTGTTGCGCCTGCTGTTCTGCCAGTCGGTCGGCAGCCTGCTTCTCCAGCGCGGCTTTCTGGGTCGCCGCCAGTTGGGTCTTTTGTTGTTCGAGTTCCTGCTGCTGCTGCTTGTCCAGCATCTTGCGCTGCGCATCCAGCTTGGACCGCAGGATGGTCAACGTGTAGTTCGTGGGATCCGCCTTGGCGAGCAAATCAATCTGCCGCTGCGCGTCAGTGAAATCACGCGAGTTGATGGCCTGCTCGGCTGAAGTGGCGGCCAACGGGAAGGTCTCGCGCAAGGCGTCGGTGGCAACCCGGTTACCGGGTTGCGTCTCCAGCACGCGCAGATAGAACTCGAATGCGCTATTGCCGGCAGGCCCGAGATAGCGCCGCTCATTCAGCGCCTTGCGCCCTTCGGCCAGGAGTTCGTCCACGCCCATCGCAGCCACGTTGGCCGGCGGAGCCGCAGCAGCGGCTTTCGCCGCGGACGTCGACGGCGCAAGATGCCCGGCGCCATCTGCCACCAGGCTCTCCTGATGCGGCTTGATGATCAGCAGCCACGCGCCGACCCCAAGCAATACGATCAGCACGATGACGGCGACCAGCGTGGTGTTGGCGCGTCCGCGCACACAGGCGCGGCTCTCGATTCTATATCGGGTATGCATAGTCCCTCACTGAGTGTCGGCGGCCCCCCGCGTTCCCCGTCCAGTCAGGACCACCGAAGTCCCTGACTCCGGTGCGGCGCGGACATGCAGAAGGTAACTCCAACGAGCAAGCACGGCAAATGCTGATCGCCGGTCGCCAAGCGTCACTTCTTGCCGACGCCCATACGCCGCCAACTTGCGGAAACACCGTGCGGGACCGGCGAGCCTGACGGACACACCGCCCAGTCGGGATGCGCCAGGCCCGCAAAATAAAACGTCCCGGCAAGCCGGGACGAATTGATTTTCGAAAGCTCCCCTTGCGCTGGGCACCGCAGGGGGAGAAGTCGACAGCTCTCTTGCTTGTGGAAACGCGACTTGCTGTTTACTTCTTGGACTTTTTCGCGGGTTTGGCGGTCTTGGTGGCTTTCACCACCTTGGCCGATGCAGCTTTCTTGGCGGCCGGCTTCTTGGCGGCAACCTTCTTCACGGCGACTTTCTTGACAGCCGCCTTCTTGGCAGCAGCCGGCTTGCGTGCAGCCTTCTTCGCTGCCGGCTTCTTCGCTACCGGTTTCTTGGCAGCGGCTTTCTTCGCGGTGGATTTCACGGCAGCCTTCTTGGCGGCCGGCTTCTTTGCAGCGGTTTTCTTCTTGGCAGTGGCCATAGTTCGTCTCAGCTCCTCATCAGTTGGCAGTGGTTGCCCAGTAAAAGCGTGCAGGAACGCCTCGACCAACAAGTCGCTGTTGGTGGCGTGCCGAAAATTTTTGACCTGTCGCTCAGTGCGCAAATCGGAAAGCCTGCGTAAAACATGCAGCGGAATGGAGACCGTGATCTTGCGTACTGCATTGGCCTTTTCACCATGTTGAATATAGGGCTTGATGAACTTTGCCGTTGCCATGATGCGCGTTCCCCGTGATCTGTTGCGAAAGCTATCCCTGAAGATTTCAGCTGTCAATTGATTTTAGCCATGAAATCAGGCCGGTTGCCAGGCCTCGTCATGGCTACCGAACGTGGCGCCACAACGTGTCGCGGTTAATTCATGAATTTACATGTGGGCGTCTATACGTCCAAACGATAATTCACGAAAAATAGCGCCTTGCGTGCAAGTCGTTGCCGGCCAACGCTTGCGCGCGGCCGGTAGCAAATACGCATGCCAAATTACGACGCACAACGGCATCACCCGCTGCGCAGCTTCAGTGGCAAACCTTCCGCCATGGACATGAACGCACGGCCACCGGGTGGCACGAATTGCCACCGACTTTGCGAAAAATTCTTTCCCCGGCGGCCCCGCCCACGCGTCACGCGGGTCGTGTACCACTCGCCTCACGCGAACCGGAGATGGCAACGCAAAAAATTCCCGGACACTACCGGCCGTCGATGGATCGGCTTTTTCCCGACGCCTCGACAGGGCCGCGCGAATTCGGACTCCACTGCGTCGGCCAGACCGGCACCGCACCAGCATGAAAAATCCGCCACGCGATACGCGCCCTTGAACGCCGTCGGCACCTACACACTTCGCGCAGCGACGCGCATGCCATGTCACCCATGCATTCGCCCCGAGTCGCCACCTCGGACCAGGGCGTCATCCACCCGATCACCCGCACGCCAACGTCAACCGCGCGCCGTACTGACCGTGGCCACACCGCGCAATCTGCATCGGTGTGGAACAAACGCGCAACCGGGAGGCGCGCGCCCGCGAACCTCAGTGTTCGTCGCTCTCCAGCAACTCTTCGTATGCCGCCACATCGAGCAGCTCGTCCAGCTCGGCGCGGTCGCTGGGACGCACCACATAAATCCAGCCGGCCCCAAACGCGTCCTCGTTGATGGTTTCCGGCTTGTCATTGAGCAGCTCGTTGACCTCGACGACCTCACCGGAGACTGGCGCGTAAATGTCCGAGGCGGCCTTTACCGATTCCAGCACCGCCGCGCCACTGCCAGCCTGCAACGCCGCGCCGACTTCGGGCAATTCGACGTAAACCAGATCGCCAAGTTGTTCCTGCGCGTGATCCGAGATACCGACACGCACCAGGCCATCATCTTCTACACGCGCCCACTCGTGGGACTTGAGGAATTTCAGATCACCAGGAATCTCTTGCATGGTCGGGTCCAGGGTTTTGGGGTGGTTGGGAAAACGACTTGCCGGGTAATTCTAACGACAACACACTGACCCGGATGTCGTGTGGTTGCGGGCAATCAAATGCCGGCACAGGCCTTGCCCGCGCGTACAAACGGATACTTCACGATGCGCGCCGGTACCTCGTGGCCACGGATGTCGACATGCACCGTGCCACTGGTGCCAGCCGGCACCCGGGCGAACGCGATGGCCTTGTTCAGGGTCGGGGCAAAACTGCCAGACAGGATCTGTCCGTTGCCTTGTTCGGTGTGCACCGTCTGCCCGTGGCGCAGCACACCCTTGTCGTCCAGCACGACACCGACCATCACGCGTTGCACACCCGCATCCTTTTGCGCCTGCAACGCGTCACGCCCGATGAAATCGCGCCCGGGGTCCAGCGCCACGGTCCAGCCGAGATTGGCTTCCCACGGCGACACGGTTTCATCCATGTCCTGTCCATACAAATTCATGCCGGCCTCCAGCCGCAGCGTGTCGCGCGCGCCCAGACCGGCGGGGACAACACCCGCCGCGGCCAGTGCCTCCCACAACACGATGGCTTGCGCATTCGCTACCAGGATTTCAAACCCGTCTTCGCCGGTATAACCGGTGCGGGCGATGAACAGCGGCACGCCTTGCAGCCCCTGCGCCGCCGCGGCGGAAAACTTGCCCAGCTGCTCGATCCGCGCCCGATCCGTTTCGTGCAGCAGGTCCAGCACCTTGCTGCGCGCGTTCGGACCCTGCACGGCAATCATCGCGAAGTCGGCCCGCTCCTTCACTTCCACGGCAAACGCCCGTGCCTGCTGCTCGATCCAGGCCAGGTCCTTGACGCGGGTCGCAGCATTCACCACCAGCCGGAAATACGCCTCGGCAAAAAAGTACACGATCAAATCATCGATCACGCCGCCCTGGGCGTTGAGCATGCATGAGTACAACGCCTTGCCCGGCACCTGCAGCTTGTCCACGTTGTTGGCAAGCAGGTGGCGCAGAAACTCGCGCGTGCGCGGTCCGTGCAGATCGATCACGGTCATGTGCGACACGTCAAACATGCCCGCGTCGCGCCGTACCGCGTGATGCTCCTCGATCTGCGAGCCGTAATGGATCGGCATGTCCCAACCGCCGAAGTCGACCATGCGGGCGCCCAGCGCGCGATGGGTAGCGTTGAGTACGGTCTTTTCAGTCATCGGTGCGCACCTCGGCGAAAGTGCGATTATCGCGGCGCACGCCCGACAAGCCAAGCGTCAACCGACCTGCGACATGCCATGCGGAAACGACCGCAGGACGCGGCACCCGGTCAACAGGCGCCGTCTGCCGGCGTCATGCCGTGCCCATGCGTCCGGAGCCGCGACACGCCTCAACGCCGCCGTTTCTTCACACCGCAGCTACCACGGCCGGGCGTTGACAGCGGCACGCGGGATCGACCGGAACGCCCGCAGAACCCGCGTGCACCGCCGTCGGACCGCGGGCGGCAAGCCGGACCGGACGCGACACACATCCGCGACCCGCAGGCGTGCGGCAAACCCGACACCGAACGTACACGGCGGGCAGTGCCCGCCCTACACCAGCCGAAGCGCACCAAACGCGAAACGTAGGGCGGGCACCGCCCGCCGGCCTCTGCACTGCGCCCAGTGCCGGCGCTAATCCAGAGACGGCAGGTGCTCTGCCAACTGCTCCGCCACCTGCGTGGCCATGTCCTCGGCGCGCTTGCCGCTGGTCGCCAAATGGATGTCCGGCGCTTCGGGCGCTTCGTAGGGCGAATCAATGCCGGTGAAGTTGCGGATCTGTCCGGCGCGTGCCTTCCGGTACAACCCTTTCGCGTCGCGCCGCTCGCATTCGGCCAGCGGCGTGTCGACAAACACTTCGACAAACTCGCCGGTGGCGAACAGCTCGCGCGCCGAACGCCGCTCGCTGCGATACGGCGAAATCGCGCTGACCAGCACAATCAGCCCGGCGTCCACCATCAAATGCGCGACTTCGGCAATGCGCCGGATGTTCTCCACGCGCGCTTCCGGTGTGAACCCGAGATCGCGGTTGATGCCGTGGCGCACGTTGTCGCCGTCGAGCAGATAGGTGTGATAACCGAGCGTGTGCAGGCGGCGTTCGACCAGGTTGGCGATGGTCGACTTGCCGGCCCCGGACAAACCGGTGAACCACAGGCACAGCGGCCGCTGGCCCTTGCTCTGGCCGCGCACCGCCTTGTCGATATCCAGGTGCTGCCAGTGCACGTTGCTGGACCGACCCAGCGCGAAATCCAGCATGCCGCACGCCACGGTGGCGTTGCTCTGGCGATCGATCAGGATGAAACCGCCGAGCGTGTGATTGGTGGCGTAGGCCTCGAACGCTATGGCGTCATCCAGACCCACGGTGCAATAACCCACCTCGTTCAATGCCAGCTGCCGCGCGGCCAGCTGCGCCTGCGTGTTCACGTCCACCTTGTACTTGATCGACATCACCCGCGCATTGACCGTGCGCGTGCCGATCTTCAACCAATAGGTGCGATTCGGCAGCAGCGCGACATCGCCCAGCCACAGCAGGTGGCAGGTGAACTGGTCAGCCACCGGCGCCGGGCGCAAGGCATCGGCAATGACGTCGCCACGGCTGATGCCAAGCTCGCGGTCAAGACACAGCGTGACCGCCTGGCCCTCGCTGGCGCGCGGCAGATCGCCGCCATGCGTGACGATACGTTCAATATGCGCGCGCTGCACCCCCGGCTGCACCACGATCTCGTCGCCCACCGCCACGGCACCGCCGCAGATCGTGCCGGCGTAGCCGCGAAACGACTGGTCGGGACGATTCACCCACTGCACCGGCAGGCGGAAATCGGCAGCCGTGGCCGGCGCCACATCGACCGTCTCCAGCACTTCCAGCAAGCTGCCGCCGGTGTACCACGGCATGCGCGACGAAGGCGCGCCGACGTTGTCACCGGTCAGGGCCGCCACCGGCAGGCATTGCACGTCGGTAATGCCCAGGCTGGCTGCCAGCGTGCAATACGCCGTCGCAATACGCTCGTGCACGTCCTGGTCATAGCCGACCAGATCCATCTTGTTCACCGCCAGCACCACATGGCGGATGCCGAGCAAGCCACATATATAAGTATGTCGGCGCGTCTGCGGCAACAAGCCCTTGCGCGCGTCGACCAGCACCACCGCCAGCTCGGCATTCGACGCACCGGTAGCCATGTTGCGCGTGTACTGCTCGTGGCCCGGGCAGTCGGCGACAATGAAATTGCGCCGCGCCGTGTGGAAGTAGCGATAGGCCACGTCGATGGTGATGCCTTGTTCGCGCTCGGCATCCAGCCCGTCGGTGAGCAGCGAAAAGTCCAGCGTGTCGCCGGCATCCGCGTGCAGGCGTCGGCTGTCCTGCAGCAGCGCCGCTATCTGGTCGTCGGCGAGCATGCCGGCGTCGTACAGCAAGCGCCCCAGCAACGTGCTCTTGCCGTCATCCACACTGCCGCAGGTGATGAAGCGCAGCAGACTCTTGTTGGCGGTATCTGCTGGCGGCATCAGAAATACCCCTCCTGCTTCTTGCGCTCCATCGACGCGGTCGGGTCCTGATCGATCACCCGGCCCTGGCGCTCGGAAGTGCGCGAGGCGGCCATCTCCGCGATGATCTTGTCCAACGTGTCGGCATGCGATTCGACCGCACCGGTCAATGGATAGCAGCCCAGCGTGCGGAAGCGCACCTCGCGCATTTGCGCGGCTTCACCGGGACGGAACACAAAGCGATCGTCGTCCACCATGATCAGCGCGCCGTCGCGTTCGACGATCGGGCGCGGCTTGGCAAAATACAGCGGCACCAGCGGAATGGATTCACGCCGGATGTACAACCACACGTCCATCTCGGTCCAGTTGGACAACGGAAACGCGCGTACCTCTTCGCCCTTGCGCAAGTGCGTGTTGTAGGTGTGCCAGAACTCCGGCCGCTGGTTTTTTGGATCCCAGCGATGCTGCGCGTTGCGAAACGAGAACACGCGCTCCTTGGCGCGCGATTTTTCTTCGTCGCGCCGCGCACCACCAATCGACGCATCAAAGCGGTACTTGTCCAGCGCCTGTTTCAACGCCTGGGTTTTCATGATGTCGGTATGCACCGTCGCGCCGTGCGTAAACGGCGACACGCCCTGCCGCACACCGTCCTGATTGGTGTACACCAGCACCTGCACATCACCCGCTGCCGCCACGCTCTCGCGAAATGCGATCATCTCGCGAAACTTCCACGTGGTATCGATGTGCAACAACGGCAGCGGTGGCTTGGCTGGATAAAACGCCTTGCGCAACAGGTGCAGCAGCACCGACGAATCCTTGCCGATCGAATACAGCATCACCGGCTTCTGGAACGCGGCCCGCACCTCGCGAAAAATATGGATGGCCTCCGCCTCCAGATCATCCAGATGGGAGCGCACGGCAGGTTCGGTCATGGCAACGGGATTCTTCTTGTGGTCCATTCGCAACACGGGTGGCAAGGCGCCAGCCGTACTCCTTGGCCGACCATATTACACACTGCGCCGGAGTGCACTCCCCGCCAGGGCGCATCTCGATCACGCAACGCCGGCATCGGCATGATCACGCGCACACTGTCGCCGTATCTCGACGGTCGGGCGCCGCGCCTTGCATCGCTCCGGGCCAGACGTGCCTGCCAGCCATCAAGCGATCACGGGATATGCCGGCGCCAGATCCAGCGTCGCGGCGCAGACGGCTGCCAGCTCGAGCAGGCGCAGATCCGAACCGCGGGCACCGATCAACTGCAGGCCGACTGGCAGGCCATCGGGCAGCAGGCCCATTGGCAAGCTCACCGCCGGACATCCCGCGAGGCTGGCGAAGCTGGTGAGGTCGGCTTGGGAATCCGGCACGGGGCCGTCCAGCGGAAACGCGCCCTGCGGCGTGGTGGGCAGCACCAGCACGTCCACCTGGGAAAACAGGCGACGCATCTTCAACGTTGCCGCATCCAGCACCCGGTCGGCGACGGCATAGTCCGCCGCGCTCTTGCGCCCGGCATATTCCAGCAAGTTGCGGAATTGCGGCGAAACCGGATGCGCCGTATCGGCCAGGTCCGCGGAGAAGGTCGCCAGCATCTCGGCCTCCATCAGCAACAAGCCGGAGCGCCGCGTGCGCGCGAAATCCCAGTCGCTGAAATCCACCGTGCGCCGATCACCCAGCGCATGCGGCAGCCGCGCCATGGCCGAATCAAACAGGTCGATCACGTCGCGTTGCACGCCGACTGCTGCCAGATCCGGCATCAGGCCAGTGCGCAGATTGCCCGGCTCCCAATCCGGCAGCGCAAACGCGACGCGGCGCCGACGCGAACGCGCGTCGTCGGCGTCGTAGCCGGCCAGCACCTGCAGCAGCACGGTGAGATCCTCGGCGCTGCGTGCGAGCAAACCCACGGCATCCAGCCGACGCGCGGCGGGCACCACCCCACGTGCGGAAATTTCGCCATGCGTCGGCTTGAGCCCGTAGACGCCGCAATAACTGGCCGGAATACGAATCGAGCCCAGACTGTCCGAGCCCACCGCCGCCACTGCCAACCCTGCGGCCACCGCCGCGGCCGCGCCGCCCGATGACCCGCCCGCGGAGTAACCATGCCGATGCGGGTTGTGCGTGGCGCCAAAGTGCGCATTGTTCGTGGTCGCACCCAGCGCACCCTCGTCCATGTTGGTCTTGCCGACCAGCACGGCACCCGACGCCCGCAGCCTGGCCACCACGTGCGCGTCACTGTGCACCGGCCGTGCGCGCCCCGGCAGCCCAGCGCGCGTGGGCCAACCGGCCATGTCGAAGTTGTCCTTCAAAGCCATGGGTATCCCGTCGAGCCGGCCGATCACGCCGTCACGGCGGCGGCGGTCAGCCATGTGCGCCTGATCCTGCAGCAAACCGGAGCGCAGATCGATATACGCATTGAGCTGCGGGTTGATGCGTTCAATCGCCGCCTGATACGCATCAGCCAGCGCCTGCGGCTGCACACGCCCCACGGCGAGCCAATGCAGCAGTTGGCACAGCGTGGAGCGGCGCAGGTCGAGATCAGCGATTGGTGGCTGCGAATTCATGAGCACTCCCCGGATGGCGTGCGGCGATTATCGCCGTTGCATGGCAGGCGATTGCAAGCGCGGGCATGATCAGCCCGGACACCCATCGGCAAAAACCTGCAGCTTCGGCGAGAACCGGCAGGATCGCAAAGGCCGGCGGGCAGTGCCCGCCCTACGGTGTGGTCATGCGTGTACGACATGGCGCGGCGATGCTTTTGTAGGGCGGGCACTGCCCGCCGCCGCCCGGGGCTGCCCCGCACCAACCGCGCGCACCGCGACATTGCCGTCCACTGCCGCCGCCGTTTGCTGCGCGCCACGCGAAACCGGACAATACTCAAGTCGCTGTCACACTTGGGCGCGACGACGACCGGTGCGCACAGCGCTGCGCGTCACGTCCATGCGCATGATGCAAAAGCGGATGGTGTCGCCATGCACGACGCAGATCGCCCCACCGACCATTCAATGGAGCTTGCCATGACCGAACGCGAAACGATGGAATACGACGTGGTCGTGGTCGGTGCCGGTCCGGCCGGGCTGTCCTTCGCCATTCGCCTCAAGCAGCTCAAGCCCGACGTCAGCGTGTGCGTGATCGAAAAATCCTCGACTGTCGGCGCGCACATTTTGTCCGGCGCGGTGATCGAGCCGCAGCCGCTGGATGCCTTGCTGCCCGGCTGGCGCGACAACCCACCACCAATCTGCGTACCTGCCGGCCCGGATGAGTTCTACCTCTTCAGCAAGACTGGCGCGCGCAAGCTGCCGTTGCCGCCGGGCATGCACAACCACGGCAACTTCATCGTCTCGCTCGGTGCGCTATGCGCATGGCTGGCGCCGCAAGCCGAAGCGCTGGGTGTAGACGTGTTTCCCGGCTTCGCCGCCGCCGACACGATTTACACCGACGATGGCGCGGTTGCCGGCGTGCGTATCGGCGACATGGGCGTGGCCAAGGATGGTTCGCACAAGGCCAACTACACCCAGGGCATCGACATCAAGGCCAGGGTCACCGTGCTCGCCGAGGGCGCGCGCGGCAGCCTGACCAAGGTGCTGGTGAAACGCTTCAAGCTGGACGAACACAGTGACCCGCAGGGTTATTCCATCGGCATCAAGGAGCTGTGGCAGGTACCCGCCGGCCGCGTGACGCCCGGAAAAATCGTGCACAGCTTTGGCTGGCCGGCCGACACGCGTACCTACGGTGGCGGTTTCCTGTATCACCTGGATGGCGATCGCCTGGCGCTGGGTTATGTCAGTGGGCTCGACTACAGCGACCCGAACTACAAACCGTGGGAAGCGTTCCAGCAATGGAAGCACCATCCGCTGATCAAGCCACTGCTGGAAAGCGGCTCGATCCTGTCCGCAGGCGCGCGGGCGATGGCCACCGGTGGCTATCAGTCACTGCCGAAAGTGGAAATGCCCGGCGCACTGTTGATCGGCGACACCGCCGGGTTGCTCAACGTGCCCAAGATCAAGGGCACACACCAGGCGATCAAGAGCGGAATGCTCGCCGCCGAGCACCTGGCCGGTAAACTCGACAGCGCCGGCTTCGATGCGAAGCTGCGCGCCTCGGCGGTCATGGCCGAATTGAAGAAAGTCCGCAACGTGAAACCCGGCTTCAAGAAGGGCCTGTGGTTTGGCATGTTGAACGCCGCGTGGGAAACCGCCACCGCCGGGCTGTCGCCGTGGACGTTGAAGAACAAGGCCGACTGGTCCAGCATGCACAAGCTGGGCGAATACCAGGAACCCGTACGCGACTACGTGCAACGCACGCTGCCGCCGCGCGATCGCCTGGCCAGCGTGTACTTCGCCGCCACCGAGCATGACGAGGACCAGCCGATCCACCTGGTCGTCACCGACCCTGACATCTGCGTGGATCGTTGCACCGAGGAATACGGCAACCCGTGCACGCGCTTCTGTCCGGCCAACGTCTACGAAATGGTCGAAGACGTCATGCCTGACGGCAGCAAGAAACCGCGCCTGCAGATCAACGCCGCCAATTGCGTGCACTGCAAAACCTGCGACATCAAGGATCCGTACGAAATCATCACCTGGGTCACGCCGGAAGGCGGCGCGGGGCCGAATTACCAGAATCTGTGAACTCCTCTGGGCGAGGGCAAAAACATGCGCATGGAAGACGTCAGCAGCAACCTGATCCGAAACTCCGATGGCATTTATGTCACGGCCGGTTCCAGCGAGGTTTCCTACTCCGCCACCGGCCACGCGGATTGCTTCCAGGTCGAGGACAGTTCCTTCTGGTTCAAACACCGCAACGACTGCATCTCCGCCATGGTGAACCGGCATCCCTATACCGGCACGTTGCTCGATATCGGCGGCGGCAACGGCTACGTATCGCAGCGGCTTGTTGCCGACGGCCACGACGTAATGCTGATCGAGCCCGGCCCGACCGGTGCCTACAACGCCCACAGCCGGCGCGGCATCGAAACCGTCGTGTGCGCCACGATCGAGCACGCCGGCTTCAGGCCCGGCACGTTTGGCGCAATCGGCATGTTCGATGTCATCGAACACATCGAGGACGACCGCGGCTTCCTGGCGGACATTGCGCCATTGCTGGCGCCCGAAGGGCGGCTCTACCTCAGCGTTCCCTGTCACGCCTGGCTATGGTCCGCAGCTGATGTCAACGCCGGGCACTTTCGCCGGCATACCAAGCAGAGCCTGCGAGCCCTGCTCGGTGAACACTTCGTCATCGATTACCTCAGTTACTTCTTCAAGCCGCTGGTGCTTCCACAGTGGCTGCTGCGCGCGTTGCCATACCGGCTCGGCATCGGTCGCTCCGCGGTGCTGTCGACCGAGGCCGAACACGGCGCGGGGCAAGGCTCGGCAGTGCGATGGATGGCGCGGCTGCTGCGGCCTGAAGTCGCCCGGGTCGCCCAAGGCACGCAGATGGGTTTCGGTGCCAGTTGCCTTGTCGCCGCCCACCGCAAGCCACCTGTCTCGGGCGCAAGGAGCACCCTCTGATCGGCCAATTCAAGGGGCGCTTCCAGCGCCTGCGCTACCTGTTGCAACGTTTGCATGCCAGCGTGACGCAACGCGGCTGGCGTGGCACCTGGACTCGCATCCTGCAAGAGTTCAAGCGGCCACCAGCCCATGCGGCATCGTTGGCGCTCGAGCCGCTGGGTGGCCCGTTCGTGCCGTTTGCGCTGCCGACGTCCGCGCAGCCCCGGGTTTCGGTGATCATCCCCGCGTTTGGCCAGCTCGACTACACGCTGGCTTGCCTGCGTTCGATCGTACGTCACGCCCCCCGGGCACCGTTCGAAGTGATCGTGGTGGATGATGCATCGTCGGACGACAGCGCCAGCACATTGGCCGGCATCGACGGGCTGCGCTTGCTGCGCAACGACGCCAACCTGGGCTTCATCGCCAGTTGCAATGCCGGCGCCGCTGTCGCCGCTGGCAGGTTTCTGCTGTTCCTCAACAATGACACCCAGGTCACGCCCGGCTGGCTCGATGCGCTGCTCGACTGCTTTGCCGAGGAAGACCTGTGCGGCATCGCTGGCAGCCGTCTGGTGTATCCGGACGGACGATTGCAGGAAGCCGGCGCCATCGTGTACGCCAACGGCGAAGCGTGGAACTACGGCCGTTTCGAACCGCGCAACGATCCACGCTTTCTGTACCGACGCGATGTCGACTACGTCTCCGGCGCCGCGCTGATGATCGAGGCCGCCCTGTTTCACCGGATCGGTGGTTTCGATGCACGCTACGCGCCGGCGTATCGCGAAGACATGGACCTGGCGTTCGCGGTGCGGGCCGCCGGCCGCCGGGTGATCTACCAGCCCGCCAGCCTGGTGGTGCACTGCGAGGGGATCAGCTCGGGGCTCGATCCTTTCACCGGCATCAAGCAATACCAGACGATCAATCGCGCGAAGTTCGCCGACAAATGGCGCGATGCCCTGCATACACAACCCAAACCACACACCCCGGTAGAACAGGCAATCCACCGCGCGGGCCTCCGTCACATCTTGATTGTGGACGCTTTGGCACCGGATCCGGCGCGCGATTCCGGTTCGCTGCGACTGGTCAACATCATGCGGCTGCTGCGCGAACAGGGCTGGCGAATCAGCTTCATGGCGAACAACCGCCATGCCAGCGAAAAGGAAATTGCGCTGCTCGGCCGCCTGGGTGTCCATACGTTGTGCAAGCCGTGGGCGCCGCCCCTGTCGTCCTGGCTGGCCAGGGAAGGGGCGGGACTGAATGCCGTGATGCTTTGCCGCCATTACGTCGCGTTGCCGTACTTGCCGCTGGTGCGCAAATTGGCTCCCCACGCAAAGGTACTGTTCGACACGGTCGACTTGCACTTCTTGCGTGAAGAGCGCGCGGCCGAATACGTGGGCGGGGCTGCGCTGGCACGCCAGGCCGCCAGTTCGCGCCGCCACGAATTGGCGCTTGTCCGTGCCTGCGATACCAGCTTCGTGGTCAGCCCGGTCGAATACCAGCTGCTGGCGGATGCCCTGCCGGAAGCCCGGATCGAACTGCTTTCGAATGTGCACGAAATCTTTGGAAGACACGCTGATTTCGTCGCACGGCACGGGCTGGTGTTCGTCGGCGGTTTTGGCCATCCACCCAATGTCGACGCGGTGCATTGGTTGATCGAGGAAATCTTTCCCGGGATCCGTGAACAGCGGCCCGACATCGTTTTGCATCTGATCGGTGACATGCCCGACGACGCGCGACAGGAATTCACTCGCCCTGGCGTGCGGCTGCATGGTCGCGTGGACGATCTTGCGCCATGGATGAACGGTTGCCGCATCGCGCTCGCACCTCTTCGTTACGGCGCTGGCGTCAAGGGCAAGGTCAACATGGCGATGAGCCACGGCTTGCCGGTAGTGGCAACCCCGATTGCCGCCGAAGGCATGCATCTGGTTGACGGCGAAAGTGTGCTGCTGGCGGAGGACACGCCCAGCTTCGTCGCGGCCGTGCTGCGCCTGTACGACGACCCATCGCTGTGGTTGCGCCTTTCAGACGCCGGACTGGACAACATGCGCCGATACTTTTCCTTCGATGTTGCGCGCGCGGCGCTGCAACGGGCGCTGCCTTGACGATATCCGACGATCCGGACCGCACAGTCCGCAGACCTGCAACGATATGCGGTCGAGGTAGAATGACCACTTTCAGCCGCCCATGCGGACGGTTCACAGGGTAAGGAACGGCGGATGAAAATTCTGGTCGGCTACAAACGCGTGGTGGATTACAACGTACGCATCCAGGTCAAGCCCGATGGCAGCGGTGTGGTCACCGATGGCGTCAAGCTGTCGGCCAACCCGTTTGACGATATTGCACTGGAAGAAGCGCTGCGCCTGCGCGAGAAGGGCGTTGCCGAGGAAGTCATTGTGGTGGGCATCGGCCCGGCCAACCTCACGGCTCACCTGCGCAATGGTTTGGCCATGGGTGCCAACCGCGCCATTCACGTCGTCACCGAAGACGCCGTGCCGCCACTGACCGCCGCCCGCGTCTTCCTCAAGCTGGTCGAGAAGGAACAGCCCGGCATGGTCATCGTCGGCAAACAGTCCATCGACGACGACGCCAGCCAGACCGGCCAGATGCTGGCTGCCCTGTGGGACCGCCCGCAGGCGACATTTGCCAGCAAGGTCGAGATCGCCGATGGCAAAGCCACGGTGACGCGTGAAGTCGATGCGGGCCTGGAAGTGATCGAAGTTGACCTGCCCGCCGTCATCACCACCGATCTGCGCTTGAACGAACCGCGCTTCATCAAGCTGCCGGACATCATGAAGGCCAAGGCCAAGCCGATCGAAAGCATCGCCTTCTCGGCGCTCAACGTTGCCTCCAGTGACCACCTGAAGACCACCCATTACGCTGCGCCGGCCAAACGAAGCCGCGGCGTAATGGTGAAGGATGCCGCCGAGCTGGTCGCCGCGCTGAAGCAGAAAGGTTTGCTGTAAAACATGTAGGGCGGGCACTGCCCGCCGCCCCACCGCACAAAAACGAAAAACCGGCGGGCAATGTCCGCCCTACGAACACCAAAGCCCTACTCGAGACGAAAGGTCGTCCACATCATGAGCAAAATTCTCGTCATCGCTGAACACCTGGACGGCAAACTCAACCTCGCTACCGCGCGCGCCGTCAGTGCCGCCAGCGCGGTAAAGGGTGATGCCATCGACGTGCTGGTGCTGTCCGATGCACCCGACGCCGTTGCCGCCGAAGCGGCGAAAATCAGCGGTGTGAGCCGCGTACTCACCATCGCCAAGGCGGAAAACGCGCACCCGCTGGCCGCCGTGCTGGCGCCGCAAATCGCCAAGGTCGCAGCTGACTACAGCCACGTGTTTGTCCCCTCCACCACGTTCGGCAAGGACATCGCTCCACGTGTCGCCGCGCTGCTCGGCGTGGCCCAGGTCAGCGACGTGATGACCGTGGAATCGGCAAACAGCTTCAAGCGCCCGATCTACGCCGGCAACGCCATCATCACGGTCGAAGCGGACGCGGCACACACCATCGTTGCCACCATCCGCACGGCGTCGTGGCCAGCCGCCGCCAACGGCGCCAACAGTGCGCCCATCGAAGCGTTGACTGTCGACGCGACGCTCCCCAGCCACACCCGCTTTGTCGAACTCCGGCAAGGCAGCAGCGACCGCCCCGACCTGCAAAGCGCGCGCAAGGTGGTCTCCGGCGGCCGCGGCGTCGGCTCGAAGGAAAACTTCGACATCATCTACAAATTTGCCGACAAGATCGGCGCAGCGGTGGGCGCCTCGCGCGCCGCCGTCGACGCCGGTTACTGCCCGAACGAAATGCAGGTCGGCCAGACCGGCAAGATCATCGCCCCCGAGCTGTACATGGCGATCGGCATCTCCGGCGCGATCCAGCACCTCACCGGCATCAAGGACGCCGGCACCATCGTCGCGATCAACAAGGATGGCGAGGCACCGATTTTCGAGATTGCCGACATCGGATTGGTTGGGGATCTGTTCAAGTTGATTCCGGAGCTGGAACAGGCGTTGAACTGATTCACTGACTCGGCCAGTCGCGCAATTCGATCCACCCTTCAATGTGTTTGAACCATCGCGGCCGGCATTGGCCAGGGGATGGCAGATAGGCAAGGTTTGTACGCGGCTAGAACGTCATACCAGGAATTGAATCGCGGAATCATGCAAGCGCCCACTCTCAGCATCGTCGTACCTGTTTACCGCGGAAAAGAGTCGCTGGAGGAACTTTGCGGGCGGATAAGAACCGCTTGCCAAGCGCATGCCATATCTTTCGAAGTAATCTTTGTCGAAGACTGCGGTGGCGACAAATCCTGGGACTTGATCGAGCGGCTCGCCGCCACTTACTCCGACGTGCGTGGCATTCGGTTCAGTCGCAATTTCGGCCAACATGCCGCTACCCTTTGCGGAATCTCCCGTGCCATGGGGGAATGGGTCGTAACCATTGACGACGACCTGGAGCAGCCACCCGAATGGATTCCCACGCTGCTGGCCAAGGGTCAGGAGGGTTTTGACCTTGTTTACGGCGTGTTTCCAAACCGCAGCCATAGCTGGTGGCGGAACGCTACCTCCGAGGTCGCCCGCCGGGTATTCCAGACGGCCATACCGTCCCTCAATTACGAGTACACGAGTTTCCGACTGGTGCGCGGCTCCATTGCTCGCGCGCTGGCTAATTTCGATTCGCCATTTCCGTTCGTGGACGGCTACCTTTCCTGGCTGACCAATCGCTATGCCAAGGTAGACGTCCCGCATCTGGGCCGCGCCCACGGTAGCAGCAACTACACCGTTGGAAAGTTGGTAGTTCACACGGTGAATATCCTGATCACCTTTTCGGATCTACCTCTGCGGGTGGCTTCCTGGCTCGGCATGATCAGCTCCCTGCTCGGTTTCGGCTGGATGACATCCATCGTGGTGGCACGGCTGATAGGAAATATCACGTCATCCGGCTACACATCGCTGATGGCAGGTATCGTATTTTTCGGTGGACTGCAGCTACTGATGCTTGGTGTGGTCGGCCAATATATTGGTCGGATCAACTTCAAGTCGTCGCGCAAACCGCTGTTTTTGGTAGCCGCCGATACCCGTCAGCCATGAAACTGCTCATCTATGGCTCAAAGGATTTCGCCCAAACCGTGGCAGCGCTGGCTGTGGATTGTGGCCACGTCGTGGCCGGCTTCGTCGATGACTTCGACCAAAGCGGTGGTGTAGTGGGCACATCGGAAAGTATCCGCCAGACCCACCCCCCACATGATTTTTCGGTCGCCATGGCGATCGGCTACAACAACCTTCCAGCCAGACTGGCGGCGTGGGAAAACCTGCGGGGCGCTGGTTACAGTACCCCAAAGTTGATCCACCCCCGTGCCTACGTGGGCCGCGAAGTGACCATGGGGGAAGGCGTCATGGTGATGGCGGGAGCCATCGTCGACGTACGCGCAAAGGTCGGCGATATCGCGGTGCTCTGGCCGGGAGCGTGTGTGAATCACGACGCCACTATCGGCCACAACAGCTTCCTTTCCCCGAACACAACCATATGCGGGCATGCCAGTATTGGTGCGTCCTGCTTCATCGGTGCGGGTACGGCCGTGGTGGACCGCGGCGTGGTACCGGCAGACAGTTTCGTGCCAATGCTGTTCCGGTGGACTCGTCGCGGACCACATGACTAGACGGTCGGGCGCCGCACTTCTCTACCCAAGGACTTCCATGACCGAACACCGTGTTGCCATCATCCAGTCAAGTTACATCCCCTGGAAGGGCTACTTCGACATTATCCATAGCGTCGACACGTTCATCTTCTATGACGACGTTCAATTTACCCGGCAGGATTGGCGCACGCGAAACCGCATCAAGACAGCTAACGGGCTGGTATGGCTGAGCATCCCGGCGGGCAGCCATATCGACCGTCTGATCTGCGAGGTGGAGCTGAGCTCGAGCGCGTGGCAGAAGAAGCACTGGGCCAGCATCAGCCAAAGCTACGCGAAGGCCCCTTACTTCAAATCCTACCGGGAACTGTTCGAACACATCTACCTTGGACAACAATGGACCTCGCTGTCGGCGCTGAATCAGCATCTGATCAAGTCCATATCGCAGGAAGTCCTTGGGCTCACTACCGAATTCCGCGATTCGCGGGAATACCACACCGAAGGGTCGCGACAAGACCGGCTGCTGAGCCTGCTGGTAGCCGCCGGGGCAACCAGCTATCTCTCCGGTCCCTCGGCGAGCAGCTATATCGATCCGGCGGCGTTTGCGGAGAAGTCGATCGGGTTGGCCTATCAGGACTATTCCAGCTATCCCGTTTACCCCCAGTTGTATCCACCATTCGAACATTACGTCAGCGTGCTCGACCTTATCTTCAACACCGGCCCCAACGCTGCAGACTACATCTGGGGCTGTCGCGACGACGTGGAGTGCGGCGACGGAGCTTCTTCCAAAGGACACGCATGAACATTCCCTTCAATCGCCCGTTCCTCGTCGGTTCGGAACTCGAATACATCCGGCAGGCCCACGCCAACGGTCGCCTGTCCGGCGATGGCGTATTCACCAAGCAATGCCATCAGTGGCTGGAGAGCCATCTCGGCGTCGGCAAGGCACTTCTGACGCACTCGTGCACCGCGGCCCTGGAAATGGCCGCCATCCTGCTCGACCTCGAGCCGGGCGACGAAGTGATCATGCCCTCGTTCACGTTCGTCTCCACCGCCAATGCCTTCGTGCTGCGCGGTGCGGTGCCGGTATTTGTCGACATCCGACCGGACACCTTGAACATCGATGAGAACCTGATCGAGGCGGCCATCACGCCACGCACCCGCGCCATCTGCGTGGTGCACTACGCCGGTGTGGCCTGCGAGATGGACACCATCATGGCGCTCGCCCGGCGCCACGGTCTGAAAGTTGTCGAGGATGCCGCCCAAGGCATCTTCTCGACTTACAAGGGACGGGCGCTGGGCAGCATTGGCGACCTTGCCGCTCTCAGCTTTCACGAAACCAAGAACGTGATCTCCGGCGAAGGTGGCGCCCTGCTGATAAACGACCCTGCCCTGGTTGAGCGGGCCGAGATCATCCGCGAAAAGGGCACCAACCGCAGCAGGTTCTTCCGCGGCCAGGTGGACAAATACACCTGGGTGGATATCGGCTCGTCGTACCTTCCCAGCGAATTGATTGCCGCTTTTCTGGCTGCCCAACTGGAACATGGCAGCGAGATCACCGCGCGCCGGCTGGCAATATGGGAACGTTATCACGCGTGGGCTGCGCCGCTTGAGGCTGCCGGTGCGCTCCGTCGCCCGATCGTGCCGGCCGACTGCAACCACAACGCCCACATGTATTACCTGCTGCTGGCCGGGCTCAAGGAACGTACCGCCTTCATCGAAGCGATGAAAGCGGCCGACATTGGCACGGTGTTCCATTACATTCCCCTGCACAGCTCGCCAGCCGGCCAACGTTTCGGGCGCACGGCCGGGGAGTTGCCGCACACGGATGCCATCAGCGAACGACTGGTGCGGCTGCCATTCTGGGTCGGCATGGAAGACCAACAAGATCATGTCACCACGACGGCTGGGAATATCTTGTCGAAACTGTCGTGCTGAGACTGAGGAAGCAACAGCCCGAGCCATGGTCACCTCGCAGGTGAAGCGCTATTTGCGCAACGCACTCGTGTTGCTTGTCCTGGTGGTGTGTGTTGCTGCGACGTTGCGGCTGTTTGACTGGCGCACGATCGGCCAGGCACTCACGCATCTGAATGTCGGCCTGTTGCTGGGCGCCGGCATCCCGTTGCTGTTGGCAATTTGCGCCGTGCGTGGCTGGCGTTGGCTGGTGGTGCTCGGCATCCAGCCAAGCCCGGCCAATCTGTGGCAATCGTTTTGCGCCAACGGCGCCGCTACGGGGCTTGCCTCGTTGACACCGTTCCAGCTCGGCGAGGCCATCAAGATCCGGATGATACCGGACCGTCACGGCACGGCCTGGCGGCTGGGCGTATCGGGGTTCTTTGTCGAGCGACTGCTCGACTTGACCACGCTGTGCAGCGTGGGGCTACTCGGGCTGGCATTCCATTTCGGCCACGCATGGGCCGCGCCGCTGGCCTTGTTGCTGCCGCTGCTCGGCTCGCTGCTGCTGAGTTTGTTGTGCCGGCGCATCCGATTGCCCGCGAAAATGCGACCTTATGCGGAAGTGCTGCATCACCCAACGCGCATTGCCGTGGCCGCCACGCTGACAGTATTGCTGTGGCTGCTGTACGCGTCGCTCTGGTGGACCGCCCTGCACGCGATGAATGTTGCACTGGGATTTTCCCAGGTTGCGATCCTGCTGGGCGGAGTCATGTTGGCAGTCGTGGCCAGCATGACTCCCGGCGGGTTGGGCGTGTCCGAACTCGGCAGCCGTGGCCTGTTGTTGTGGTTGGGCTTGTCAGCTGCCGACGCAGAAATCGGTGCCATCGCCATTCGCCTGCTCACGCCGTTGGCTGTAGTGGTCGGGGCCGCGTGCCTGTTACCGCTACTGGGGCAATTGCGCGCCAAAAGGTGATTTCTGGGTCAACGGACGATACTCCGGCCCCATGTCGACGCGATGAAGTGGGGCATTCGGGCCGTCCTTGAATGAGCCCGACGTCGTGAACACCGCAATGAAAACCCCACCGCGCCCTTCCCGGTCATGGGATGACTTCGCGCAACGTCGACATTGGGGCAGCCGCAACCACAGCCGGTTATGGTCAGTCTCCGGCCGTAATTCGACCGGCACTCGATCAAGCCAAATAAAATTGCCGAGCCCATCCCGGATGTGGGAAGTATGGATTTCTCGACTATAGAAAAATAATTACTGGATAGCTGGGGGGCGCATTTTGACAACCCTCGCAGGGCTGCCCGCCACCACCGCTCTGGCAGGTACGTCCCGCGTGACGACGGAACCTGCGGCAACAACCGCGCCCTCACCGATCGTCACACCCGCCAACACGATCACACTCCCCCCAACCCAGCTGTTGTCGCACACCACAATATCCGCTCCGGTATCTGCGAATTCGTCATCGCCAAGGTCGTGGCCAGCGCCATAAAACTTGGCATGTGGACCAATAAGAATGTGGGAGCCAAGTCGAATGAGACTCTTCTGCGCATGGCTGGGATAGAACTCAGCCCCACGGTTTATACTTACATAATCGCCGATCTCCACCAACCATGGGAACTTGAAATAAACCTTCGCATCAATGTAAACACCCTTCCCCATACGCCGCAAGACAAAGCGAAACGCCAGACTTCGCAATGGCTCCGGTAAAATTCTGGCTACGGCATGATAGATGTTGGTGAAATATAAATATGTATGATTGATTAACAGCAACTTATGCCAATTTACTGGATGCATCATCCGCTCCAACTATTTCGCTCGAAGCGGAATAACCAACAGATTCCATCACGACCGCCCCCACATTTCAATCGAATTCTTCCCGCCATCGATGGCCGGTATTTCGCCAACTTTATGCATACCTGATTTCGTGAGCGAATTTTGCAGTTGTTTCACATTTTTCGACGAGGTCGACAGAAACACGAATGCATACGCTTTGATGGACTCGGCGTCCAACGCTTTCCCAAGTTGCCTGTATTTGAACCTCTTGCCATCCAAAGCCCATCTCATCCACACGTCGCGCTTGCGATCGAGTAACAGGCCCAACCGCGCGCCCTTCGGCAGGATCTCAAGCTTCTCCTCGACCTCTTGACCGAGATAGTTCGGACTCAGTTCCCATAACTCATACGCCTGGCGCGAAGAAAAGATCGCTTTTCGCGAAAATCCAACCGAATGCGCGAGCCGGTGAAAGATGCGGATTGTCTGCTGGTCACCAAGCATCGAAATGATGACATAGCGATTGCCAGCAGCCATAAGCTCGCGGGCCATGGCACTCTCATCGCCCGCTGCTTCGCGCGACAATTTCATCATTTCCATGGTTTTACCTGATCCTTGGACCGGATAGGCCGCACCACGTAGATCTCTCACATCACCTATGTAACCAATGCTTGGAACAGCGAGATGGCGGATTGCATCAAAACTGGCCGAATAGACCTGATATCTCGACAGGAATCCTGATTCGCCAGCCTTCGCTTGCCCCACGAACGAAGTCGCACTAGCAATCACGACGAACCCCGCCGATATTGCAAACAGTAGTTGGCGTCTCCAGGATATCGACTCGGCCACCCGGAAAATGAGATATACGATGGACAACATAACCACCGGCACGAAGGTCACAAGTACACGGTCGAATTTCCATTTGTCCAGCGATATCACGGTCACGCTCACTACCGCGACAACGAGGAGGCTCGTTGCCCTGCTCCAGCCATCTGCTGCAAAGACGCTGGAATTTTTCCTGTCATGCCACATTTTCCAGGCCAGCCACAAGCCAAGGATGACCAACAAGGCCATCAACGGCTGCAACATCGTTGCCAATTTCTCGAAATAGAAGCCATATGGCTCGAAATAGTGCTGATATGTGTCGCTCGATGTCTTGTGCAGGCCAGCTATCCAGTAACCGGCGTAGGATCGATGGCCTATGCTGAAAGCGTAATAGAGTGCCTCCACCACACCCCATAGCGCCATCATGGGGATTGACCACGTCAACAGGATGCGCGCAACCGCTTTCGTACCAAGCGCGCTCCACGCCCTCAATGCATCCAACCCCACCATCGCGAAAAACCCGACCAAGAGCGCAAGCGCCGTTGGATGTGAAAGCAGCGTCAGCCACAAGAGTACGGAAAGTAGACCGTGGTGGAGCCATCCCTGCCGGGATATCGGAACCTGGTGATAGTGATACAGGGCTGCCATGAAAAAGACCGCCGGGTACAGATGCGGCATACCACGTATACCGATGTAGTAAATCAAACCCGACCAGGCGAGTGCTGCAACCCCCGCCACTCCGGCGAGTGCACCAAAATCACGCTTCATGTAGTGGTAGGTGTACGCGGCACATATTACGAAGGCGACATACGCTGCAAAAGACAGCGCCAGTGTATCGATTCCAAGGAATCGAACTCCCAGCGTATTGATCGTGTAGAACACCGGTCGCGAGGCGTAATTGAAAATATCGGCGTTTTTCCCGATGGCAACATTTATGATCTCGTCGTGAAACATGGCCGACCGGTCAAAAAACTTGTACAGCAGTGA
>DAITPL010000007.1:0-12481 GCA_036833615.1 Rhodanobacter sp.
GCTTCGTGGGGCGGGCACTGCCCGCCGTGATCCCCGCCTGGCGACCACGCGCCATCCGCAAAAGCCGGCGGGCAGTGCCCGCCCTACAACAGCATCGGCGGCCGGCCATTCACCACGGCAGTGCATCGAGATCGACATTGCCACCGGTAAGCACCACGCCGATGTGCTTGCCGGCAAACCGGTGCGGTGCCTTGAGGATCGCGGCCAGCACCGTCGCGCTGGACACTTCCACCACCTGCTTCAATTCCAGCCACAGCAAGCGCATGGCGGCGATGGTTTCCACGTCGCTGACCGTGATCACCGCGACCTCGTGCGCGCGCAACGCCGCAAGGTTGGGCTCGCCCACCAGCGCGCGCAAACCGTCGCACAAGGTATTCGGCACCACGGTGGTTACGCGCATCCCGTGCACCAGGGATTGCGCGGTGTCGTCGGCACCGCGTGGCTCGGCGGCAAACAGCGGCAGCGCCGGCTGCAGCGCGTGGGCGGCAATTGCCATGCCGCTGGCCAGGCCGCCACCGCCAACCGGCGTGATCAACGCATCCAGCACCGGCACCTGCCGCAACAGCTCCAGGGCGATCGTGCCCTGCCCGGCCATCACCTGTCGGTCGGCATACGGATGCACCAGAACCGCGCCGGTGTCGTGCTGCACTTGCGCGCACATGGCCTCGCGGGCGGCTTGCGTCGGCGCGCAACGATGCAGCACGGCACCAGCGCGCTCGATCGCCATGACTTTCGCCTGCACTGCGCCCTCGGGTACCACGATGTGCGCCACAATGCCGCGCGTGGCGGCCGCCAGTGCCAGCGCATTGCCGTGGTTGCCGGAGGAATGCGTGACTACGCCGCGTGCCGCCTGCTCGTCACTCAACGCCCACACGGCATTGCAGGCACCACGGAACTTGAACGCGCCGCCGCGCTGCAGGTTTTCGCACTTGAAGTACAGCTGCGCACCGCACAACGCGTCGAGTACGTCGTTGCGCAACACCGGCGTCACCACTGCATGCGGCGCGATACGCGCGGCGGCTTCGCGGATGTCTTCGATACCTGGCAAGCTGGCCAATGGGGTACTCATGGCGTCGTCACCTCCACGCCGCAGCGGAAGCGACGTTCCGCCCCGGGCTCCAGGCGGATGGCTGCCGCACACTCCGGCCGGTTGAACGCATCGGCCATGCATTCCATGGGTTCCAGGGCGACGGCGCGGCGGGCATCGCGCACGACGGTATCGGCGGTGAACGCATGCAGCACGCCACGCTCCTGCCACAACGCCAGCGCCCAACCACCGACCGGATCGCGCAGACGGGTACGTATGCGGCCATCGGCGTCCGCCTCGAGGTCGGTATAACCCTGGTCGAGCATGCTCGCACCGATCACCCGTGGCGCGCGGAAATCGAGCGCCGGCGCATCATCCAGCGCGACATAGGCTTGCTCGCCAGGCAGGGCAATCAAGTCGGCGCCGGTGCGGATCAGCGACTGCGCCGGAATCTGCAATTCCCAGCCATCGACGGCACCCTCACCCACGACAAAATACGGATGCCAGCCAAAGAAGCACGGCGCCGCATCGGCCCCGACATTGCGCATCAGCGCTTCCAGCGTGATGCCACCGGCATTGAGGGTGAAGGTGACGCGCAAGTCGATGGCATGCGGATAGCCCGGCTGAGGGCGAATGGCCGACGTTCCCAGGGTCACTTGCGCACTGTCTTCATCCGCGGCCAGCGCGACGATGGAAAAATCCGCGTCGCGCACAAAACCATGGCGACTGGCGCGCCCGGCACCGCTCACTCCGGGTTGCAGATCCTGCGCCTGACCGCCAAAGCGGTAGCGCGCATCCGCGATGCGCCCGGCGAACGGCGCCATGATTGCGAAGCGCGAACCCGAGCGTTCCGCAATCTCCATGGCGGTTTGATACCCGGCGGCGATATCACGCCGCGTCCCGTTCGCGGCACGCAGCACATAGCTGAGCAACGCCGCACCATGACAGGCAATGCGCACTTCGCGCCCATCCACGCTGTCATGCAGCACCACGATCGGCTGCGTACCGAGTCGGGTCTGGGTGGCGGTATATCGCGACATGCTGGATCTCCTCGGAAGGCACGGTGCAGCTCACGCACGGGACGGCAACAACTCGCGTGCATGCTAGCCTTTGCACTCTTCTGTCACTCGAGCACACATGAACACGCAAGTGGAACCGGCCGCGCAGCCGGTGCGTCTGGCTGATTATCGCGCGCCGGCATGGCGCGTCGATACGGTGGCGCTGGATTTCGACCTCGGCATCGACCGGACCGAACTGGCCGCGCGCATGGTGCTGCGCTGCACGGACGCCGCTGCACCGCTGCAACTGGATGGCGAAGACATGGAGTTGTTGTCCATCGCCCTCGACGGCCAGGTGCTGCCCGCCAGCGCGTACGAAATACACGACAACCTGCTGGAGATCCGCGGTGCGCACGACGGCAGCGTGCTGGAAACCCGCGTGCGCCTGCGGCCGTCGGCGAACACGGCACTGGAAGGCTTGTATCTGTCGGGCAGCCGCGAGGCCGGCTTCCTGTTGACGCAGTGCGAGGCGCAAGGCTTCCGCCACATCACGTATTTTCCCGACCGGCCCGACGTGCAGGCGCGCTATACCGTGACGCTGCGCGCTGATCGCGCGCGCTTTCCCGTGCTGCTCGCCGGCGGCAACCCGGATGGCAGCGGCGAACTGCCAGATGGCCGCCACTGGGCGCGCTTCGTCGACCCGCACCCCAAACCCAGCTATCTGTTTGCGCTGGTGGCCGGCCAGCTGGAGCACCTCGATCGCGACTATGTCACCGCCGACGGTCGCGCGGTGCAGATCAAGATCTGGGCCCAGGCGGATGCCATCGAGCGCTGCCACTACGCGCTGGAGGCGCTGGAGCGCGCCATGCGCTGGGACGAGGCAACGTACGGGCGCAATTACGACCTGGACGTGTTCCACGTCGTCGCCACGCACGATTTCAACATGGGCGCGATGGAGAACAAGGGCCTCAACATCTTCAACACCAAATGCCTGCTGGCGGACCTGGACAGCACCACCGACGACGAGTATCGGCGCGTGGAATCCGTCGTCGCGCACGAGTATTTCCACAACTGGAGCGGCAACCGCGTGACCTGCCGCGACTGGTTCCAGTTGTCGCTGAAGGAAGGGCTCACCGTATTCCGCGAGCAGAGCTTTGCCGCCGCGATGAACTCTGCGCCGCTCAAGCGCATCGAGGACGTATCGATCCTGCGCCGCACCCAGTTTCCCGAAGATGCCGGCCCGCTGGCGCATCCGGTGCGTCCGGCGCAATACAGCGAGATCAACAATTTCTACACCGCCACCGTGTATGAAAAAGGCGCCGAACTGGTACGCATGCTGGCCGGGCGCCTGGGCACGGCGGGCTTCCGGCGCGGGATGGATCGCTATTTCGCGCGCAACGACGGCAGTTCCGCGACGCTCGAGGATTTCGTCGCCGCCTTAAGCGATGCCAACAGCATCGACCTGCGCTCCAGCCTGGCGTGGTACGACCACGCCGGTACGCCGCGCGTGCGGGCGCTGGGCCACTATGACGCCACCGCGCACACCTACGCACTCACGCTGAGTCAGCACCCGCCGATCGGACGCGCGGACGATGCGCGGGCGCTGCTGCCGATCCCGGTGAAGTTGGCCCTGTTCTCGCCTGCCGGCGACCTGCTGCCCTTGCACCTGGATGGCCAGGCGGCCAGTGCCGGTACCGAACAGGTACTGCTGCTGGACACGGCGCAACAGACCTTTGTCTTCGGGCAGTTGCACTGCGCACCGATCCCCTCGCTGTTGCGCGGGTTTTCCGCACCGGTGATCCTGGAATACGCCGCCACGCCAGCCGAACTTGCGGTACTGGTGGAACACGATGCCGATGGTTTCAACCGCTGGGACGCGAGTCAGCAACTGGCGGGACGCGTCTACGATGAGTTGCGCGACGAGCACCCCACGCATTCGCTGCAGGCCTGGTGTACGGCGCTCGGTCACCTGTTCGCCAAGAATGTGCTGGAACCGGCACTGCTTGCCGAACTGCTGACGCCGCCGGCGGAGGCCGAGCTGGCCGAGCGCGAAACGCCGGTGGATCCACAGCGTATCCACGAACTGCGGCAGGAGTTGCTGCGGCAACTGGCCATGCAACTGGGCACGGTCGCGCTGGAGCAGCGCTATCACACGCTGGCCGCAGGCTCGGGCACGGCACTGGACCCGGTCAGTCAGGGCCGGCGTCGGCTCAAGCGCCGCGTCCTGGATTTGCTCGCCCTGGTGGACCCGACACGGGCGTGGGCACTGGCCGCCGGACAATTCGCCCGCGCATCGGGCATGACTGACCGGCTGGCGGCATTGGACGTGCTGGCCCGCAGCGACATCAGTGCTGCCGCACCGATGCTGGCGCAGTTCCGCGCGCGCCACGAACACGACGCGCTGGCCATGGACAAATGGTTCACGCTGCAAGCGCAGCTGCCTGGCGAATCCGCGCTCAAGCGGGTGGTGGCACTGGAAGGTGACCCGACTTTCAGCTGGACAAATCCAAACCGCGTGAACGCGCTGCTTGGCGCCTTCATGCGTGGCAACCCCAGCGGTTTCCACCGTACGGATGGCGCCGGTTACCGCCAGGTCACCGCGTGGCTGGAGTCGCTGGACGCGCTCAACCCGCAGATTGCCGCGCGCCTGGCGACGGCGTTCAACGGTTGGCAACGCCTGGAGCCACAGCGACGCCACGCGGCACAGGCTGCCCTTCAGGCACTGGCGGACTGTGCGGGACTGTCACCCAATCTGGCGGAAATTCTCAAACGCGTATTGCGACACCGGGAGCTTGGGGCAATGGAAACCGCCAGTGCGTAAAGCGGCTGCCTGAGAACGACTTTTCGTCGATGCACCGGCCATGGTGGTTCCAGGAGCAGGCAACGGCGCACGGTGGTTGCCGCGCGACGCCTGGCCGCTTGCCCCTCAGGCTGCCAGGTGCACAAGCTCTTCGCGCAGGCGGGTCAGACGTGAGGTCAATACCGGCCGCAGTGCGTCCCGCTCATTGGCCGCACGCTCGTCAAGATGCTCCATGGCCATTTCCACTTTGCCCAGTTCCACCAGCAAATCGTGGTGTTGATAAAACGTTTTCAGGTTCACTTCCATATCGCTCTCCTCGAGCTGACGCTCCATTCGCCGGTAAGCAATCACCGTGCCAGTCATCACCATCGACACCACGGCGCATACCGGCTGACGCACCACGTCAGCTGCTGCCGCGGGTTGACACAAAGCTCCGTCATCACCCCCTGTTCACCGCGCGGCCCTGATCATCAGCTCCGGGATTGTTGGAGGACCTTGCTGCCTCCACCACATCCGCGGTAATTTCGACTTCTGGCGCCCGGCATACGGTCATCCTGGATTCCCCCCTGTTCTAAGAGACCGCCGGGCGCCAGACCTGAAAAAGACCAAACCCCGCAACTCGCGTTGCGGGGTTTGTTCCTTTTGCGACCCTTGCATGCCGGGCACACAAGGCGGCGGCACCCGAAGGTGCCGCCGTGCTTCCTTTCCCGGTACGCGATCGAACCCCTGTGTCCGACCTCAACGCGCATCATGCGCAGCATCTGCCCGGGAAAGTGCAGGAAAAAGCAAGCACATTACATGCCACCGGCGCCTGCCGACAACGGACGGACGGCCTTGCCAATCTCCGCACCGCACGATGGCGCTACCATGAGCGGCCCATCCGCATCGCTCCGTGCCACCAAGGCTTCCCCATGCTGCATCCAACCTCCTACGACGTCATCGTGATTGGCGGCGGACACGCTGGGACCGAGGCCGCGCTGGCCGCGGCCCGCTGCGGCGCACGCACGTTGCTGTTGACGCACAACGTGGAAACGGTCGGGCAGATGAGCTGCAATCCGGCCATCGGCGGCATCGGCAAGGGCCATCTGGTCAAGGAGATCGACGCCCTCGGCGGCGCGATGGCCCATGCGGCCGACCTGGGCGGCATCCAGTGGCGCACGCTGAATCAGTCCAAGGGTCCGGCGGTGCGCGCCACGCGCTGCCAGGCCGACCGTGGCCTGTACAAGGCCGCGATTCGACACATCGTGGAGACCCAGCCAAACCTGCAGTTGTTTCAGCAGGCGGTGGATGACCTGATCATCGAGGGCGGTCGCGTTGCCGGCGTGGTGACGCAGATGGGGCTGACGTTTCATGCCCGCACCGTCGTGCTCACCGTCGGCACTTTCCTGGCCGGCAAGATCCATATCGGTCAGGCGCACTACGCGGGCGGCCGCGCGGGTGATCCGCCCGCCACCACGCTGGCCGCCAGACTGCGTGAGCTGCCCATCGCGGCCGACCGCCTGAAAACCGGCACGCCGCCGCGTATCGACCGCCGCAGCATCGACTTCAGTGGTCTGGAAGAACAGCATGGCGATAGCCCGGCGCCGGTGTTTTCCTACCTGGGCAACGCGCAGGAACATCCGCGACAAACCAGTTGCTGGATCACCCACACCAACGCACGCACCCACGACATCATTCGCGGCGGGCTGGATCGTTCGCCGTTGTACACCGGACAAATTGAAGGTATCGGCCCGCGCTACTGCCCGTCGATTGAAGACAAGGTGGTGCGTTTCGCGGAAAAGACCAGCCATCAGGTTTTCATCGAGCCGGAAGGGCTGGACACCTTCGAGATTTACCCCAACGGCATTTCCACCTCGCTGCCGTTCGACGTGCAGCTGGCCTTGGTGCAATCGATCAAGGGTTTCGAGCACGCGCATATCACGCGGCCGGGCTACGCGATCGAATACGACTATTTCGATCCACGTGGACTGCAGCCGTGGCTGGAAACCAAGGCGCTCGGTGGCCTGTATTTTGCTGGCCAGATCAATGGCACGACCGGCTACGAGGAAGCGGCCGCGCAAGGCGTGATCGCCGGCTTGAATGCCGCGCGCGCGGTGCACGGGCAAGCGCCGTGGTACCCGCGCCGCGACGAGGCGTACATCGGCGTGCTGATCGACGACCTCACCACCAACGGCACGCTCGAGCCGTACCGCATGTTCACCTCGCGCGCCGAATACCGCCTGCACTTGCGCGAGGACAATGCCGATCTGCGGCTGAGCGAAATCGGCTATCAGTTGGGCGTGGTGCCACCGGCACGCTACGACGCCATGCGCGCCAAGCGCGACGCAGTGGAGCGCGAACTGCAGCGCCTGCATGCATTGTGGGCGACACCGGGCAATGCGCTGGGCGCCTCCGTGGCCCGTGACCTTGGCGTGGCCGTAGGCCACGAGACGACCGCCACCGAGCTGCTGCGGCGCCCGGAAATCAGTTACGCGGCGCTTACCGCCGTAAGTGGATTCGGGCCGCCGGTGCCGCGCATGGAGGTTGCGGCGCAGGTCGAGGTGCAGGTCAAGTACGCCGGCTACCTGCAACGTCAGCGCGACGAAATCGAACGCCAGCAGCGCCACGCGCACACGGCCATCCCGGCCAACTTCGACTACGACAAGGTGCGCGGACTGTCCGCCGAAGTGTTGCTGAAACTCAAACGCACCTTGCCGACCACGCTGGGGCAGGCCGCACGCATCAGCGGCGTCACACCCGCGGCCATCTCGTTGCTGCTGGTGCATCTGCAACGTCGCGCAGCGTGAATGCGTGGCGCGCGGCAGCGCTGCACTTCGCCTCCCGCCACCGCATGCGCTGATGCCCATGCGCGTGGCATCATGCGCAGCGACAGCCCACATTCGACAACCGGAGACGCACGCGATGGAAATCTGGATCGGCCGCGACGGTGAACGACATGGTCCCTACCCGGAAGCAGACGTACGCGAGTGGCTGCACAGCGGGAAGATGAGCGGCGCGGATCTTGGCTGGTATGAAGGCCTGGCCGATTGGCAACCGCTATCCGTACTGCTTCCCGATGCCGTAGCCAGGGCGACGCCCGGCGGCGCAGGCGCACCGCCCGCGTCCACCCCGCTACCGCAAACCACCACGACCGCGCTCGAGGACCACGCCGGTTTCTGGAAGCGTGTTGCTGCCTACGTCATCGATTACATCGTGCTGCTCATCCCAAGCAAGCTGATCGGCTCGATGTTTGGCGGCGCCGCCGCGTCCGCCGCGATGGAGCAAGCACAAAGAAATGCCGGCAACGACCCGCAGGTGGTCCTTGCCGCACTCGAGACGTACGTGCAGACGATGTGGCCGGCGCTGTTGCTGTCCACCATCTTTGTCTGGCTGTACTTTGCCCTGCTGGAAAGCTCCGCCTGGCAAGCCACCATCGGCAAACTGGTGCTGGGTATTCGCGTCACCGACTTGCGCGGCGAACGCATCGGCCTGTCGCGGGCATTGCTGCGTTATCTGGGCAAATACCTCAGCACGCTCATCGTCGGTATCGGCTTCCTGATGGTGGCCTGGACCGAACGCAAGCAAGGCCTGCACGACCTGATGGCTGGCACGCTGGTACTCAATGGCCGTGCCAGTCAGTTCAACAGCACCCCCAGCAGCAACCCGCAGCAACCGAACGGCGGTTCGTTCAGCGCGTGATCGCCAGCTGCGGCCCGACGGCCTTCGCCGCCAGGCCGCAGGCAGGCTCCCAAGCCCGCAGTCGCTGGACATTGACGATGGTTACGGTGTTGTCAGGCCGGATCCATCGCGCCTGCTGCACCATACCGGAAGAGGCATCGGCGGCCCTGACCACGGTCGACTGCGGTCCGAATCCCGGGCGACGGCGGGTTTCCCACCGGGATCCGCCAGCGGGTGCTGAGGTGTCCGCGAGGCCGGAGAACCTTGTGTCGCGTCATGGCACCGCCAGTCCGGCCGGTTCCGCTACCCGATGACTGCGCGCCTGATCACGTGCCATGCCGCCATCCGGCATCGACGTACGCTCGCGCCGGCAAGGGACCGGGCCGCGGCCGCGGCACCAGGCGATCCGCACCGCACCTTCGCGCGCAATCAATGCACCTGGAAGCGGGGTACGTCGTTCATGCCCCGGGTGTAGCGGTCCAGACCGTTGCGGCGAAACTCCTCCTGCAGCTTGCGCTCGACTTCGTATGCCACCTGCCAGTCCTGGCGTGTGTACGGCAGGCGGGACGGCATCACACCGCGCAACTCGGCCTCCATCCGGCGCAAACGGCGAAAGTCCATGTACTCGTGCACATCATCGCGAATGCGCAGCCAGATCGCATCAAGCAGGATGGCGTCGTCAAGATGACCCAACACCGGCAAGCGAATCGGAATGACGTGTTCCGGACCGTCGTGATAACTGAGCAAGCGCTGCACCAGTGCGCCCGATTCCGGCGGCAAGGCCCAGCTTGACTCGGCCCGCAGCGCACACAGCACGGCGATGACATGCATGCGCGCCCTGACGCAAGGCGCCCGTAACTGGCGCGCATGGTGATCCATCAACCAGCGTGCGCTGTCGGCGAGCTGATCGGCGTTGAGCGCAGTGGGTTCCCGCGCCAGCTCTTCGGCGGTGCGCAAGAATGCGGGGAACGCCGAGTTGCGCAGATCGATGGGGCCGGCATAGTGGCGGCGCTGCGGCGCCGAAGCTGCGCGCGTCAACCTCGGCGGCAGCGGGTAGGTGGCAAGTTCTGCAAACATGATGATTCTCGGTGCCTGCACTTCTCCACAGCCGGCGCGGCGCTCGTGGATGAGTCAAAACGAAACATCTGTGGCACGTGTGTCGCCTACGCCGGTGCACGCGAAACTGGCGCCCGGGCCGTCAACCAGATTCTTGACGCGCCCTTCACACGATCCTCGTGTCTGTCAGGCGATCATGAACCCGCCGTTCGAGTGAGACATGATGGTTTCGCGGGGGAGCGTCGAGCGGAATCGGTGGATTCAAGAGGCATTCGAGGACCACATGCAGAGGGCCCTCCGGGTCACACCAAATCAGGCAGGCTGCCACCGGTTTCCGCACACGCTGCAGGATCGTCCGCGTCACCACCGAAGTCACCCTCAACTGACAAGCACGCCGCCACCAAGTGGGGGGCAGATGCACAGCCCCACTTCCGCTGATCCACCCACATGAGCCTGTGCTGACACCGACTGACAGCGGAGCACATGCTCCGGTCGCACGGGACAACATAACCGGTCACGCGCATGGACACTTCACCCTCGTGGTTCAAATCCTTGCACTGCTGGATTTACCGATGCGGGGACATAGTGCTCGAACCGCTCTCGCACCGGCTGGAGCGCGGCGGGCGGCCCGTTTCGGTGGAGCCCAAGGCGTACGCCGTGCTGACCATGTTGATGGAACACCCCGACGTGCTGATCGACAAGGACACGCTGCTGGATGCCGTATGGGGCCATCGCAACGTCACCCCCGGCGTACTCAGCCGGGTGATCTCGCAATTGCGGCGCGCGCTGGACGACTCCGCCACCCGGCCCCGCTTGATCGCGACGGTTCATTGCCTGGGCTATCGCTTCATCGGTGAAGTACACCGTGGGCCTGTGCCGCCGGACCCGCTCGCCGACCGCGCGATCACCGCCGCTGTCGAGCGACGCCGGACGACCGATCGACGTACTGTGTCCAACCGTCGCACCAATCGGCCGTGACGCAAGCACTGAGTTTGCCCGCGCGGTCCGGACGCCAGGCAGTCTCGAGTCCGACGACCTGTTGCGTCGCGCGGCCTGGTTTCGACCCGGTCACAGATTTTTTTGCGGCGCAAACCGCTCGCACGACGCGGGTCACTGCCCCCACGCGTCCATGTCGCGTGCAGCGAGCTTGTTATCATCACCGCCCTTTCAGTTCGCGATGCAGCAAGGAACCACCACACCCATGTTCAGCATTGAACAACGTATTGCCAACGATATTGCCGCCAGCGCCGCGCAAGTGCGCGCCGCGGTGGAACTGCTGGATGGCGGCGCCACCGTGCCGTTCATCGCGCGCTATCGCAAGGAAATTACCGGTGCCCTGGACGACACGCAGCTACGCACGCTGGAAGAGCGCCTGCATTATCTGCGCGAACTGGAAGATCGACGCGCAGCGATCCTGGGCAGCGTCGAGGAACAAGGCAAGCTGACGGACGCGTTGCAGGCCGACCTGCTGGCAGCCGAAACCAAATCCCGGTTGGAGGACCTGTACCTGCCGTACAAACCCAAGCGCCGCACCAGGGCGCAGATAGCCCGTGAAGCCGGCCTGGAACCACTGGCGCTGGGCTTGCGCGAGGATCCCACGCAAACACCCGAAGTGGCCGCCGCGGCGTTTGTCGACGCGGACCAAGGCGTCGCTGACGTCCGCGCCGCACTCGACGGCGCACGTGCCATCCTGATGGAAAGCATTGCCGAGGACGCCGCGCTGGTCGGCGAGCTGCGCGAGTGGATGTGGGCCAAGGGGCAGATTCGCGCCAGGGTGGTCGGCGGCAAGGAAGCCGCTGGCGCGAAATTCCGCGATTACTTCGATCACGTGGAACCCCTCGGCAAGATCCCCTCGCATCGTCTGCTCGCCTTGCTGCGTGCGCGCAACGAGGGCGTATTGGAACTGGAGTTGAGTCCCGCGGTCGACGCCGAACAAGGCCATGCCGAAGCCGAAGGCCGCGTAGCCGCCCACGCCGACATTCACCACCGGGGCCGCGCTGCCGACGCCTGGCTGCGTGACACGGTGCGCATGACCTGGCGCGCCAAACTGCACTTGCAGCTCACGCTGGATTTGTTCGGCCGGGCGCGCGAGCGCGCTGAAGACGAAGCCATCCGCGTATTTGGCGACAACCTGCAAGACCTGCTGCTTGCCGCGCCGGCAGGCGCCAGAACGGTGATGGGCCTGGACCCGGGTATTCGCACCGGAGTGAAAGTGGCCGTGGTCGACGCCACCGGCAAGCTGCTGGCCACCGACGTCATTTATCCACACGAACCGCGCAAGCAGTGGAACGAATCGATCGCGCAGCTGGCCAGGCTGAGTCGGCAACACGGCGTGAATCTGCTGGCGATCGGCAACGGCACGGCATCGCGCGAAACTGACAAGCTCGCTGCGCAGCTGATGCAGCAACACCCGGATCTCCACTTGGGCAAGGTGGTGGTCAGCGAAGCCGGCGCGTCGATTTACTCCGCATCCGAACTGGCTGCGCAGGAATTCCCGCAACTGGATGTCACGCTGCGCGGCGCCGTCTCCATTGCCCGCCGATTGCAGGACCCGCTGGCGGAATTGGTGAAGATCGAGCCCAAGGCGATCGGCGTCGGCCAGTACCAGCACGACGTGAACCAGATCAAGCTCGCGCACGCGCTGGATGCGCGCGTCGAGGATTGCGTGAATGCCGTCGGCGTCGACGTCAACACGGCATCGGCGGCGTTGCTGACCCGCGTCGCCGGACTGAGCGCCAGCGTCGCCGAAAACGTGGTGAAGTACCGCGACGGCAACGGTCCGTTTGCCAACCGCAAGGCGCTGTTGAAAGTGCCGCGCCTGGGCGACAAGGCGTTTGAGCAGTGCGCCGGTTTCCTGCGCGTGTCCGATGGCGACAATCCACTGGACGCCAGCGCCGTACATCCGGAGGCGTACCCGGTGGTCGAACGCATCATCGCCCAGTG
>DAITPL010000007.1:12581-59776 GCA_036833615.1 Rhodanobacter sp.
AAAACCGGCGCGATCGTCAAGGTCAAGGTGATGGAGGTGGACTTGCCGCGCCAGCGTATCGCCCTGAGCATGCGCCTGGACGACGAACCGGGAGCGTCACGTCCCAGCCACCCGGACAACGCCAAAGCCACCGGCGCCGCGCCGCCAGCCCGGCGCGCCGGACATCGTGGCGGGAATTCGTTCACCCCCACGCCAAAGCCCGCAGCCATGCCGACCAACAGCGCACTCGCCGATGCTCTGGCGCGCGCCAGGAAACCGTGACGGGCAGACGTTGCATTGCAGCATGCGCTTCCGTATGGAGTGCACTAACGTCACCAACAATTAACACGGCCCACCCTGCCAGGAGTCCCCATCCATGCTTCGCACCCGTTACCTCGTTGGCGCCATCACGACCGCGCTGCTGTTCAGCGCCACTGCTGCCGCAGCCAATTTCTCGCAAGTCGTCGTGTTCGGCGACAGCCTCAGCGACGACGGCAATATCTCTCTGGCCACCGCGCCGACGCTGCAGCCGCCCCTGCGCTTCACGACCAATCCAGGCACGGTCGGCATTGAGGACGTGGCCGGCAGGCTTGGCTTCGCCCTCCAACCCTCGTTGCTGGGCGGCACGGACTTCGCGTGGGGCGGCGCTGGCGTACTCACCAATTCGCCCGGTACGCCGGCCACCGTGCCGACGCTCACCGCCCAGGTCGGCGCCTATCTGGCCGCTGGCACGGTCGACAACCACGCGTTGTATTCCATCTGGGGCGGTGCCAACGACATTTTCTACGCCGCCACGTCGGCCGGGGCCGCGGCTACCGCGCAGCAACTGATTGCGCAAAATGTCGCTGCGCAGATCGCGCAGCTGCAGGGTGCCGGGCTGCCCCAGGCACAGATCGACGCGCTCATTCCGCAGATCACGCAGGCGGTGACCACTGCAGTGGTGCAGCAGGTCCAGGCCGCCGCCGGCGTGTCGTCCCTGATGAACGCCGAACAGGCCCAGGCGGCAGTGGGCGCTGCCGCGCAGCAGGAAGTAAAGCTGATCGGTCAATTGCAGGCGGCCGGGGTGAAAAACATCCTGGTCTTCAACCTGCCGAACATCGGCACCACCCCATCCGCCACCGCGCAGGGTCCGGCGGGTGCTGCCGCATTGACCGGCCTGAGCCTGATCTTCAACGGCCAACTCAACGCCGGCCTGGCCCAGATGCAGACCGGCATCATCCCGGTCAACGCTTACGGATTACTCTCCGAGGCGATCGCCGATCCATCCGCCTACGGTTTCAGCAACGTGACCGATCCGGCCTGCGGCGCGGGTTCCAGTTCGGTGAGGTGTGGCCCGCAGGGCTCCGGCCTGCCGTTCACCTATGCACCTGGCGCGGAGCAAACCTATCTGTTCGCGGACGGCGTGCATCCGACCACCGCGGCCCACGCCATGCTCGGCGACTACGTGATGTCCATCATCCGCGCGCCTGAACAAATTTCGCTGCTGGGCGAAGCGCCGTTGGCCTCCAGCAACGCCCAGGCACGCGCGGTACGCCGGCAGATGTTGCTGGACAGCAAGGCCGGCGAAACGCGCGCATTCGTCAACATCGACTACGCCCGCCAGACCTTCGATGGCAGCAGCTCGTCACCGCGCACCACCAGCGACAACTTCAACTTCACGCTGGGCGCCGACGTGCGCGCCACCGACAGTCTCGCCGTTGGCGTGGCGCTCGGCGCCGGCCAGAACACTGCGGACTTCGCTGGCGGCGGTGGCTACAAGATGCAGGACATCAGCGGGTTGGGTTACTTGACGTACCACGTCGGCGGCGGCTACCTCGGTGGCTACGCAAACTTCGGCCAATCCAACTTCAAGGACATCGAGCGTCGTTTCGCCGTCGGTGCCATGCAGCGCACGGAACGCGGCAAGACGGATGGCACCCATCTCGGCGGCGGCATCACCGGCGGTTGGTGGTTTGATTTCAACGAATTGAGCACCGGCCCGTTCGTCACCGTCGCCTGGGACACCGCCAAGGTCAGTGGCTACCACGAAGGCGCCAACGACAGCAGCGCCATGTGGTTTGGCCGCCAGCAGCGTGATGCGCTGGTGAGCACGCTGGGCTGGCGCCTGCAGGGCCATTGGCAAACCGGCAACATGGTGATGTCACCGTATGCCGAACTGGCGTGGAACCATGACAGCAAGGCCGACCCGCGCGCCGTGAGCGCTGGCCTGAACAGCATGAACGGGACGTTTGCGCTGACCGGCTTCATCCCGGACAAATCCTGGGGCACTGCAGAGCTCGGGCTCTCCGCACAGCTCACGCCCACGATCAACAGCTGGGTCGGTTACAGCGGCCGGTTCAGTGACAACAGCCAGAAGTACAACAGCATCAACATGGGTTTCCGCTTCGTGTTCTGAGCTTGCCGGGTACCGCCTGAAAAAAAACGCCGGCAGCAGCCGGCGTTTTTTCATCTGACGTTTGCGGCTACTTGTTCTTGCCGTTGGTCGCCAATGCGAGGATATCCACCGCCTGCTTGCGCAGTTTTGCCGCGGTATCGGCGTCAAGCTCCTGCGTGTTGGCGCCCGCTTGATGCTGCTTGAGCACCAGCTCGCCGGCCTCGTCCCAACCGGCACGGTCGATCACGCTCGCCTTGGCCCCGCTGTTGGCCTTGATCTGCTGCACCACCACCCACGGCTTGCCGTCCCGATACGCGTAGTCGGTGCTGGTAAAGTCCTTGCCAGTGTGGTCAACCAGTTCGCGAATGAATTTGACCTCACCAGCCTGGCGAAACAGCTGCCAGCCGCGTGAACTTTCCTTCTCCAGCTTGGTGCCGCGCGTGATCTTCATCGCGCCAAGCTGTTTCTGCACGTCATGGAACGCCGTCAGCACCTTCTCGCCCTTGGTCTGCTGCGCCACCAGGTCGATTGTCGCCGTGTTCGGATGACCCTTGGTCAACACCGGTGCCTGGATCGGCATCGTGTAATGCCGGTCACCATCCACCAGCGTCGCCTGCAGGATATACAAGTCGGCCGGCTTCACTTGCGCCGGGTCAAACGTCAACTGGAAGTTTTGCGGAAACTGGTTGGCCGGCATGACGGTCTTGCTCGCCAGCGCCGGACCGTTCGCCGAGGCATCGGCCGTGATATCCAGCAAACGTATATCGAGCCTGGCGTTGGCTGACAATTGCGCCGGTTCACGCAATGCAATCGTACCGGTGACTTCACTGGGCATGGGCGCACTGGCTGCCGCCGCGCTGCCGGCGACAGCGGTCTTCGCCGCTGCCGGCCCGCCGGCGTCCGTCGTCGCCGTCGGAGAAGGAGCATTGCAGCCCGCCAGCGTCAGCGCTGCGGCTGACATCAGCGACAAAACCATCCTGCGCATGGAAAGACCTCATCAAACGATGGAAACAAGCGCGAGAACCGACCGACGCGCGTGCGCCAAGGCCATCTTTCGCGGGGGAAAACGTGAAGCATAGCGGAAAAGCGCCGGGCGGGAAAAGTCAGCGCGGAGGTGACACTACGTGCGCCAAGGTATGGATATTCCGGTCGCTGTACGTTGCAGCTCAGCGCTGCAACGCACGATGTGCAATGTCGCGGCGATAGGTCTTGCCCGCAAACTCGATGGCGTCGACTCCCTGGTATGCCCGCTCGCGCGCCGCGGCGATGTCCGCGCCAAGGGCGCACACGGTCAGTACCCGGCCCCCGGCGGTCACCACCTGCGCTGCACTGTCCATTCGCGTACCGCCATGAAACACTTGCAGATCGGTACCCACTGCCGCGTCCAGGCCGTGCACGACATCGCCCAGGCGCACACGGCCCGGATACCCCGCTGCCGTCAACACCACGCCCATTGCCGGGCGCGCATCCCAGCGCGCCCGCACCTGCGCCAGGCGGCCATCAAGCGCAGCATCAATCAGCTCCACCAGATCGGATTTGAGGCGCAGCAAAATCGGCTGGGTTTCCGGGTCGCCCAGGCGCACATTGAACTCGATGACTTTGGGTGCACCGCCGGCGTCGATCATCAACCCGGCGTACAGGAACCCGATGAACGGGGCGCCCTCGGCGGCCATGGCGTGCACCGTCGGGGCGATGATCTCGCGCAGGATGCGCTGTTCCACCTGCGCGGTGACCACCGGCGCGGGCGAGTACGCACCCATGCCGCCGGTGTTGGGCCCCAGATCGCCTTCGTCGCGACGCTTGTGGTCCTGGCTGCTGGCCAGCGGCAACACGTCACTGCCGTCGCACATGACGATGTAGCTGGCTTCCTCACCTTCCAGAAACTCCTCGACCACCACGCGCGACGACGCCGTGCCATAGCGATGGGCGCCAAGCATGTCATGCAACGCCAACTCGGCATCGGCCAGCGTCAGCGCCACCACCACGCCTTTGCCCGCAGCCAGACCATCGGCCTTGATGACGATCGGCGCATGACGGCGATGCACCTGCTCGCGCACATGGGCAAGGGCCGGCTCCAGTTCCGTGAAGACGGCATAACCGGCGGTCGGGATGGCGTGACGCAACATGAAATCCTTGGCAAACGCCTTGGACCCCTCCAGTTGCGCGGCAACGGCACGTGGGCCAAAGATGCGCAGCCCTGCGGCGCGAAAGCGGTCGGCGATGCCGGCCACCAGCGGTACCTCCGGGCCGACCACGGTGAGATGGATTTTCTCGCTGCGTGCCAACGCCAGCAGGCCATCCAGATCATCCATCGCCACGTTGACGTTGCGTACGCGCGGTTCACGCGCGGTACCGGCATTGCCGGGCGCCACCAGCACGGCATCCACCCGTGGGGACCGGCACAGCTTCCACGCCAGCGCATGCTCGCGCGCGCCACTGCCGATGACCAGAACCTTCATTGCCCCACTCCAACATCGCGTCGCGCATGACGTAGATGTGCATTGTAACGGCAGGCGCCGCGCCACCGTGGTGCACAGCGGCCCCCACCGGTGCATTGGCCGCGTGCTGCGGGGTCGATCATCAACCGTGCACTGCCGATCCGCTCATTTGCCGGCACGGTTGGCCATGCAGCAGGCAAGTCTTCAGCGAAGCCAATGTGCAGCCTCTCGCCCGCAGCACCTCCGCGCGGCCAGAAGCCTGGGCAGTGATCGCAGGTCAAACCTGGTGCGCATCCAGCAGCGCGAGCAACGCATTACGCGGCAGTTTGCCGGTTTCATTGCGCGGCAGCGCCGTGACCAGGCGCAGCGGGCGCGGCAGGAACACCGGATCGATCGAGCGACGCAAGGCTTCGGTGACCGCCGTTGCCTCCAGCCCTGGCGCCACGGCCAGCGCCGCAATGCGTTGCACCCCCAGCGCATCGCATTCGTCAAGTTGCACCACCACGCCGTCCCGCACCCCGGGGATCGCCAACAGGCGCCAGGTGAGGTCGGCCAGAGAGGCACGCTTGCCGGCAATCTCCAGCAGATCAGCGTTTCGACCACACAAATGGAAATATCTGCCATTCGCGGCGAGGCTGACGATATCGGCCAGCCTCACGGTGCCGCTCAACTGCGGTGCGGCCACGGCAGTGCCGTCTGGTTGTGGGTGCAAGGTGACACCGGCAAACAACTGCCAAGCCTCGTTGACAGTCGGCCGCCGACTGGCAAACACGCAGGTTTCCGTCGAGCCAAACACTTCGCGCAACGGCGCGCCAAACCTGTCCTCCGCGGCACGGGCCAGCGCCAGCGGCAGCGGCGCGGTAGCCGAAACGATCAACGCCACCTCCGGCAGGTTGACGCCCGACGCGACCAGCGCGCGCAGGTGCACCGGTGTGCTCACCAGCACGCGTGGTGCGGGAATCCCGGCCAGCGCCGCGGCCACGTCAGCGGGAAAAAACGGTCGCCCGGTGTGCACGCTGTGTCCACCCAGCAGCGGCAGCAATACGGACATCTCCACCCCGTACATATGCTGCGGCGGCACCGTCGCGACGATGCCGAAGCTGTCCCCGACAGCCGCACGCAACATGTCCAGGTTGCCTGCGGTGCTGGCATGAAAACTGCGCCAGGTTTTCGGACTGGGCTGCGGCACACCGGTCGACCCGGAGGTATAGCCGATGGCCACGACCTGCCCGGCGGGTATCTGCGGCCAGATCAATTCGGTGTCGTTGGCAGGCACGTCACCGAGCGTCGGCAAGCGCCGATATCCTTGCGGCGCGGGGTCCAGTGCCTCTTCGCCAAGCGCATAGCATCCCGGATGCGTCGCCATGACCTCATCCACCGCCTGCGGCGCGCGCGACGAAGGCAGCAGCGTGACCTGCCCGCGCACCACGGCGGCGCAAAATGCGACCATGAAGGCGTAGCGATCCGCACACAGATTGACCACGGCCTCGGCGACCGGGAGCGTAGCCGCGACGGCGCGCACATGCGCGAGAAACTGTGCCGCGTTGACCGCACGCCCATTCCGCCACGCCAGTACCCGCTGCGGATGTCGCGCCACCAGCAACGGCAAGTGCCGTGGCGCCGTGTGCGCGAAAGTATCCGGAACGTAGCTCATGGGGCAATCTCTGTGGCCAGCAAACCGTCACGCATACGCCGACAGCAGCGCACATTCGGTGTGCAGCCGACGTGCAACCCATGTGTATCCGCCATCCGGCGCGGCACCGCAGGACCGATCATGTAAGGCGCTGCAAACACGCCCATAACCTGCATCCCCGGTCATCAGGCGCGGATGATAGCGCCCGAAAGCGCATCACGAATCGTCGTGGGACTGGCCGGGCCGCCCAACGGTGCGTCGAGCAACCCATCCAGGCGCCGCCGAAATAGACGGCAACAGTGCTCGCGGCGCGAGCCGGTGGTTGTTCTATGCGGACTGGCGCTGGTGGACGCCAGCGCCTTGCCAAAGGCCCGACACAGTGCAGCCACTGATGCATGCGCGGTGACCCGCAACGCAATGCCGGCGTGGCCAACGTCAAATGCTGCAACACTCAGGCGTCCTGTTTGCTCGCCGCCGGGCGCGGTGGGGTCTTCCTGGCCGCGGGCTTCCTGGCGGTTTTGCCCGCCGTCTTGCGTGCCGCCGTTTTCTTGGTCGCGGTTTTCTTGCTCGCGGGTTTCTTGACTGGCGTCTTTTTCACAGCTGGCGCGGCCTTTTTCGCCGCCGCCTTCCCGGTGCCCGCCTTGCCCGCGCCCTTCTTGCCAAAGCGCGCCTTGCGCGCCGGAGCCGCCGCCAGCAGCTCCAGACACTGGGCCTGCGTAAGCAACTTGGGTTCCTGATCCTTGGGAATGCGCGCGTTCTTTTCGCCATCGGTGATGTACGCGCCATAGCGTCCATTCAACACTTGCACGCCATCGCCGAAATCCAGAATCAGGCGGTTCGCGAGCATCTCCAGTTTCTCGGCCACGATCTGCAATGCGCGCGGCAACTCGATGGTGTACGGATCGTCTTCGGGTTTGAGCGAAGCATACGTGCTGCCCTGCTTCACGAACGGGCCGAAGCGACCGACGCCGACGCTCACGGCGTCGCCATTTGCCGCCTGTCCCAATTGGCGCGGCAGTTTGAACAGCTCCAGGGCCTCGGCCAGCGTAATGGAATGCATGCTCTGCCCGGTGCGCAGGCTGGCGAAAGTGGGTTTTTCCTCGTCTTCCTTGGTACCAATGGCAACGTAGGGTCCGTAACGGCCCAGGCGTACCGATACCGGCTTGCCGGTCTTCGGGTCGACGCCCAGTTGCCGCGCGCCGGTAGCCTCATTGCGATCGACGGACTCGGTCTTTTCGTCCACCAGGCGCTTGAATGGCACCCAGAAACGCGCCATCAACGGCCGCCAGGCCGCCTCGCCGCGACTGACCGCGTCGAGCTCGTCCTCGAGCTTGGCCGTGAAGTCGTAATCGACGTACTGGGTGAAATGCTGGGTGAGAAACCGGCTGACCGCGCGGCCCACGTCGCTGGGCTTGAAGCGGCGACTGTCGAGCACGACATACTCGCGGTGCAGCAACACCTGGATGATGCTGGCATACGTCGAGGGCCGGCCAATACCGCGCTCCTCCAGTGCCTTGACCAGGCTGGCTTCGGAGAAACGCGGCGGTGGCTCGGTGAAATGCTGGTCGGCGGCGATGTCGCGCAACGCAATTTGCTCACCTGCCGTCAACCGTGGCAGGCGCCGACCTTCGTCATCATCCTCCGCGCTCTTCTGATCGCGACCTTCCTCGTACACCGCCAGGAACCCCGGATTGACCACCGTGGTGCCGCTGGCCCGGAACGAGGCATCGCCACCGGTGGCATCAGCTGCGCCGGGCACCGTGTAGCCATCCACATCGCGCACGGCGAATTCCACCGTCACGGTGTTCAGCGTGGCATGGATCATCTGGCAAGCCACAGCGCGCTTCCAGATCAATTCGTACAACCTGCGCTGATCGTCGTTGAGCACTGCCGCCACCGACCGCGGCGTGCGCATTGCCGAGGTTGGGCGCACCGCCTCATGCGCCTCTTGCGCGTTCTTGGATTTGGTCTTGTACACCTGCGGCGCGTCGGGTAATGCCCCGGCGCCGTATTCCCGCGCGATCACTTCACGAATCTCGGTCACCGCGTCAACCCCGAGCATGGTCGAGTCGGTACGCATGTAGGTGATCAAGCCAACGTTGCCTTCCGCACCCAACGCCACACCTTCATACAGCCCTTGGGCCACCTTCATCGTGCGACTGGTGGTGAAGCCAAGCTTGCGCGCGGCTTCCTGTTGCAAGGTGGACGTCGTGAACGGCGCGGCAGGACGGCGCTTGCGCTCCTTGGACGACACGTCACTCACCGTGAGCCGACCATGTGCGGCCTGTTTCAGCGCGGCGCGCGCGGCCTGTGCAACGGCTTCGCTGGTGAGGTCGAACTGCTCGAATTTCTTGCCGTTGAGCTTGCTCAACCGCGCGCTGAAATCACCGTCGGGGTGGTTCAGCTGCGCCTCGATGGTCCAGTATTCGCGCGCCTTGAAGGCCTCGATCTCTTCCTCGCGCTCGACGATCATGCGCAGCGCGGGCGATTGCACGCGGCCGGCGGACAGCCCGCGTTGCACCTTGCGCCACAACACGGGCGACAGATTGAAGCCCACCAGATAATCCAGCGCGCGACGGGCCTGCTGCGCATCCACCAGGTCGTAGGACAAACCGCGCGGGTTGGCCACGGCCGCCTTGATCGCCTTGGGTGTGATCTCGGAAAACACCACGCGGTAAACCTGCTTGCCTTCCAGCAGACCGCGTGCCTGCAGGATCTCCCTGACGTGCCAGCTGATCGCCTCACCCTCGCGATCCAGGTCGGTAGCCAGATAGATGTTTTCTGCCGCTTTCGCCGCCTTGGCGATCGCGTCGACATGCTTTTCGTTGCGCTCGATGAGCTGATAAGCCATGGCAAAGTCGTGCTCGGTATCGACCGCGCCCTCCTTCGGCTTCAGGTCACGCACATGACCGTAGGAAGCGAGCACATAAAAGTCGTTGCCCAGGTATTTATTGATCGTCTTCGCCTTGGCAGGCGACTCGACGATAAGCAGGTTTTTTGCCATGAAGCTGGATTTCCACAAAACGGACTGGGCGGCGCGGCAGCGCGCCGGACATATATATAGTTGAAACCACGCCGACCCCATGCTGTCAAGCACCAGCGCGACAACCGGCCATGATCAGCGGCCCGCGAGCGCGGCGTCAATCATCCCCGGCCACGGGCAACCGCTGGTAGCGATTGCCGGGCAAACTCTCGACCTTGGCCTCCAGTTCAAGCAGCAACAACTGCGCCCCCAACGTCGCCGGCGACTGGCCAGTGCGCGCAGCAAGTTCGTCCAACGTCACCGGATCGTGCCCAAGTTCGTGCAACAGCCGTCGCGACACTGGGTCACTTCGATGCCCCGCAGGCGTTGCAGCGACTGTGTGCGTGGCCACCGTGGAGGATCGCGTGGACGTTCCGTCCGGCATCGGTGCCGCCAGGCGCGCCGCCAATTCACCGCCAAGCATGCGCGCAGCCGGCGCCAATGTCTCGACAATTTCCGCCGCCCCTTCCACCAGGCGTGCGCCATCGCGGATCAGACGGTGGCACCCGCGAGCCAGCGGATTGCCAATGGAGCCAGGCAGCGCAAACACCTCGCGGCCCTGCTCAGCCGCCAGGCGCGCCGTGATCAGCGAGCCGGAACGCAGGCCCGCTTCGACCACCAGCGTGCCCAGGGACAAGCCGGCGATCAGCCGATTGCGCCGCGGGAAATGATCCGGGCGGGCGGCGGTGCCTGGCGGGAACTCGCTGACCAGCGCGCCGTGGGCGGCAATCCGTTGTGCCAGCGCCTGATGCTTGCGCGGATAGACCAGATCGGGCCCCGTTCCCATGACCGCCAGGGTCAGGCCGCCCACCTCCAGCGCACCGGCGTGGGCGGCCGCATCAATGCCGTCGGCCAGGCCACTGGTGATCGCCAACCCGGCCTGGGCCAACGCGCGCGCAAATGTCCGCGCATGCGTCAGACCACCTGCACTGGCCGCCCGCGCACCGACCACGGCCACTTGCGGATACAGCAGCGCAGCGGCGTCGCCGACCACGAACAACGCCGCGGGGGGCTGCGGGATGTGCTCCAGTTGCGGTGGAAAGTCGGCGTCGGTGCAGCGCAACAGCCGATGCCCCGGGACGGCCAGCCACGCCAGGTCGGCCGCCAGCCGCGCCTCGTCCGGCTGGCGCAACCACGCCGCTGCACCGTCACCCAGCACCGCGCGCTGGCGCCACAACTGGGCGAGCACCGCATGGATGTCGTTGTCGACCGCCAGCAACCGTTCGCGCAGTCCGCCCGGTCCCATGCCCGGCGTGCGCAACGCTGTCAGCCATGGCCGCCATTCACTCGTCTCGTCCATACGCAAAGTGTACGAGCCAGCCACCGACAGAAACGGCGCGGTGAAGGCCGCGCCGTGCTGTAGGCAGACAACGCTAACGACGCGTCGATTTACTCGGGCATGCGCAGCCTGGCGTTGACGTGCACCGGGCGCAGACCGTCCATGATCAAGCCGTAGCTGACCCGATCGAACGTGCGAAACACCATCACGTGACCGACAAACTCATCGGGCAGCGTCACCGACTTGCCGGTACCCCGACGCCAGCTGTTGCTTGCCACGTCGTCATTGATGGTCTGGCCGGGCTCGTAGATCGCATAGGTCTGGCCGTTGTCCACGCCATCGCGCGCACCAATGGACAGCATGACCACCTGACGCGATCCCACCGCATCCAGCGCATCGGCAAAGCCGATCACGCGCGCCGTGGCGGCCACGCTCTTGGGGGCATGCGGGTAGTAATAGGGATCGTATGGCGTGTCATCCACCGGCATGATGCGGTCGCCGCTGCGAATCTCCTGCGTGGAGCCGAGCAGCAACAAAGTGGCCGGATCGCCCATGCGCAAAGTCTCGGCCGTGCCGATCACGCTGACCTCCACACCCAGATCGTCGCCGCGACCCCAGTGGCCATCATTGCGCGAGTCCTCGCTCCACGGCGCGTTGACCATGGCCGCATTGCTGTTCAGCGAATGGCTGACGATGCCATGCTCGGCATCACCCGGATCATCCTGTTCGAAACCTCGAAATACGTGGGTTGGCCGGACGACGGCCCAACGCTGACCCGCCTCCCCCTGCAAGCCGCGCACATACAGGTTCTGGCCGACTGCACCACGCAAGCGTGCCTCCTCCAGTCCCACCACGTACGGTGCCGAACTGACCGCGTTGGAATCCATCACGCGCACGTCCTTGAGGAACATGCGCAGGTCGGCCAACGGGATGGCCGGTACCGCGTCACCCTCGCGATGCACGCGGGGTTGCAGGGACAGACGCGGTCCATTGATGAACGACAGATTGAGCACATCGCCGGGATAGATCAGGTGCGGGTTGCGCACCTGGGGGTTGGCTTGCCAGATCTCCGGCCACAGCCACGGCTTGGCCAGAAACCTGGCGGAGATATCCCACAGCGTGTCACCGCTGCGCACAGTGTAGGTATCCGGGTGGCCATTGCGCAGCGGGGCACTCGCTGCGAATACCGCCGCGGTGACCAACATGCTGGCCAGCAACACGATGAGTTTCTTGATCATTGGCGGGAATCCCCCTTCCCCAGGTGCTCGGGCGAGTGTAACCGAACCGTTAAGGCGCGCAACAGAGGTGGCGCCGGGCAAAACCGCTGCCCGATGCACAGCCGAACACGTACAATGGGAATGATTGTAAGGTGCCGCAGGGCTTGGTTTTCGCCGATTTGCCCGCAGTTTCGGCACGTGAGATGAGGCCCATGAGCATTCTTTCCATCCTTGAATTCCCCGACCCGCGGCTGCGCCTGCACGCCGCGCCAGTAACCGTGTTTGATGCGAAGCTCAGGCAACTGGGCGCCGACATGCTGCAAACGATGTATGCGGCCAAAGGCGTGGGGTTGGCTGCGATCCAGGTCAATGTGCAGCAACGCGTGCTGGTGGCGGACATGAGCGACGAACGCACGCAACCGCTGATCCTGGTCAACGCCCAAGTGGTGGAGAAGTCCGGTTCGCAGGTTTACCAGGAAGGCTGCCTGTCGTTTCCGGGGATGTTTGCCGACGTCACCCGCGCGCTGAGCATCAAGGTCAAGGCGCAGGACCTCGATGGCAAGGACATTGCCCTTGAGGCCGAGGGACCGCTGGCGGTGTGCATCCAGCACGAGATCGACCATCTCGACGGCAAGATGTTTGTCGATTACCTGTCGTCACTGAAACGCACGCTGCTGCTCAAGCGGCTGGACAAGCAACGGCGGCAGGCGGCGAGTGCTTGAGTAACCCGGATACCGCCGTCCGCCCGCTGCGGCTGATCTTCGCGGGTACGCCGGAGTTTGCCGTACCGTGCCTGGCAGCCTGTCAGGCCGACGGTATCGACGTGGCCGCGGTGTACACGCAGCCGGATCGACCCGCCGGACGCGGCCGCAAACTCACACCCGGCCCGGTCAAGCAGGCGGCGCTGGCCGCCGGGTTCGTCGTCGCGCAACCCCAATCGCTGAAACCCGTCGCAGCACAGCAAACCCTGGCGAACTATCGGCCCGACTTGCTGGTGGTGGTTGCCTACGGACTCATCCTCCCGCCTGCGGTGCTGGCCATCCCGACCCACGGCTGCTGGAACGTGCACGCCAGCCTGTTGCCACGCTGGCGCGGTGCGGCACCGATCCAGCGCGCCATCCTCGCCGGTGACCGCGAAACCGGGGTGGCACTGATGCAGATGGAAGCCGGCCTGGACACCGGGCCGGTCATGCTGGAACGGCGCACCCCCATCAGCCCGAAAGACACTGGCGGCAGCCTGCATGACCGCTTGTCCCTGCTGGGCGCGCAAGTGCTGGCCGATGGTCTGGCACAACTGCGCACTGGGCACGCACCGGCCGCATTCGCGCAAGCCGAAACCGGCGTTACCTACGCGCACAAACTCGAGAAGACCGACGCACGACTCGACTTCCACCGCACTGCGCAAGAACTCGATTGGCAGGTACGCGCGTTTGACCCATGGCCCATTGCCACGGCACAGCTTGGCGGTGAAACCCTGCGTGTGCTGGCCGCGCAACCGCTGACACTGGACCATCACGCAACGCCCGGCAGCCTGCTTGCGGCGAGCCCGACCGGCTTTGACGTCGCCTGCGCGGAAGGAGCGCTGCGCATCACCGCCGTGCAACGCGCTGGCGGCCGACGCATCACCGTGGGCGACTACCTGAACGCGCGCCCCGAATTGCGCCGACTGCAATGAAAGTCGACACCCGCGCGGTTGCCGCCAGGGGGCTGGCCGAAGTTGCCATGCGCGGTGCCTCGCTGCGTGAGGTCATGGAGCGTCAGGCGCCCAGGCTGCCCGACCCGCGTGATCGTGCACTGCTGATGGCATTGTTGAGCGATGGCGCGCGCTGGTGGTTGCGCTTCGATGCGGCCATCGACGGTCTGCTGGAAAAGCCGCTGCGACACAAGGATCCGGCCATCCACGCCCTGCTGGTGCTTGGCCTGGTGCAACTGGAAATTTTGCAGCTGCGCGACTACGCAGCCGTCGCTGCAACCGTGGAAGCCACGCGCGCGTTGCGGCGTCCGCAGCTCGCCGGCATGGTCAACGCCGTGTTGCGCCGCTGGCTACGCGAGCGCGAGACGCGCAACGCGCAGCTGGACGCCAACGCGCAAACCCGCCACGCGCATCCCGTGTGGCTGGCCGCAGCACTGGCGCAGGACTGGCCGCAACAGGCCGAGGCGATCATGGCGGCCAACAACACCGAGCCACCACTGATGCTGCGCGTCAATCGCCGCCACGGTTCACGCGACACGTTGCTCACGCAGCTGGCAACAGCCGGCTATACGGCCAGCGCCCATCCCTGGCTGGCTGATGCCAGCGTTCTCCCCCACAGCCTGGACGTCACCCGCCTGCCCGGTTTCGCCGACGGCGCGTTCGCGGTGCAGGATGGCGCGGCGCAAATTGCCGCCGATCTTGCGCAAGTTGGTGACGGGCTGCGCGTACTCGACGCCTGCGCCGCACCCGGTGGCAAGGCTTGCCACCTGCTGGAACGCGCGCACATCGAACTGACCGCGCTGGAGTTCGATCGCCAACGTGGCGAACGCATCCGCGACAACTTGATGCGCCTGCGGCTGGATGCACGCATCGTGATCGGCGACGCCGGTGCTCCGCAGGCGTGGTGGGACGGCACGCCCTATGACCGCATCCTGATCGATGCACCGTGCTCGGCCACCGGCGTCCTGCGCCGGCGCCCGGACGTGCGCCTGCACCGTCGCGCCAGTGATCTCTCCGCGTTGTGCGCACAGCAGCGCCGCATCGTGGCGGCGCTGTGGCCACTGCTGGCTCCGGGCGGACGACTGGTGTACATCACCTGTTCGCTGCTGCGTGCAGAAAACGAAGCGGTCATCCACGAGCTGCTGGAGGCCCAACCCGACGCGCAAGCCGTGGGCTTCACGTTGCCCGTTGGCCAGCCCGCGGCGGTCGGCTGGCAGATCCTGCCTGGCGACGGCGACCTCGATGGCATGTATTACGCGGTCGTGCACAAGTGCCCCGGCGTTACCTCCAGCGCCCGCTGAACCAGCGCCGCGGAAGACTGTCCGCGCGTCCGGCAATGCACGGCGGATGTCCGCGGACGGTTATTCCAGCCGCGTCGCCAGTGGCCGACCACGGCATGCCGCCATTTCCCCGCATGCACGCAGCTGGCACGACGTTTGCTCCTCATGTACTGCGGACTCCCCCCGCAACCACTGAGGAGACAGCCATGAAATTCGAAGCGTTGATGCTGCGCGGCCTGTGCGCCATCGGCATGCTGGTCTGCGCGTTGGTGCTCGGTGCCATGTTGATCGCCACACCGACGTCGGCGAGCAACCGGATGACAGCCAACACGGTGCACGCCCCGCTGGCGGCGTGCTCGCCGGCCTCCATGGCCGAGGCGTCTACACCCGCCCGCAGCTGAGCGGTCGGTGTTGGTGGACACATCCACGTCATAATGGCGGGATGTTGCACGTCATTCTGTGGCATCCCGAAATTCCGCCGAACACCGGCAACGTGATTCGCCTGTGTGCGAACACTGGCGCCGGGCTGCATCTGATCCGCCCGCTGGGTTTCACGCTGGACGACGCCCACTTGCGCCGGGCCGGGCTGGATTATCACGAGTACGCCCGTGTTGTCGTGCACGACGATCTGGCGCAATGCCTCGGCGCCATTGGCGCGCCGCGCGTATTCGCGTTCAGCACGCGCAGCCGGGTGCGCTATACCGACGCCCGCTTTGCCGACGGCGATGCGTTGTTGTTTGGCTGCGAAACCGCCGGCCTGCCGCAAGCCGTGCTCGACGCCCTCCCGAGCGGACAGCGTCTGCGCCTGCCCATGCGTCCGCACAACCGCAGCCTGAACCTGGCCAACAGCGTCGCCATCGCCGTGTACGAAGCATGGCGCCAGCTCGATTTCGACGGCGCAGTTACAATCCCGGCATGACCACCACGCCAAATTCCTGGTTGCCGCAACCGCTGCGCAAGCTGGGCGGGCGCGCGCTGCAAGCCGCATTCAATCATGCGCTGGCACTGGATCCGGACACGCAACAGCAGCTGGCGGCACTGCACGGACGCAGCGTGCAATTGCATTTGCGCGGACCGGAAATTGCGTTCGCCGTGACGGTGGCCGACGGCAAACTGCAAGTGGGCCCCGCGCAGCCCGACGCCAGCTTGCGCGTGACGGCGACGCCGGGCAGCCTGCTCGGCATGCTGCTCAATCGCGATAACGACGACGTTGCCCCGGGCAAGGTCGAGCTTGCCGGCGATGCCGATCTGGCGCGCCGGCTGGAACGGCTCGCCAGCAACTTTGCGCCGGACTTCGAGGAAGCGTTTGCGCGCACGTTTGGCGACGTCCTCGGTGTGCCGCTGGCGCGTGCCGTGCGCGAAGGCCTGGATCACGCGCATGAAACCGCGGTGCATTTGCGCGAGGACGGCGCGGACTGGTTGCGCGACGAAGCGCGCCTGGCGCTGGCACCGGGCGAAATCGAAGGCTACCTGGACGGCGTGGATGCCTTGCGCGAGCGCAGTGAACGCTTGCAGGCGCGCGTGACGCGGCTCGTCGCCCGCGTGCATGGCAACGCCAGGTGACGCCGCTCAGGATCATCCCGGGCCTGTTGCGCGTGGCTTCGGTGCTGCTGGCATACCGACTCGACGAACTGGTTGACGCCACGCATCTGTATCGTCCGCTGAAACTGCTGCGGCCATTGCTGGCACGGCCACGCGCGAACGTCGCCGGGCTGGCGCGTGGCGCGCGCCTGCGCCTGGCGCTGACTGAACTGGGGCCAATCTTCGTCAAGGCCGGCCAGGTCCTGTCCACGCGCCGCGATCTGGTGCCGGCCGACATCGCCGATGAACTTTCGTTGTTGCAGGATCAAGTTGCGCCATTTCCCGGCGCTGCGGCGCGCGCCATGGTCGAGCTGGAACTGGGCGCAGCGGCAAGCCAGCTATACGCCCGCTTCGACGAAACCCCGCTGGCCTCGGCGTCCATCGCCCAGGTGCACGCGGCCACCCTGCACGACGGCAGCGAGGTGGTGGTCAAGGTGCTGCGCCCCGGCATCGACGCGCAAATTGCCCGCGATGTGCGCCTGTTGCGTGCACTCGGTGCGCTGGCGCAGCGCTGGCACCCACACGCCGACAAGATCCGCCCGCTGGACGTCGTGGCTGAAATCGAGAAGATGCTGGACAACGAGCTCGACCTGCAGCGCGAAGGCGCCAGCGCCAGCTTGCTCAAGCGCAACTTTGCCAGCGGCGTGGATCTGTACGTGCCGGCCGTGCACTGGGCGCTGACCACCACGCGGGTGCTGACGCTGGAGCGCGTCCACGGCGTCAGCTGCGACGACATTGCCGCCATCGATGCGGCCGGCATCGATCGCAAGCGCCTGGCGGTAAAAGGCGTGCGCCTGTTTTACGAGCAGGTGTTCCGCGACAACTTTTTCCACGCCGATGCGCATCCGGGCAACATCTGGGTGGATCTCACGCACAGCACGGAGCCGCGCTTCATTGCGCTGGATTTCGGCATCATGGGCTCGCTGCCGCAAGCCGATCAGTACTGGCTGGCGCAAAACTTCATCGCCTTGTTCGAACGCGACTACGCGCGCATCGCGCAGCTGCATGTGGCGGCCGGCTGGATGCCGGCAAGCGTGCGCCTGGACGAACTGGAAGCAGCGGTGCGCACGGTGTGCGAACCGTACTTCACCCGTCCGCTGGCACAGATTTCCCTGGCCGAACTGGTGGTGAAATTGTTCCAGACCGCCCGCCAGTTCGAGCTGACCGTGCAGCCGCAACTGATCCTGCTGCAAAAGACCCTGCTGAACATCGAGGGCGTCGGGCGCACGCTCGATCCGCAAATCGACATTTGGGCGGTTGCCCATCCCGTGCTCAAACGCATCCTGCGCGAGCGCTACAGCCCGCTGCACACGCTGCGTGACATGCGCAAGCGGCTGCCCGAATGGTTGCAGCACGCGCCCGAAGTACCCGAGCTGGTGCGCGACGCACTGCGCCAGATCGCACACGGCGAGCAGCGCGCACCGAGCGACCCGCAGCTGCTCGCACAACTGCATGACGACGCTCGGCGTCAGCGCGCATCGATCGTGTACAGCGTGCTTGGTGCCGCGCTGCTGCTCGGTGCCACCTTGTGGTGGGCGTTGGCGCCGGGATCCGCGCCGTGGCCACCGCTGCTGGCGACCGCTGGCGCGACACTTGCCTTCATCGCCGGCTGGCGGCAATGCTGAAGTCCGGCCTGCCGGCGCTCCAGCGGGTACGCCAGGCGCGCCATGCCACCGGCCCGCGGCGCAGCGCCGGCTAGACTGTCCACATGTTGATCGTCAGCCCAACCCTCACCGTGCCTGCAGCCGAGCTGGTCGAACGCTTCCTGCGTGCGGATGGCCCGGGCGGCCAGCATGTGAACCGCACCGAGAGCGCGGTGGAACTGCGCTTCGACGTGCGCAACTCGCCGTCGTTGCCGGACGAAGTGCGCACGCGGCTGCTCGCCCGGCGCGATCGCCGCATGACCGGCGACGGCGTGCTGGTGATCCAGGGTCGACGCTTTCGTGATCAGGCGCGCAACCGTGACGATGTGCGGGCGCGCTTGGTCGCGATCATCCACAGCGTGTTGGCGCCGGCGAAAAAGCGTGTCGCCACCAAGCCCTCGCGCGCAGCCAGGGAGCGCCGTCTGCAAGGCAAACTGCAGCGCGGCAAGCTCAAGCAAACGCGCGCCCGCCATGCGGATACGGAATGAGCGCACGCGTACCGGGACCTGCCGAATTACCCGCACACATGCCGACGTTGCGCGATGGCATGCGTCGCGCGCTGTGTCGGCTGGCCCTGCGCGCGGCAGGCTGGGGTCTGGACGGCCAGTTCCCCGACCTTGCGCGCCTGGTACTGATTGCGGCGCCGCACTCATCGTGGTGGGACGGCTTCTGGGGCCTGCTGATGAAGGTCGCCATCGGCGCCGACGTGCGGTTCATGGGCAAGCAGGAGTTGTTCCGTACGCCACTCGGCGGCACTTTGCGCACACTCGGTGGCATACCCATCGACCGTGGCGCCACCAAAGGCGTGGTCGAACAGATGATCGAGGAGTTCGCCCGTCGGGATGCGCTGTGGCTGGGGGTGGCCCCGGAGGGCACGCGCAAGCCGGTGGCGCGCTGGAAGTCCGGTTTCTGGCATATCGCCCACGGCGCCGGCGTACCGATCCTGCCAGTGGCGTTTCACTACCCGACGAAAACCATCGTGATCGGTGCGCCTTTGACGACCAGCGACGACATGGCGGCGGATGTGACTCGCCTGCGCGCGTTCTACGCGCCGTTCAAGGGCAAGCACCGCAACGTCTGAGCCAACGGGCGGACGCCGATACGGCGGCGGGCGACAACTCCCGGCGCCGCATACCTGCCGCGCATGCAGCGCCCGGCAGGTCGCCTGACCCACGGAGCGCAGGTGAAACGCTACGGTCACTCTCGCCTGTGGCTGGCGCCCCGGCGGCGCGGCACGCCGTCCTGACTTGAACGCCTAACGCTCCGAAGGTCCCGGCTCGTCGTGTTCGCGGTGTGTCAGCAAGCCGGGGCGAATCAAGTCGATAAAGGCACGGGCCTCGGCGCTCAGGAACTTGCCCTTGCGCATTACCACACCGTACGCGCGCTGCGGGAAATACTGCCGCAGATTGCGCACGGCCAGGCGGTTGCGGTCCGCCGCGGTGATGCAGATACCGGTGACGATGGAAATGCCCAGGCCCCGCGCCACGTATTCCTTGATGACGTCCCAGCCGCCGACCTCGATGGCCACGTGATACGGCACCTGGCGTTGCTGAAACACCAGGTCGACCAACCGGTACGTCGACAACCGCTGTGGCGGCAGGATCAACCCGTATGGCGACAAATCCTCCAGCGCAATTTCCTCCCGCGCCGCCAGCGGATGATCCAGCGGCATGATCAACATCGGGTCGTAGTGATGCACGGGCGCCCACGCGATGTCGTTGGGCACGTCAAGCATGGAGCCCACCGCGAAATCCGCCTGATCGGCGCGCAGCCAAGCCAAGCCATCCTTGCCGGTGACATTGGCCAGTTGCAACTGCACCGCGGGGAAACGCTCACGATAGGTGCGCACCAGTTCCGGCAACAGGTACTGGATGGTGGATGTACCCGCGGCAATCACCAGGCTGCCACCGCGCAGGCCCTTTATGCTGGCGTGGAAATCGCGATCCAGCGTCTGCCAGCCCTCCACCAGTGGTCGCGCCAGCGCGTACAACGCCTCGCCCGCGTCAGTCAGATTGATACGCCGGCCGCGGCGATCAACCAGCACCGTCTCCAGTTCACGCTCCAGCGCCTGCAATTGCAGGCTGATTGTGGGTTGGGACACGAACAAGGCCTCGGCGGCGCGCGTCAGCGTGCCCAACTTCACCACCGTGACAAACGCGCGCAACTGTTTGTGCCGATTGCCCTTGTAGTAATAACGCGCGTCCGTCCGCTGGTCATCGCGCCGCTGGGCCGCGGCCTTTGGCGTAACTTGGCGTGAATTGTTCATCCCGGCCGGTGGGTCGATTGCCATTTTTTTGCGCATACTCAACAGGTAACATGTGTATTGACTACGCTAATGATAATGATTGAAACATTTATTTTGTCAAATACGGCGCATCAGCCTAGCTTCGGGGTTCACCCGAACGGAGCATTCGCATGGCCGTACCCAGCGAGCGATTCACCCCCACGCCGGTCGAAATACACGCCGATGGCGGCAGCTATGAAAGCCTGCTGACACCGGCCGCGCTGGACTTCCTGGCGCAATTGCACCGTCAATTTGAAGGCACCCGCCGGGAACTGCTGCGTGCGCGCCGCGAACGCCAGGCTGCTTGGGATGCCGGGGCCCTGCCGACCTTTCGCAACGACACGCGCACAATCCGCGAATCGACTTGGCGCGTGGCGCCGATTCCTGCCGCGCTGACCGATCGTCGCGTGGAAATCACCGGCCCGGTGGAACGCAAGATGATCATCAACGCGCTGAATTCGGGCGCCAAGGTGTTCATGGCCGATTTCGAAGATTCCTCCGCGCCCACCTTTGCCAACCAGATGGACGGCCAGATCAACCTGCGCGACACGGTGAATGGCAGCATCGCGTTCACCTCACCGGAAGGCAAAAGCTACCGCGTGCACGCCAACCCGGCCGTGCTGGTGGTACGCCCGCGCGGCTGGCATTTGCCGGACAGGCATTTCCTGGTCGACGGCGAACCCGTCGCCGGCGCGCTGGTCGATTTCGCGCTGTTCGCGTTTCACAACGCGCAGCACCTGCAGCAACGCGATCGTGGTCCCTACTTCTACCTGCCCAAGCTGGAGTCGATGGAAGAGGCAGCGCTGTGGCAGGACGTGCTGGCGCTGGCCGAGGCCGAACTCGGACTCCCCGCCGGCTGCATGAAAGTCACCGTGCTGATCGAGACGCTGCCGGCCGCGTTCCAGATGCACGAGATCCTGTACGCGCTGCGCAGCCGGGTGACCGGGCTCAATTGCGGACGCTGGGACTACATCTTTTCCTACCTGAAGACTTTGCGGGGGCATCGCGAGCGCCTGCTGCCGGAGCGTGCCCAGGTCGGCATGACCGCACCGTTCCTGCACGCCTATTCCGAATTGCTGATCCAGACCTGCCATCGTCGTGGGGCGTTCGCCATGGGTGGCATGGCCGCGCAGATCCCGATCAAGGGCGACGACGACGCCAACGCTGCCGCACTGGCCAAGGTGCGTGCCGACAAGCTGCGCGAAGTGCATGCGGGGCACGACGGCACCTGGGTCGCGCATCCCGCACTGGTGCCGGTCGCACAACAGATCTTCGACCAGTACATGCCCGCGCCCAACCAGCTTGGCGTGCTGCGTGAAGACGTGCACGTGACCGCCGCGCAACTGCTCGCAGCGCCCGGCGGCACGGTCACCCGCGCCGGCTTCGACAACAACGTCGAGGTGTGCCTGCGCTACACCGCCGCGTGGCTGGACGGACTCGGCTGCGTGCCGATTCACCACTTGATGGAGGACGCCGCCACGGCAGAGATCGCGCGGGCGCAGTTGTGGCAGTGGCTGCATCACGGCGCGCTGACGTTCGACGACCAGGCCCCAATCGACCTGGCGTTGTTCGATCACGCCCTGGCAACGCACACGCATCGCCTGCGGGCCAGTGCGCACCCCGGCGCGACACGTGCCGACGCCGCCGCGGCACTGCTCACCGCGCTGACGCACGCCCCGCAACTTGCCGACTTCCTCACCTTGCCCGCGTACGACCAACTTGCCTGAAACGTCCCACGCCCCGCTCGCCACATCACCACCTCTGGAGCCATGCCATGAAGAGCAATGCATCTAGCGCCGAACAAATCACCCTGGACTGGAACAATTCCTCCCGCTGGTCGGGTATCCAGCGCAACTACCGCGCCGTCGACGTCGTGAACCTGCGCGGCACCGTGCATGTCGAGCACTCGCTGGCGCGCCGCGGTGCCGAGCGACTGTGGCAACTGCTGCACCAGGAGGATTACCTCAGCGCCCTCGGCGCGCTCACAGGCAATCAGGCGCTGCAGCAGGTGAAGGCCGGCCTCAAGGCCATCTATCTGTCCGGCTGGCAGGTGGCGGCCGACGCCAACGATGCCGGCGAGATGTACCCGGACCAGTCGCTGTATCCAGCCAATTCCGTGCCGCTGGTCGTCAAGCGCATCAACAACGCACTGCTGCGCGCCGACCAGTTGCATCACGCCGAAGGCGACGACAGCACGGAATGGATGGCACCCATCGTCGCCGATGCCGAGGCCGGGTTCGGCGGCGTGTTGAATGCATTCGAGCTGATGAAAGCCATGATCGAGGCGGGCGCCGCCGGCGTACATTTCGAGGATCAACTGGCGTCGGTAAAGAAGTGCGGGCACATGGGCGGCAAGGTGCTGGTACCCACGCGCGAAGCGGTGGACAAGTTGAACGCCGCGCGACTTGCCGCCGACGTCGCCGATGTGCCGACATTGCTGGTGGCGCGCACCGACGCCGACGCGGCTGACCTGCTCACCGCCGACATCGACGCCAACGACCGTCCGTTTCTTACCGGCGAACGCACGGTGGAAGGCTTCTTCCGCGTGCGTCCCGGTCTGGACCAGGCGATCAGCCGCGGTCTGGCCTACGCGCCGTACGCCGATCTGATCTGGTGCGAAACCAGCAAGCCGAATCTGGCCGACGCCCGTCGCTTTGCCGAAGCGATTCACGCGAAGTACCCCGGCAAAATGCTCGCCTACAACTGCTCGCCCAGCTTCAACTGGAAGAAGAATCTCGACGACGCCACGATCGCCCGCTTCCAGTGCGAATTGGGCGCCATGGGGTACAAGTTCCAGTTCATCACCCTGGCCGGTTTCCACAGCCTCAATTACGGCATGTTCGACCTGGCGCATCGCTACGCGCGCCATCAGATGAGCGCGTTTGTCGAATTGCAGGAACTGGAGTTCGCCGCCGCCGACCGCGGCTTCACCGCGGTCAAGCATCAGCGCGAGGTGGGCACCGGGTACTTCGATGCGGTGACCCAGGCCATCCACCAGGGTCAGTCGTCGACCACGGCCTTGACCGGCTCGACCGAAGAAGCGCAATTTGCCCGGCACGCCGCGGCGTAGCCGTGCGCTGCGCGTGTCCTGATCGACAGCAGTGGCGGCAGCTCGTGCGTGAACCGCCGCTGCATGTCGCCATTGCCGCTCCGGCAGTCAGGCCGATCTCAGCCCGGGTAGCGCGATTTTGGCCACGGCTGGCGGTACCAACGCCACCACGGTCCAGCCAGGTTTGGGCTGCAGCTCGCGTTTGGACGAAGCGATGCGCAACACACCCTTTTCCTCCACGCCAAACAGCAGCACGGCCGCGGTGCCGTGCTGCGCCACAAACTGCGCCCAGTCAAATGTGGTGCTGAGCCTGGTCGACTTGATGCTCCAGCCCTGCTCCAGCATGTGCGCAAAACGCCCATGGGTCATTTCCTCGTCAAACAGCGGCGGCGCCAGCACGCTCCCGGAAAGGGCCGCCCGCTCGGTGTTTTCCTGCGGGGTCAGATTGCGCAAGCGGTAGACTTTGTGCCGGCCAAATTCCTGTCGATAATGTACGCACGTCAGGGAGTTGCGCTCGCGATGGGTGGACACTGCCAACAGGCGACCGAGACCGGTCAGATCCAGGTTGCGATCCGCATAGGGCGAAGTCGGATTGCCGAAGAACGTGCTCAGCCCCTCCATGCGCGCAACGCGAATGCCCTCCCAGTCGTCGTCGGCGAGCACGGTGCGGAAGCCGGCATCGGTCAATGCCTTGCCAATCGCGCGCGCGACTTCATCCGAGCCGTAGATGAGCACGCCGTCGGGTTCGGGCTCGGCGACTTGCAGCCATAGCGCGAGTGGCCGCGCGGTCGCGCTCTGCAGCACCACGGTGCCAATGATCAGCGTGAACACGAGCGGCACCAGCGCTTCGGCGCCCGGGACGCCCAACTCGTCCAGGCGCAAGGCAAACAGCGCGGACACCGACGCCGCGACGATGCCGCGCGGTGCCACCCAGCCAATCAAGGCGCGCTCGCGCCACGTCAGTGCGCTGCCCCAACTGGAAATGGCCACGGTGAGCGGGCGCACCACCAGTTGCGCAATCACGAACAAGGCCACGCCTGCGCCAAGCATGCCGGCGGGCAGCGGCCATTGCAGGCGCGCCGCCAACAGCACAAACAACACCGACACCAGCACCGTGGTCAGGTTTTCCTTGAAGTCGAGAATGTCGTCGATATGGATACCGCGGGCGTTGCCCAGTGCAATCCCCATGATCGTCACCGCGAGCAGGCCGGACTCATGCGTGAGCGTGTTGGAAAGGCTGAACGCCAACAGCACCGCTGCGAGCACCGCGAAATTCTGCAGGTATTCGGGAATCATCTGCCGGCGCAGCAGCACGGCCACGATCCACGCCGAAAGCACGCCAAAGGCCACCCCGCTGGCCACCGTCAGGGTGAAGACGGTGATGGTGTGACCTTCCTGATGCGAAACGATCGCCTCGTAGATCAACACCGCAAACAATGCGCCGAGCGGGTCAATCACGATGCCTTCCCAGCGCAACGTATTGGCAATGCGCGCGTTTGGCCGCAACGTGCGCAACATCGGCATGATCACGGTTGGCCCGGTGACGCAGCCCAAAGCGCCAAACAGCAACGCGACCGACCAGTTCAATCCCGCCACCAGATGAGCGGCCAGTGCGAGCAGCAGCAATGCGCTTATCGCGCCGTAACTGACCAGCCCGCGCACAGCGCGGCCGATGTCAGGCAGCTCATGCAGGCGCAACGTCAAGCTGCCCTCAAACAGGATCAATGCCACGGCCAGCGATACAGCGGGAAACAACAGGGCGCCCAGCAACTGGTCCGGGTTCAACACCCCACTGGCCGGCCCGAGCACGAGGCCGGCCAGCAGCAAAAACACGATGGCCGGCATTTTCACCCGCCACGCCAGCCATTGCGCGAGAAAGCCGACCATCAGCAAGCCGGCCAGCATCAGAGCAAGATCAACCGTCATCGCCATCTCTGGAAAAAGCAGGACGCCATCGAAACACGTGATGGCTGGCACGTCCACTGACGGATGCCGCGTGCCGCGCAAGTAACCGCCGGCATGCCGACATGCCCGCACCTCGCACCGGGATTCAGCGCCGGGATTCAGCGGCAGACGGGCCTCACACGCACGCGCTACATGCGCCGGTACTGCAGCGCTTCGGCGAGGTGTTCGCGCTCGAGTAGCGCCGCACCACCGTCCAGGTCGGCGATGGTGCGCGCCACACGCAAGATACGGTGATACGCCCGCGCCGACATGCCGAGCTTCTCCAACGCAGCGTCAAACCAGCGCCGCTCGATCGCCCCCAGCGCGCAATCGCGCTCCAGTTCCCGCGTACCAATCTCCGCGTTCGGCAGGCCGGCACGCGCCAGCGCATGGTGCCGTGCGCCGAGCACACGCTTGCGTACGGTGGCCGAATCCTCGTCACGTTCCCCACGCGGCGCGCTCAACTCGGCCAGCGGCACCGGCGGCACTTGCACACACAGGTCGATGCGATCCAGCAACGGGCCGGAAATACGCGCGCGATAGCGCTGAATCTGGTCCGGGGTGCAATGGCAACGTGGCTCGCCGGCGTAACCGCACGGGCATGGGTTCATCGCGGCGACGAGTTGGAACTGCGCCGGGAATGTCGACTGCCGGGCCGCGCGCGAGATGGCGATTTGCCCGGACTCCATCGGTTCGCGCAGCACTTCCAGCACGTGGCGACTGAACTCCGGCAGTTCGTCGAGAAACAGCACGCCGTTGTGCGCCAGCGAAATCTCTCCCGGGCGGGGATACGAACCACCACCCACCAGCGCCACTGCCGACGCGGTGTGATGCGGGGCGCGAAACGGTCGCCGCCGCCACCGCGCCAGATTGCAGTCGCCCTGGCCGGCGACCGACAGCACGGCGCACGTCTCCAGCGCCTCCGATTCGGTAAGCGGTGGCAAGATGCCGGGCAGGCGCTCGGCAAGCATGGTCTTGCCGGTGCCGGGTGGGCCGATCAAGAGCAAATGATGACCGCCCGCAGCGGTAATCTCCAACGCCCGGCGCGCCTGCAGCTGGCCGCGCACGTCGCGCAAATCCGGTCCTTCCCAGGCACCGCCGTCGCTCGGAATCCCGATTGGCGCCGAGAGTTCCTGCGCGCCACGCAGCCACGCGCAGACCTCGGCCAGCGTGTCGGCTACCAGCACATCGATATCCGGTACCAGCGCCGCCTCAGCCGCATTCTCCCGAGGCACCACCACGCGCCGGCCACGGGCACGGGCGCGCAGCAACGCGGGCAATACCCCGCAGACACCGCGCAGCGCCCCGCTCAGTGCAAGTTCGCCAAGGAATTCACAATCATCCAGCTTGGTGCGTGGCACCTGTCCGCTGGCAGCGAGGATGCCCAGCGCAATCGGCAGATCGAAACGGCCACCGTCCTTGGGCAGTTCGGCAGGCGCCAGATTCACGGTGACGCGCCGATTGGGGTACTCGAATGCGGTGCTCTGGATCGCCACCCGCACACGATCACGCGCCTCACGTACCGCCGCCTCCGGCAGGCCGACGATGTTGGTACCCGGCAGGCCTCCGGCCAGGTTCACCTCCACCATCACCTGCGGGGCGGCGACACCCTCCTGGGCCCGGCTCAGGGTCACCGCCAGACTCATGGGCTGAGTCGATCGCGCATGGCCGCCGCGCGGTCGGGAACGAACATCGCGCGACTCCATCGACTGGCGCTGAAAAAAATAACCGCCCCCGACCATTCTCGGGGTGAGGTGACAAATCGGGGGCGGCTTCCGGAAGACTGTTGATCGATTAACCTTCGCGAGCGCTGACGATCGCTTCCAATTCGGCGACGGTGCGCTCCAGGGCATCGACTTTGGCACGCGTGCGTGCCAATACCTGACTTTGCACGTCAAACTCCTCGCGGGTGACCAGGTCGAGACGGCGCAGTCCCTGCACCAAAGCGTCCCGGAAGTTGGCCTGCAAGTCCTGCTGCACCTGCGCCAACCCTGGCGGTACCAACGACACGAGCCGCAGGGCAATCTTGTCGATCTCCTGCCTATCCATCATGGACAGCGCCTCGCACCCGTCGCAACAAAGCTTAGGTGAACCGGGATCAAGTGTGCCATCGGTGCGCTCCGTCAGTCTTTGTAGGAATTGTCCTACACGAGCTGCTCAGGCGACAGCACGCGCCGGCAAGGGCAGAATGCACCCATGACACCGCAACACCATGATGTCCAACCACCGAGGAAACCCCATGAAGCTGGTCGTGGCGATCATCAAGCCGTTCAAACTGGACGACGTGCGCGAGGCGCTGGCGGAGGTTGGCGTGCAGGGCATCACAGTCACCGAAGTGAAGGGTTTCGGCCGCCAGAAGGGCCACACCGAGCTGTACCGCGGCGCCGAGTACGTGGTGGATTTCCTGCCCAAGATCAAGCTTGAGGTAGCCGTGGTCGATGGTCAGCTGGAGCGCGTGATCGAAGCCATCCAGCAATCGGCGCGCACCGGCAAGATCGGCGACGGCAAGATCTTCGTCAGCCCGCTGGAACAAGTCATCCGCATCCGCACCGGTGAACTGGATCACGACGCGTTGTAAGTCCTCGTCACATCCACGGCCACGCCTTCAGCTGGTACTCCACTGGTGGCGTATTGCCGGCCAGGTACTGCACGAAATAATCCCAGCGGCGACGTGTGACATACGGCGTGTCCTTGGCGTAACTGTGACGCGCATTGGGCAGGATCAGCAGGTCGAAGTTCCTGTTGGCCTTGATCAGGGCATCGACCACCAGCAAGGTGTTGGAGGGCGGCACGTTGTCGTCCATGCTGCCGTGGACCAGCATCAGGCGGCCTTTGAGACGGCCGGCAAAGTTCTGGTTGGCCTGTGCGTCGTAGTTGGTCTTGCCGTCCTTGTCGGTAACCAGCAAACCCTGCCATTTCTCGGCCCAGTCGTCCTCGTAGTTGCGGTTGTCGTGGTTGCCGCTTTCGGCCCAGCCGACCTTGAAGAAGTCCGGGTAACGGAACATCGCGCCGGCGGTGGCGTTGCCGCCGCCGGAGTGACCCCAGATGCCGACGCGATCCAGGTCGATCCAGGGGTAGCGCGCGCCAAGCTGGCGGATCGCCGTGATCTGGTCGGGCAGCGTGTTGTCCTCGATCTTCTCGAAATACGCGTCATGGAAGGCCTTGGAGCGCCACGGCGTACCCATGCCATCCACGGCAACGACGATGAAACCGAGTTCGGCCAGGGCCTGATGATCGCCACGCGCGGCGGAAAAGCTGCGACCGCGCACCGAGCCGGTCTGCGGGCCGGGATAGATGTAGTCGATGATCGGGTACTTCTTCGCGGCATCGAAGTTGGTCGGTTTGAACAACATCCCGTACAGGTCGGTCTGGCCGTCGCGCGCCTTCACCGTGAACGGGACAGGCGGGACCCAGCCGGCGGCAAGGAGGCGGCTGATGTCGGCCGTCGCCACCGCCGTCACGATCTGGCCATCGCTCGATTGGCGCAGCACCGTCACCGGTGGTGTGGTTGGCGTGGAATACGCGTCGACAAACAGCCGTCCATCCGGTGACAACGTCACCGTGTGATCGGCCGCTTCCGGCGTCAGCAGCACGGGCTCGCCACCATCCAGGCTGACCTTGAATAACTGCTGGTAATACGGGTTCACACCCGCCGTACGGCCCACGCCACGAAACCAGACCGTGCGGGTTTTCGCGTCGACCCTGAGCACCTCGGTGACATTGCCCTCGCCGACGGTGATCGCATGCTTGAGCTTGCCGGTCTTGAGGTCGTACAGGTACAGGTTGCCCCAGTTGTTGCGCTCGCTGAACCAGATCGCCTCTTGCGTTTGTGGCAGATAGCGCCAGTTCACCGCGCCATTGCCGCTTTCGTACCAGGTCGGCACCACTTCCTCAAACACCGTGCGCACGGTACCGGTCCTGGCATCGGCCAGGCGAAACCATTCGTGCCGGTGATCACGCGAGGTGGAGACAAACGCCAGCGTCTTCCCATCCGGCGCCCACTTCACGTCATCCCAGCCACCGTCCGGGCCACAGCTGACATCGTCACACAGGCTGGAGCGGTGCTGATCCGGCGGCATCTGCAGGCGCACGACCTTGCGCGCGGCCACGTTGATGATGACGCGCTCGATCATGGTCACGTCCTGGTCGCCGACCAACGGATATTTCCATTGCGTCAACCGGGGCTTGCCGACGTTGGTGCTGACCAGGTACATGTCGCTGGTCTTGCGCTGGTCCTGCTGGAACGTGGCGATCCGGGTGGAATCGGGCGACCACTCCAGGATCGGCTTGTCGGTGTGCTTCCACCCGGCGTTGTCGGTGGCATAACCGAAATTCTCCACGCCGTCGGTGGTGAGCCGGGTTTCCTTGCCGGTGGCGACATCGCGCCGCCACAAGTTCCAGTTGCGGATGAAGGCCGCGGACTTCTTGTCCGGCGAAAGCACAGCGGGCTCACGACCCACGCCCGAATCTCCGGCATCGCCCACCGCGCCGGCTACCTCCGCTGACTTGTCGCCGACACACTCGCCCTGCTCACGCAGGTCACACAGGTAGTGTTTCCCCTTGATGGCGATATCCAGCCGCCCGTCGGCTTGCACGCTGTAGCCGGTGACCGGCAACTGGTTGGCATCGACCGCCTGGTTCAGGACCCGGCCCAGCGCGGTCGCCAGTTTGACCTGGTCGAACAGCGGTACGCGCGCGCCGGTGCTCGCGGTCATCCGCAGAAAATGATCGGCACCGGCATCGTGATCGCGATACCAGAAATGGTCGGCATCGAGCCAATGCACTTTCTGCACTGCATGATCGACCAGCGGCGTGGTGTTGTAAGTCATGAAGCGCTCGGCCTGTGCGTAGTCGTTCGCGTCAAGTGTTCTGCCCTGCGCGGCAACGCCGCCAGACAGCATGCCCATCACCACCGCGCCCAACAGTCGCGACTTGCCAAACTTTGCATACATGCGTGTCTCCACCGCGGATGGATCGGCCCGACACAGCTGCCGCCGCATCGTGGCAAATAGCGGAATGCTAACCCGGAAGTGTGCACTGCTGCCCATGCCGGAAGTCTCGTGGCCCCTATCGCACCCGCCAGCTTGACGACAGGAGCCATCTCCAACCACGCTGCGCCTACCGCTCGCCCGGAGTCGGATCGTGGCACAGCGACTCAAAGTCATCGGCAATTACCTCTCGCCGTTTGTGCGCAAGGTGCTCGTGTGCCTGGAGTTGAAACAGGCCGACTACGAGATCGATCCCATCGTGCCGTTTGTCGGCAACGAAGAGTTCTCCCGCCTCAGCCCCTTGCGTCGCGTGCCGGTGATGCTCGACGGCGCGCTGGTGCTCAACGACTCGTCGGTGATCTGCCAGTACCTGGAAGACCGGTATCCCATCCCGGCGCTGTATCCGCGCGACATTGGCGAACGCGCGCAGGCACGCTGGCTGGAGGAATACGCCGACACGCAGCTGGCCAGATCGCTGCTCGGCCACATGGTGTATCCACTGACGACCAGTCGCTACTTCCACGAGCCCATCGACGAGGCCGTCGTGTGCCAGGCGCGGGAAGTGGAGATTCCAGCCGCGCTGAACTACCTGGAAAGCCGCATGCCGGACGACGACTTCCTGTTTGGTGCGTTGTCGATTGCCGACATCAGCGTCGCCAGTTGCTTTCGCACTGCCGCGTTCGTGCACTACACGATTGACGCCGCGCGCTGGCCGCTGACTGCCGCACTGGTCGACCGCGTGCAGGCCTTGCCGGTCTTTGCCAAGCTGGCCCGGCTGGAGGAATGCCAGCTGCTGTGCGTACCGGCGGCCGATCAGCGCGCAGCCCTCGTCAGCGCTGGTGCTTCATTGAGCAGCGATACGCTGGGCACCGCGCCACCACGGCGCGACCTACTGCGCGGCTGGTAGCCACGGCGCCTTCCTGGAACCCGCCGCGGTGCAACGCGCAGCCGCTAAACTGGCACGCATGGGCACCATCGAAAACTCCGCACTCGGCAAGGCCACCAGCTACCGCAGCGGCTACGATCGCGGGCTGCTGCTTGCGCTCGCCCGTGCCGGCAATCGCACGCAGATCGGCGTGAGCGAACCGCTGCCGTTTTACGGCGTGGACGTGTGGAACGCCTACGAATTGTCGTGGCTGGATCAACGCGGCAAGCCGCAGGTCGCGCTGGCCGAGTTCCGGATACCAGCCAGCTCGCCCAACCTCATCGAGTCCAAATCCTTCAAGCTGTATCTCAACGGCTTCGCCCGGGAGCACATGGCCGACGCGTCGGCACTGCAGTCGATACTCACGCGCGATTTGTCCGCTGCTGCGGGCGGCGCAGTCGAGGTGACGCTGCGCACGGCCCATGCCACCCAGCACACACTGGCCGATCTGCCTGGCGCAAGCCTTGACGACCAGGAGCTGGCCATCGACTGCTACGGACCGCCGCATGCGGACTTTCTGCATGCGCGCGAGGATGCGCCCGTCACCAGCGAGACGCTGGTATCCCACCTGTTGCGTTCCAACTGTCCGGTGACCGGCCAGCCCGACTGGGGTAGCGTGCAGATCGCCTACCGCGGCGCGCCGATCGAGCATGCGGGTTTGCTGCGCTACCTGATTTCGTTCCGCAACCACAATGAGTTTCACGAACACTGCGTGGAGCGCATCTTCATCGACCTCATGCGGCGCTGCACGCCCCAGCAGCTCAGCGTCTACGCGCGCTACACCCGCCGCGGCGGTCTGGACATCAACCCGTTCCGCAGCACGACCGAAGCCCGGCCAGACAACGTGCGCACGCCGCGCCAATAGGGCACAACCCATCCCGCTGCATGCACAACCACCCGCAGGTCCGGCGCACTCGCTCCGTCCTGCGCCAGATCACGGTGCTTCACCCGGGCGTTGCTACAGTCAGGCGGTGCCACGGCGTGTGCAGCCATGGCCTTCATTACCGTCGCGGAGAGTAGTCATGCACGAGGCCGTTCCACCCGCCATCCCTGCCAGCCAGGCCGGCCACTCATGGTGGCACGGCGCGATCGCGAAACTTGCCCAGGAATCCGCGCGCTCGGCAGACACGCATTTGCTGAAACTGAACTTCCCCGGTTTTGTGGACATCGATTTCTACTTCAAGGATGAGGCAGCGCACCCCACTGGCAGCCTCAAGCATCGGCTGGCGCGCTCGCTGTTCCTGTACGCGCTGTGCAATGGACGCCTGCACGAGGGACAAACCGTGGTGGATGCCTCGTCCGGCAGCACGGCCATTTCCGAAGCGTGGTTCGCCCGCCTGCTCGGCCTGCCGTTCATTGCCGTCATGCCGACGGCGACCGCGCCAGCCAAGATCCGTGACGTGCAGTCGCTCGGCGGCACCTGCGACCTGGTCGACGATCCGCGTCAGGTCCATGCGCGCGCTGCCGAACACGCCGCACAGGGGGCCTGCCATCTGGATCAATTCGGCCTAGCCGAGCGCGCCACCGACTGGCGCGGCAACAACAACATTGCCGAATCCATCATTGGCCAGCTCACCCACGAACCGTCCACGCAACCAGCGTGGATCGTGTGCGGCGCCGGCACCGGCGGTACGTCGGCCACGATCGGTCGCTATCTGCGTTACCGCCGGCTGGACACCCGCCTGTGCGTCGCCGAACCCAGCGGCAGCGCGTTTGCCAACGGCTGGCGCACGCACAGCCGCGAAGCGTGCGCCAGCCAGCCCACGCTGATCGAAGGCATTGGTCGCCCGCGCGTGGAGCCCTGTTTCCTGTTCGATGTAGTCGACCACGTGGTCGAGATACCCGACGCCGCGTCGATTGCCGCGGCGTGGATGCTGGATGAATTCTTCGGCCACCGCTACGGCGGTTCGTCCGGCACCAACCTGGTGGCCTGTCTGCGCCTTGCCGCCGCCATGCGCGAACGCGGCGAAAGCGGCAGCATCGTCGGCCTGCTTTGCGACCGCGGCGAGCGCTACGCCGAGACCCTGTTTGATCCGGCGTGGCTGACGCGCCAGCACATCGACATCGCGCCGTGGGATGCGGCATTGCGCGCGACCATGCGCGATGGAGTTTGGCGCGCAGCGGCGGGTTGAGGCGCAGTCACTCAACTCGCCGTGCGCCTGTAGGGTGGCACTGCCCGCCGGCTTTTCCCTGACCCGACGTAACTGCGTGGAGCGGCGGGCAGTGCCCGCCCTACAAAGCCGTTTGATCCGGCGTGGCTGACTGCAAAAGCGAGGCTTCGCGCAGCAACGAAACGCAGCGCAACGGTCAGCGCTCGTTGTTCGCCGCAGGCGCATCCCAACCCGCATCGTCGAAGTAGCGTGGGTAGGCGGCGATGATGTCGCGCATGCGGGCGACCGGGGCGGTGTCGGTCGGGTGGGACTTGAGCGCCTGCGCCGCGGTCAGCAATGGCACCAGGATGCCGTGCAACGCAGCGTCCGGCTCGGGCGTGAGTTTGCAGTTGGCGAACATGGTGGCCACGGCGGTCTCGATGGTGATGGCGCGATCGCGGGTCATCGCCGTATTCATGTGGCCCTGCTCGGCGTGGGCAAGTTCGGTGACGGCCTGGTGCACGGTGCGCATGCCGGCGCGCAATGGCGCGTCGGGTGTGTAGCGCGTGGCCGGCACGGGCGCAGCCGGAACAGCAGTGGACGTGGACGCCGCCGCGTCGTGATGGTGATCCTGCGCCGATGCGTGCGCCACCGGCGTGACGAGGGCGACGCACAACAATGCGGCAACAGCATGGGGCCAGGGTTTCATCGCAAGCGCTCCGAGGAGGAGAAGACCAGACCCACGTTAGCTGCAAGCGCATCACGCACCCGCCAGTGCGTCACCATGCCGCACGCCACCCGGTCACACGCGCGCGAACACCAACGTGCCGTTCGTGCCGCCAAAACCGAAACTGTTGGACATCACGGTATCGAGCGTTGCCGCGCGACTCTCCCGCACAATCGGGAAATCCGCGGCGCGCGGATCCAGCGTGTCGATGTTGGCCGAGGCGGCGACAAAGCCGTCACGCATCATCAGCAGCGAATAGATCGCCTCGTGCACGCTGGCCGCGCCCAGCGAGTGACCGGTCAGCGCCTTGGTCGACGACAGCGGCGGCACTTCGTGCCCAAACACCTCGCGTACTGCATTCAGTTCCACGACGTCGCCAAGTGGAGTGGACGTGCCATGGGTGTTGAGATAATCGATCGGCACGCTGACATCGGCCAACGCCATCTGCATGCAGCGCACGGCGCCCTCGCCGCTGGGCGCGACCATGTCCGCACCATCGGAAGTGACGCCGTAGCCGACCAGCTCGGCGTGGATCTGCGCGCCGCGTGCCCTGGCGTGCTCGTATTCCTCCAGCACCAGCATGCCGCCACCGCCGGCAATGACGAAACCATCGCGCGCGGTATCGTACGGACGCGACGCCACCGCCGGGGTGTCGTTGAAATTCGTGGACAACGCGCCCATCGCATCGAACTGCGCGGTCATGCCCCAATGCACTTCTTCGCCGCCACCGGCAAACATCACGTCCTGCGCGCCGTGGCGAATCAGGTCGGCGGCGGCGCCAATGCAGTGCGCCGATGTCGCGCACGCCGCCGAAATCGAATAGCTCAAGCCACGGATACCGAAACCGGTAGCCAGCGTGGCCGACACCGTGGAGCACATCGTGCGCGGCACCATGTAGGGCCCGACCTTGCGCACGCCCTTGGCGCGCAGCAATTCACCGGTTTCAATCTGCCATTGTGGCGAGCCACCGCCGGAACCGGCGATGACACCAATGCGCGGATCATGGATCGCCTCGGCATCGAGGCCTGCATCCGCCATCGCATCGCGCATCGATACATACGCATACGCCGCCGCGTCGCCCATGAAACGCTTCAACTTGCGATCAATCTCTGCCGTCAGATCGATTTGCGGCGCCCCGGCCACATGGCTGCGCAAGCCCATCTCGACAAACGCGGGCACCACCCGAATGCCGCTGCGACTATCACGCAATGCCGCCGATACGGCTGCCAGCGTGTTACCCAGACAGGACACTACGCCCATCCCCGTCACGACCACACGTCGCATCTCAAAAGCCCTCAGTTGACTGGAACAAACCCACGCGCAAACCAGTGGCCGCGTAAATCGGCCGGCCATCCACGGCCATGTTGCCATCGGCGATCACCAACGCCAGCTTGCCACGCATGACCCGCCGTACATCAATCTCGTAGGTCAGCAACTTCGCGCTGGGCAATACCTGGCCGGTGAACTTGACCTGGTCCACGCCCAACGCCCGCCCGCGGCCCGGCTCGCCCAGCCACGGCAGGTAAAAGCCGGCCAGTTGCCACAACCCGTCCATGCCCAGGCAACCGGGCATCACCGGGTCACCTTCGAAATGGCATTGGAAAAACCACAAATCCGGGCGGATATCCATCTCGGCACGCAACACCCCCTTGCCATGCGAGCCACCGGCAGGATCCACCAAGGTGATGCGGTCAAACATCAACATCGGCGGCTGCGGCAGGCGCGCATTGGCGTCGCCAAACAATTCGCCGCGACCGCACGCCAGCAATTGCTCGTAACTGAACGAGGAAGGTTGTGTCATATCACCATCTGTAATGAGAGTACGGGGAAGTCTGCGGGGCAGCATGCAGACCCATCTTGATACCGGTCAAGCTCGCGACGCCTGCGTGCATCGCTTGCACACACGGGTTTCGAGTCATCGGGGACCGCATAGAGGGTAACGCAGAGCGGGTTCGCCGCAAGTGAAAAGTGCGCTGGACCCGCGAGGCTAAGGGTGCGGACAACCATTGGCCATGCCTGCTGGAAGGCACACGATAACGCGTGTCGCGACACGCAAGGCACCGAATGGTCACTCGGGGCGATACACATACCGCTGAAATCCGGCGACCACATCGCGGAGGTGTTGCGGCTCACCCGGCAGATGGGTGGCGTCCACGATCGCGTGATACTTCAGCCGCAGCTGCGGTGCGCTTTTTTTCTCAGCCACACCAGTGCATTGGCACGCAGTCCCGTGCGCGCGGCGGCAATCACGGGCGCCCCGACGCCCGTTGGACGAACCATCTTTGCCGTCGGCGACTACAGCGAGTAGTACATGTCGAACTCGACCGGGTGGGTACTGGCGCGGTAGCGGGTGACTTCCTTCATCTTCACTTCGATGTAGGCGTCGATGAAGTCGTCGGTGAAAACCCCGCCGGCCTTCAGGAACTCGCGATCCTTGTCCAGTGCTTCCAGCGCGGCATCGAGGCTGGAGCAGACCTGCGGGATGTTTTTCTCTTCTTCGGGCGGCAGGTCGTACAGATCCTTGTCGGCCGGTGCGCCGGGGTCGATCTTGTTGAGGATGCCGTCCAGGCCGGCCATCAACAAGGAAGTGAAGGTGAGGTAGCCCGAATTCATCGGGTCGGGAAAGCGCACTTCGATGCGCCGGCCTTTCGGGCTGGCGACGTACGGGATGCGACAGCTCGCCGAGCGGTTGCGCGCGGAATACGCCAGCATCACCGGCGCCTCGAAACCGGGCACCAGGCGCTTGTAGCTGTTGGTGGTGGAGTTGGAGAACGCGTTGATCGCGCGCGCGTGCTTGAAGATGCCGCCGATGTACCACAGCGCCAGTTGGCTGAGGCCACCATACAGGTCGCCGGCGAACAGGTTTTCGCCATTCTTCGCCAGCGACTGATGCACATGCATGCCGCTGCCGTTGTCGCCAATCACGGGCTTGGCCATGAACGTGGCGGTCTTGCCGTTCTGGTCGGCGACGTTGCGCACGACGTACTTCATCGTCAGCAACTCGTCGGCTTTTTTCACCAGCGTGTTGAAGCGCACGCCAATTTCGCACTGGCCGGCGTTCGCCACTTCGTGGTGATGCACCTCCACCACCTGGCCGAGGGACTCCAGCACCTTGCACATGTCCGCGCGCAGGTCGCCCAATGAATCGTTCGGGCGCACCGGCAGATAGCCACCCTTCACTCCGGGGCGATGACCGTTGTTGGTGCCATCGTATTTGTAGCGCGAACTCCAGGCGCCCTCGACCGAACCGATTTCGTAAAACGCATGGCCCATGTCGTTCTGCCAGCGTACGGAATCGAAGAGGAAAAATTCCGGTTCCGGACCGAAGAACGCCGTGTCGGCAATGCCGGTGGATTTGAGATACGCCTCGCCGCGCTTGGCAATCGAGCGTGGATCACGACCGTACGCCTGCATCGTGGAGGGCTCCAGCACATCGCAATGCATGATCAGCTGCGGATGCGTGCTGAACGGGTCCAGATGCGCGGTGTCCGGATCGGGCAACAGCACCATGTCCGACTCGTTGATGCCTTTCCAGCCGGTGATCGACGAGCCATCAAACATCTTGCCGTCCTCGAACGTCGACTCGTTGATCGTGTGCGCCGGGAACGTCATGTGGTGATGCACGCCGAGCATGTCGGCAAAGCGCAAATCGACGAATTCGATATCGTGTTCCTGGATCTGGTCGAGCACGGTGTTGGCGGACATGGGAAGCCTCAGGCGTGAAGTAATGGAGTTGATTAGCAACGCTCGTGCCACGCTGCGAGACCGTTGCGGCGCCGCGGATGGCAGAGTGCGCAACGGCGCAAGCTGATTACCGTAGCACCGATATCAAGCAAGAAACTTCCGCATCCGCACATTTCTGGTGCAAACGCATGCAAGTCTCGGGGGTGTCCTGCACAATGCCTACCCAGTGTAGTACTGCCATACAAGCCCGATGGCCACCGGTTGGACGGCGAGAACTTCGCGCCAATCACGGCGCGGGCGCTTCCTGCACGCCAGCGCGGAAGTGTGTGACAGCAGCTTGGACACCATGACGAACCCGGGGTCGCGCGCCCCTGCCGATCGATCACCTAACCCAATCCCACCGGGTCATTGCAACAGTGCCGAGCCGGAACCTTTAAGCTATGCCGCTGCACGCCGCCCGCGAGGGGAGCGGCGTTATCTTTTCGCCTACCGGATTGCCCGTGACCGACTTACTGCGCGTCATCCTGCTCGGCATCATCGAAGGCATCACCGAGTTCCTGCCCATCTCCAGCACCGGGCATCTGCTGATTGCCGAAAGATTCGGCCTGGGCGCACGCTCGGACCTGTTCAACATCGGCATCCAGGCGGGCGCCATCCTGGCGGTCACGCTGATCTACTGGAAGCGCATCTGGCAGTTGTTCACCCAGTGGCAGGTGCCGGCCAATCGGGATTACCTGTTCAAGCTGACCGCCGCGTTTGCGATCACTGCCGGGCTGGGTTTGCTTGCCGTGAAACTCGGCTTCAAGCTGCCCGAGGAAGTGACACCGGTCGCGTGGGCGCTGGTGATCGGCGGCTGCTGGATGCTCGGCGCCGAGCTGCTGGCAGCGCGTCAGCCGGAGCGTACGGCAATCACCTGGCGCGTGGCGATCCTGGTCGGCATCGCGCAGATGATTGCCGGGATTTTTCCCGGCACCTCTCGCTCGGCGGCGACGATTTTTGCCGCGATGTTGTTCGGCACCAGCAACCGCGCCGCCGCCACCGAGTTCGCGTTTCTGGTCGGCATCCCGACCATGTATGCAGCCACCGGCTACGAACTGCTCAAGGCGCTGCAGGACCCGGCCGCGCCACCCGAGGACTGGACCGCCCTGGCCGTCGGCTTTGTGGTGTCGCTGGTCGTCGCCTTCATCGCCATCAAGTGGCTGCTCGGCTACATCGTCGGGCATCGGTTCACGCCCTTTGCGATCTACCGCATCGTGTTTGGCGCAGCGCTGTTGCTGCTGGTGCCCGCTGGCGTCTGAACGGCGTCAGCGCTGCACGATCAGCGCGAACCATTCCCAGCCGCGCACACGTTCGCAGATCAACTTGGTGCAAGTCAGCATCGGCACCGCCAGCAGCGCGCCGGGAATACCCCACAGCCAACCCCACAGCAGCAACCACAGCAGGATCGCGATCGGGCTCAGGCGCATGCTGCGGCCCTGGATCAGCGGGGTGATCACGTTGCCTTCGAGCGCCGTGAGTCCGGCAAACGTCAGCGCCGGCAGAAACACCTCGAGGCTGGCGTCCTTGGCGTACAACATGCCGACCACGGCCAGCACGATAGTGGTGAACATCGCGCCGACGTAGGGGATGAAATTGGCAAACATCGCCACCGCGCCCCACAACAAGGCGTCGGGTACCCCATACAAATGCAACATGCCGACGGTGATCGCACCCAGCGTCGCGTTGATCAGCAACGCCGTCAGCAGGTACCGCGATACCTCGGTCTGGATGTTGCGCACGATCTCCACGGCGTGGCGCTTGTAGGTAAAGCCCGGCGTGATCTCCACCAGCCGGCGCAACATCGTGTCGCCGTAGATCAGGAAGAAGAACACCAGCAAAAATACGCTGAGCACCGCAGCCAGCACGGTGGGGGCGGTGGAAACCACATCCCATGGGCTGATCGACATCGGCGGGGGCGTCGCCACGGGGGCGCGATTGGTGCCGTTGACCAGCGTTTGCGTGGCGCGATTGGCGGCTTCCAGCGGCTTGGTGACGCTGCGAAATTTCGGCACGAAACTCTTGATTGCCGCCGGGGCACCTTGAAACCAGCCCACCGCCGGCTGCGTGAGCGCACCTACGCCCGCGCCGATACCCACGAGCAGCGCCACCATCAACACGCTGGTGGTGAACCAGCGCGGCAAGTGCACGCGGGTACCGGCCACCACGATGGGGTTGAGCGCCAAGCCTATGAATGCAGCCAGCACCAGCGGGATCAACAGCGCCTTGGCGACAGTGATGGTGTACAGCAATGCCAGCAGCAACAGCACGTTCAACACCACGCGCATGGTGCGCACATGCCGACGCATGCTACGCATGCCGTGGCGTGGGAGACGCGGCCGTGGTGGCACCATGTCCGTGCCGGCCGATGCAACCAGTGCCACATCGGTGTCGGTGTCCGTGACGGGAGCCGCTACCGGTGCGGGCTCGACCGGTCCATTCATTGCTTGGCTACCCCGCTCATGGCGGGGTGCTGTCCGCCGGCAGATCGGCATCCGGGTGATCGTCCTTGGCGGCATGCTCCCCCGCGCGCAGGCCCGCCACCCCGAATTCGACGAACAGCCGCATGACAAAGGCCACCGAGTCCGCCACACCGCCGCTGAGCAGCGCGCCGAGGCCGGGCACCCGCAGCGGTCGCACGTGGAGGCCGCCCAACACCGCGCCGGCACCGGTAGCCACGCCCACCATCGTCAACGGATGCGCAGTGCTGCGCGCCAACAGCACCGTGGCCACACCATCCCATTCGCCGCGCGCCGCGGCGACGCGCTGCTGCGCCCGGCGCACCTCGGCCAGCCGCCGGAAAATGCTCATGTCCCGCTTGCTCGCTCGCTGTTCACCGCTTCATCTCCCGGCGTCGACTCATGCGCGTCACCAGCACGCCTGCTGTCCTGCATGAGTGTGGCCCAGTAGCTGCGGCTGCGTGGCAAACTCAGCCAGTGCATGCAGCGACGGAACACCATGATGGCACCAACCAGGAACAGCAGCTGCAACCCGCACAAGGCCAGCAGCGCCCACAGCCACGAATCCCACCAAGTCGCCAAGGCCAACCCGGTCAGGGCCAGCAGACTCAGCCCCAGCCCCACCCCGGCCACCATGGCGGCCAACCCGGCAAGCAGCAGCCATGACACCGCGCTGCGCGCCAGCCCACATTCGGCCACCAGCAGTTGCCAGTGTGCGCCCAGCAAGCGTTTGCCCGCACGCCCGAGCTGACGTACCTCGGTCAACAACCCGGGCGTCGGCGGCAGCGCGCCGGATGAGTCATCGTCAGCTGGCATGGATGTCCCTGTCGATCAACGGCGCAGGAGGCGGCCAAGCAACCAGCCGGCACCCAGTGCAATCGCGACCGACTGTACCGGCTTCTCGCGCACGTAGACACGCGCCGTTTCCAGCCACTCGTCAGCGCGGTCCAGCGTCTCGTCGTACGCCTCGCGGCCGCGTTCGCTCACCTCGGCCGCCTTGTCCCTGGCGCGATTGGCCGCGCCGGCAGCCTTGTCAGTGGCCCGATGCAGGCCCTCCTCGACGTGATCCGCCGCGCGGTCGACCGCATTCTTGGTACTGGCCACCGCACTGGACGTGGCCTGCTTGATGCGCTCGGCGCGCTCGTCGATACGCGATGCGTCGCTGCCCGGCTCGATATTGGAATCTTGCTCGTTCATGAAGTGCTCCGAAAAAGTTGAAGGCCGCGGCCAAGTGTGATCTTCGATCACGCTCAACGCGCGCGGCGGAAAAACGCAATGACCGCAAGGATCAGGAAAACGACAAACAGAATTTTGGCGATGCCGGCTGCGGCGCCGGCGATGCCGCCGAAACCGAGCACCGCGGCGATGATGGCAATCACCAGAAAAACCAGTGCGTAATGGAGCATGAGTAGGTCCTCGTGCAACGCGACGGATAAACGGCCTGATGTGATCATCACGATCACACCGGGCTATTCACCCACAACGCCCGCCATGCGCACGTGAAGGCTGCCCGCATTGGCCTGCACACGACGCGCACGAGCCCTCAGCCATCCAGCGCGGGATTCAGGCTGTAGGTACCGGTCAACGCAGCTTGCGCGAGGACATGGCCCGCCATCGCTGCACGCAGCGCGGCCACATCAAATCCGGTGCGCAGCGGCAACGTCGCCACGTCCAGCGCCGACAACGTGAAGTGGTAATGATGCAGCAACATGTCATTCCATGGCGGGCATGGGCCGTCATAACCCAGGTACGTGCCGCCCATGTCGGCATCGCCGGCAAACCAGCCGGTGAAATCGTTCACCCCCTGCACGCTGCCGGGTGGCCCGAACGGCGCGCGCTTGCCACGCGCGGTGACCTCGTCGCTGCAGGCGCCGGCTGCCAGCTCGCCGCACTCTGGCGGAATGTTGGCCATGAGCCAGTGCACGAACTCCACGCGCGGCAAGTCCGCCGGCACCACGCGACCCGCTTGATTCACGTCGTCACCGCGGCTGGGCACGTCGGTGTCGATGCAGGTGAGCACGAACGAGCGCGTGCCCGCGGGCGCATCCCGCCACGCCAGATGCGGGCTATGGTTGTCTGCCAGCGCAAATGGCGCCGCACGCTGCCCGAATGCAAACTGCGACGGGATGGGCTGACCATCGACAAAGTTGTCACTGCGTAGTTGCATGGGTCTTTTCCTCCGCGGTGGGGAATGTGCAACAGCCAGCACAAGCATTGCAGCGACGATGGTGACCACTGCACCGCCCGCCAGCCGGCTCCAGCGCTTGCGGGTGCGTGACCCGGAGCATGGCAGGTCGCCGCAACCAGGCCGGAGGTTATCGCAACAGCGGCGGGCGTGCCCACTCTGCCAAACGCCAGCCGACCGGTGGAGAGCGCCGGTCCGGCATGCCCAAAGTGGCCGCCACCGATTACGCCCTACGGCTCGCGGTAAGTCACCCGATACACCGCACCGGCCAGATCATCGCTGATCAATTCGCTGCCGTCGGGCAGGGGCTGGACATCCACCGGCCGGCCCCATGCGCGCTCGTCCTGCTCGAAGCCGGTCACCAGCGATGCGTAGGACGGCACCCGGTTGCCGCGCAGGCGCACTGTCATCACCCGGTAGCCGGATTTCCGTTGCGGTTCCACGACGCAGAAACCGGGCGGGCTCTGCTACCGTGGCGCTCTATCCTCGGGGGAACAATGAGCGAGCTTGCAGACCTCACCACACTGGTGCGCGCAGCCACGCCACTGCTGGTGATCGAGACGGTGGACGAACAGCGCGTGATCAAGTGCTTTCGCCATGTGATTGCGCAAACATTGCGGCCATTGTGGTGCTGGACCCTCACCGACGGGCTCAAACGCCTCGACTTTGCGCAGTCCATCGGCGCTGTTGCGCCCGACGCCACCACCACGCTGGACGCCATCCGCGCGCAGACCGAGCGCGGCATCTATCTATTGTTCGACTTCCACCCGTTGCTGCGCTACGCCATGAGCCTGCGCCAGTTGCGCGAGATCGTGCAGCGCCAACACTCGGCTGCCCACACCATCGTGCTGGTCGGTGCCCGGATCGAACTGCCCGCCGGGCTCGAGGCGCTGGCCCTGCGCGTGCCGCTGGCGCTGCCCGACAGCAAGGAGATCACCGGCATCGTGCGCGGCGAAGCGCTGGCGTGGCAGCGCGAGCAAGGCCGCAAGATCAGCGTGGACAACGACGCGGTACGCACCATCGTGCGCAACCTGCTCGGCCTGACGATGCCTGACGCGCGGCGCATCGTACGCAAGCTGATCTACAACGACGGCGCGCTCGGACCGCAGGACCTGCCCGAATTGATGCAGTCCAAGTTCGACCTGCTCAACCGTTCCGGCCTGCTGCATTACGAATATGCCACCGCCAGCTTCGCCGACGTGGCCGGCGTCACGCGCTTGCGCGAATGGGTGCAGCGGCGGCGGACGGTATTTCTCGACCCCACCACCACGCCTGCCCTGGACCCGCCCAAAGGGGTGTTGCTGCTGGGCGTGCAAGGCTGCGGCAAAAGCCTGGCGGCGAAGGCCATCGCTGGCGGTTTCGGCGTGCCGCTGGTGCGCCTGGACTTCGGCACGCTGTACAACAAATACCAGGGCGAAACCGAAAAAAACCTGCGCGAGGCCCTGTCCAGCACGGAACTGCTGGCGCCGTGCGTGCTGTGGATCGACGAAATCGAGAAGGGCCTGGCCAGCGGCGGCGGCGAGGATGGCGGCGTGTCCCGTCGCGTCCTCGGCTACCTGCTGACGTGGATGGCCGAACGCAAGGCCAACGTGTTTCTCGTCGCCACCGCCAACGCCGTGCAGGAACTGCCACCTGAATTGCTGCGCAAGGGCCGCTTCGACGAAATCTTCTTCGTCAACCTGCCCAGTGCGGCCGTGCGCGCCGAAATTTTCAACCTGCACCTGACCCGTCGCAAACTCGATTCCGCCAGCTTCGACCTGCCCGCCCTCGCCACCGCCAGTGCGGGTTTCTCCGGCGCCGAAATCGAACAAACAATCGTCAGCGCGCTGTATGACGCCGCAGGCAACGGCGCCGCGCTGGATCAGGCAACCTTGCTCAAGGCACTGGCGCACACCCGGCCCTTGTCGGTACTGATGAAAGAGCAGGTGGATGCGCTATGCAAGTGGGCCGAGGGCAGATGTGTGGCGGCGGATTGAGCGGCGGTGCAGGACGTTGACCGCGGCGAAGATATGACCGCGGTCGGCGGGCCTGAGCTTTCGCCGCCCCATCCGCCACCGTTTTAAGGTGTTGTCGGTGCCACGGCCTGCCCCGTGCGGTAACGCGCAAACCACGCGAGGATGGCCGCAGTCTTGGCTGCCGACTGTGATGGACGCGCAGCCAGGCCTTCGTGATTGGCCCCGGGCACCTTGACCAGCGCGGTGGGTATGCCGCGCAATTGCAGGGCCGCGTAATACTGCTCGGCTTCACTGTCCGGCGTGCGATGGTCTTCCGCGCCGACCACGACCAGGGTCGGCGTCTTGACGTTGCCCACCAGCGACAACGGCGAGCGCGCCCAATACCCGGCCGGGTCTTCCCACGGGAACTTGCCAAACCAGTAGCGGGCAAAAATCGGCGTCATGTCCGAGGTGAGCACGAAGCTGGACCAGTCGATCACCGGTTTCTGCGTGGCTGCGGCACGAAAGCGGTCGGTCTTGCCGACGATCCACGCGGTCAGCACGCCGCCACCTGACCCGCCGGTCACGAACAGGTTTTGCGGGTCGACGAAACCCTTGGCGAGCGCGGCGTCGACCGCGCTCATGAGGTCATCGTAATCGTGGCCCGGGTAAGCCTTGTCGATCTTGTTCGCGAACGTCTCGCCATAGCTGGTCGACCCGCGCGGATTGATGTACAGCACGACATAGCCAGCCGCGGCATACAGCTGGTCGTCCGTCGAGAAGCTTGGCCCGTAAGCGGCAAACGGGCCACCGTGGATTTCCAGGATCAGCGGGTATTTGTGCGCCGGGTCGAAGTTTGGCGGCGTGACGAGCCAGGCGTCGATCGGCAGTTGGTCGAACGCGGTGACGGCCAGCGGCTGCACGTTGCCCAGCGTCTTGGCGCCAAGCAGCGCCGAGTTGAGGTGCGTCAACTGCCGCGCGTCGCGGCCGCGCGTGATCCAGACGTCCGACGGCCGCTGCGTGGTGCCACGGGTGAAGGCCACGGTGCCGTCGCGCGCCACGCTGAACTGGCCGCCCGTATAGGGCCGGTCAAGGCTGCTGCCAGTCAGGTTTTCGGCCACCGTGTGCAACGTGCCATCCAGCTGGACCCGGGCCACGCGGGTGCTGCCCTGATTGTCGTAGCTCACATAGATGGAACGACTGTCGGCGGCCCAGACCGGGCTGCCAACGCTGCGGTCGAGGTTCGCGGTCAGCACCCGGCTGTCGCTGCCGTCCGCGTGCATGACCGACAACTGTCGATTCTGGTAACCCAGGTAGCGGTCGTCGAAACCCACATAGGCGATCCACTTGCCATCGGGCGAGACGCTGGGCGCCGCGTCCGGACCGTTGCGCCGGGTCAGCGTTTGCACGTCGAGTGTGTCGATCGAGACGGCGTGCACTTCGGTGTTGACGAGATCGCGCTGCCAGTCCGGCGCCAGGTTGGCGCTGAAGATGACCGCGCGCCCATCGGCCGACCACGACAACGGACCACGAATCCCGTGTGCCCCGAAGGTCAGCTGCGTTGGCGCGCCACCATCGGCCGGCACCCAGAACACCTGTTCGTAGCCGGGCTTGGCGTAGCCACCCTCGTCGGTGCGGTACACCACCGCGTCAATGACCTGCAACGGTTCCGCCCATTTGGCCCCGGCCGGCTTGTCCGGCACCGCGCCGAGCTTCACCGTCACGTCGGGAACAAACATGGTGTAGGCAATGCGCTTGCCGTCCGGCGACCAGGTAATGCCATGGGGCGCATCCGGCAAGCCGGTGATCCGTGCGGTCGCCGCGGTTTGCATCCAGCGCACGAAAAGCTGCGTCCCCGTCTGCCCGGTCGCCCGGGAAAGGTAGGCCAGGCGACGCCCATCAGGCGACCAGCGGGGCTGGGTGTAGCTGCCGGAGCCGGCGACCAGCGGTGTCTGCTCGCCGCTGGCGACATCGATCGACCATAGCGATGCGCGCGTGCGGTCGAGCATGATGTCGTTGGCGCCACGCACATAGACCAGCGTTTTGCCGTCGGGTGCAAGCTGTGGATCGCTGGCCACTTCCAGGTTGAACAAATCCGCGCCGGTCAACACCCGCGTCGGGCCGCTTGCCGGTGCGGCAAACGTCGGCAATGCCGCGAACGCGACAAGCAGCAGCACACTGATTCGAATCAGCACCGTGGTTCCCCTGGAAGTGCATGTGAGTCCGCCAGCGCCGATGCCGGCCCGGCGCAACCGGAACCACGAATATAAATCATCCCTCGCGTGCGCGCGCCAGATGCACCGTCGCCGTTTCCCCGAATGACCACGTGAAAACGGCTTTGCCGGTAGGGCGGGCACTGCCCGCCGCTTTCTCGGTCCGGGCAAGCTCACACCACCTGCAACAAGGCGGCGGGCAGTGCCCGCCCTACGGATTGGCCCGCCTGTACCACTTCAGGGACGAGGTCTCCATCCCGCCGATATGTGCCACGGCAGCGTCGCCGAAGCTGCTTGCATCAGGTCGAGCGACCGCCGCATGCGGGATGCAACATTGCTGGTGTCCTGGAATGAATCAGCCGCGATCAACCACCCGATTGCACCCCACGCAACAGCCAGGCCAGCGTCTTCAACGCGGCGGCGGGCGTCGTATCAAGCTGTGCGCGCACGATCGCGCCGTCAATGGCCACGGCAATCGCCTGGGCGTCGCGGCGACGGTGGCGAGATGGCGGCAGCAATCTGCTGATGGCAGCCGTCA
>DAITPL010000007.1:59876-63139 GCA_036833615.1 Rhodanobacter sp.
GCGTCGCGGCGACGGTGGCGAGATGGCGGCAGCAATCTGCTGATGGCAGCCGTCATCGCCCGCTTGTGCCGCCGCGCGGTATCGACCACCGCAGGCACCACGTCACCCAGCTCCACCAGGGTGTTGATGAAGGCGCAGCCGCGAAAACTGCCGCCGGTAAACCATTCCCGCAGCGTGGGCAGCAACGCATCCAGAGCGGGTGCGCCGGGTGCGGCGTGGCGTTGCAACGCTGCATTGAACCAGTCGAGCCAGCGTACGTTCTCGTATTCCAGAAACGCTTCGACCAGCGCGTTCTTGCTGGGGAAATGGCGGTAAAACGTGGCCTTGGTAACTTTGGCGGCACCGATCACGCGGTCAATGCCGGTAGCACGGACACCGTCGCGATAGAACAGCACACAGGCGGTAAGCAAAATACGCTCACGCGCGGAGCTGCGAATCTGACGTGCGTGCGTGGCAGGGCTCATGTGCGCATTGTAGACAGGTCTGTCTGCCCGCATTACGCTGGGAAGTAGACAGATCTGTCTACTTCCCCATTCAGTCATCTACAGCAATCGAGGTCAGCATGAACACCAGTTCCGCGTTTTCCCCATTTACCCTTGAAACCGCGACGCGGAAGGTGCGCGGAGCCGAAGATGCCTGGAACACCCGCGACCCCGAGCACGTGGCTCAGGTCTATGCGGAGAACACGCACTGGCGCAATCGCGCGGAGTTCGTCTCCGGTCGCGATGCGGCGCGCGCATTTTTGCGCCGCAAATGGGACAAGGAACTCGACTACCGCCTGATCAAGGAACTCTGGTTGTTCGGCGGTGCCCGCCTGGCCGTGCGTTTTGCCTATGAGTGGCACGATGACTCGGGCCACTGGTTCCGCAGCTACGGCAACGAAAACTGGGAGTTCGACGACGCCGGCCTGCTGTTGCACCGCCACGCTTCCATCAACGACGTGCCGATTGCCACCGCCGACCGCAAGTTCTTCTGGCCGCTCGGTCGCCGGCCGGACGACCACCCAGGCCTGAGCCACTTCGGGTTCTGACCTGCGGGAACCCGCGGCAGGCAGGGATCAACCACGTGCTGCGCCTGCAGCGGCAACCGGTTGCACCGGGATGGCGGACCAGCCTGCGTGGCGCCGACTTGGCGGCACGGCGTTACCCGCAGACGGCAGCACGCATCATTCACGCGGCGGGTCGACCTGATAGCCCTCGGCCTTGAGCCGGGCCAGATAGCCGTCCGGTTTCAACAGCTCATCCATTGGCAACACGGCAAAAGTCTGCGCGTTGGTACTCAGCGCCGCGCGGGCAGCGCTGAGCCAGGTGGACTCCAGCTTCCCCACCACCCCGCTCAGCCCGAGCGTGCGCGCAAAGCCGGCGTTGGTCAGCGCCGCCACACATGCCTCGCGCCGATCGCTGTCCGGCAGCGTGCGCAACGCCTGCAAATCACCGGTGGCCCAGGCATTGGCACGCAACGTCATTGCCGGCATGTCCTGCTCGATGCTCGCCAGCGTGCGGCTGAAACAGGTGATGTCGTTTGGTGCGGACTGCTTGAACGCCTTGATCGCGGCACCCGGGTGATCGATGACCACCTGATACTCCACCGGGGTTTCCGTAATTCCATGCTGTTTGGCCAACGCGTCGATGCGCTCCCGGACGCCGCCGCCATTACTCAGCTGATGCGCCTTGAGCGCTTTCCGGTACAACTCCTGGGCGGCAAACAGCGGACGCCAGCGTTCCACCTTGCGCGCATCGGGCAGGTACTTTTGCTGCAGGACCTGCCAGCGGGCATACAGCGGCGGCGGCAGTACCTGCTGCAAGGTTGCCCCATCCGCGTTCTTGCGTGCGCTGTACGCCGACGGCAGCAGGAACAGCTTGCCGAGCCAGCCGACGTTGGCCTTCATCTTCACTGTCGGCTGCAGCAACACCTGCTGCGACTCGCCAATGACCTGCTCCAGTTCGTGCGACTGCCACTGCATGTTGCGCGGCAGCGGCGATAGCGTGCCCAGCACCCACATGACATGCTCGCCACGTGACACCAACCACAAGCCCGGACCCGGCTGCACACCGCTGACCACCACCGGCGCGAGGTCGGCGACCTCGGCGGAGACGGCAACCGACGTTGTCACCGCCGGTGGCGCAACCGTGTGCGCACTCGACTGGGCCAACGCCGGCACCGCGCCACCCAATGCCAGCGCCAGCAGCAAAACCACCCGCAACCCGAACATGGACACCATCCCGCAAGGATCAATCGGTATTGTCCCCGCCCGATGCTGACCCGCACCTTCGCTGTCAGCACCACGCAGCAAGTCGCGCATGGGCCACCGCGCAAACGTATTGGCGCCACCACCGCGCCGGCACGGCGCCACAGGCACTGCTGCAATCACCGCCGCGACACCGGGAATCACCATCCGCTCAGTGCGCGTGCAGTGCCGCCAACGCCGCGTTGAACGTGGCGCTGGGGCGCATGGCGCGACCGACGCGCTCCATGTCCGGATGGTAATAACCGCCGATGTCCACCGGAGCGCCCTGCACGCCATTGAGCTCGCCGACGATGCGCGCCTCGTCTTGCGTCAACGCTGCGGCCAGCGGCGTGAATGCCGCTTTCAGCGCCGGATGCAGGTCCTGCGCTGCCAGTGCCTGCGCCCAATACAGGGTCAGATAGAAATGGCTGCCGCGATTGTCCAGCTCGCCGACTTTGCGCGACGGCGATTTGTTCGCATCGAGGAACTTGCCATTGGCCAGATCCAGCGTCTTGGCCAGCACGTCGATGCCGGCATCGCCACTGCGGTTGCCCAGCTGCTCCAGCGACGCGCCCAGCGCCAGAAACTCGCCGAGCGAATCCCAGCGCAAATGGTTTTCCTGCAGAAACTGCTGCACGTGTTTCGGTGCCGAGCCACCGGCGCCGGTTTCGAACAAGCCTCCGCCGGCCATCAGCGGCACGATCGACAGCACCTTGGAACTGGTGCCCAACTCCATGATCGGGAACAGGTCGGTGAGGTAATCACGCAGCACATTGCCGCTGACGGAAATGGTGTCCAGACCCTGGCGGATACGCTCCAGCGAAAACTTGGTGGCCGCGACCGGATCCATGATGCGGATGTCCAGGCCACGCAGGTCATGTTCCTGCAAGTACCGCTGCACCTTCAGGATGACCTGCGCGTCATGCGCGCGCTGCGGGTCCAGCCAGAACACCGCCGGCGTATGGCTGGCGCGGCTCACCGCCAGCTTCACCCAGTCGCGGATCGGCGCGTCGCGGGTCTGGCACATGCGCCAGAT
>DAITPL010000008.1:0-38907 GCA_036833615.1 Rhodanobacter sp.
CGCGGTCGCGCTGCTGGTGCTGCGCGTCATGGCCGAGGCGTGCCGCGCGGATTTCCACAATCCGCTGAGCCAGCTCATTTACCGCTACACCAACCCCGTGCTGGCCCCGTTGCGCCGAATCCTGCCCAACTGGCGACGCCTCAATCTCGCCGCGCTGGTGCTGGCGTGGCTCGTGCTGGTGCTCAAGCGCCTGTTGCTGTTTGCCCTGGGTGGGATGCTGCCGCAGGTACCGGGCCTGCTGGTACTGGCACTGGCCGACTTGCTCGATTTCGTCTTGCTGGTGTACATCGTGCTGGTCTTCGCCTGGTCGCTGCTCAGCATGTTTGCGGTCGATCAGCGCCAGCCGCTGCTGCGGCTGATGGATGCCCTGGTCGCACCCGTGCTGCGTCCGCTGCGCGGCAAACTCATTGCCGGCAACATCGACTTTGCGCCCATGGCGATCCTGATCGTCCTGTTCCTGGCGCGCATGCTGGTGGCCGCGCCGCTGCTGGATCTGGGTAGCCGCCTGGCGGTCGGCGGCTGACTACCGCGATGGTGCCACCCTCCGCCGGTGGCGGCTGGCGCCGCGCCAGCGGGCATGACTCAGCGCCGAGCCCACGCCGCGACGATCCGATGAATCGCATCCAGCCCGTCGAACAACGCCGCCGGACCAGGCTGCAGGATGATCGGTGACTTGATCTCGTACAGATCACCATGGAGCACGGCCGGGATCGTGTCCCAGCCGGGGCGCGTCACCACGCGCTCGGGGTGGAAGCGCTTGCCACACCACGTGCCCAGAATGATGTCCGGCGCGCGCCGCACGACCTCATCGCCATTGGCCAGAATGCGCTGTTTCGCCAGCGCCTGACGCGACAGCTCGGGGAAACAATCGTCCCCGCCGGCAATCTCGACCAGCTCGGCCACCCACCGGATACCGGTGATGATCGGTTCATCCCACTCCTCCGTGTACACCCGGGGCCGACGCGGCAGCTGCGCAGCCGCCGCGCGAATGGCGGCAATATGCTGCTCGGCACGCTGCGCGTACGCCTCGGCTTTTTCGTGCGCACCAACCATCGCGCCGAGTCGGCGGATGTAGGCGAGGATGCCGGCAACACTGCGATGGTTGCTGATCCACACCTCCACGCCGGCCTTGATCAACTCACGCGCGATGTCCGCCTGGATGTCCGAAAAACCAATCGCCAGATCCGGCTGCAGCTTGAGGATCGCGTCAATCTTCGCGCTGGTGAATGCGGAAACCTTGGGCTTCTCCTTGCGCGCCCGCGGCGGACGTACGGTGAAACCGGAAATACCGACGATGCGGGCCTGCTCACCCAGGGCATACAGCACTTCGGTGGGCTCTTCGGTGAGGCAGACAATGCGCTGCGGGTAGGCGTCGCTCATGGCACGGCTTGCTGCGCGCCGAGCACGGTCACCAGCACCGTGCGCTGATGCGGCTGCTGGCGGTGTTCCCACAAGTACAGCCCCTGCCACGTCCCGAGCTGCAACCGACCTGCCTGCACCGGGACGGTGACACTCACGCCAGCCAGGATCGAGCGGACGTGCGCGGGCATGTCGTCAGGACCCTCGGCCACATGCCGGAACGTCGGATCACCATCAGGCACCGCGCGCGCAAACCAGCGTTCCAGATCGTCGCGCACGGTCGGGTCGGCGTTCTCACCCAGCAACAGCGAACAACTGGTATGCGGGACGAACACGTGCGCGATCCCACAGGTCACGCCACTGGCCACGATCCGCGCCGCCACCGCGGCGGTGATGTCGATGAAACCACGCCCCGGCGTGGCTACCGCGATGCTGGCATGCGCGGCTGTCATCGCCCGACCATCACGGGTACAGCAGGTGACTGGTCCACGCCTGACCGTGCCGGGTCCAGCGCACGCGGGTATGCAGGCGAAACGCTGCGCCGTACCAGAACTCCAGGGCATCGGGCTCTACCAAAAAACCGCCCCAGTGCGGCGGCCGAGGCACCTCGCGCCCGGCAAACTCCTGTTCGTAGCGCGCCACGCGTTGCTCGAACGTGGCGCGATCGGGCAGCGTCTGCGACTGCAACGATGCCCACGCGCCGATCTGGCTGTGGCGAGCACGCGTCGCGAAGTACGCATCGGATTCTTCGCCCTGCAACTTGCGCGCGGAGCCCTCGACACGCACCTGTACGCCATCACGCAGTTGCTTCCAGTGGAAATTCAGCGCCACCTGCGGGTGTACTTCCAGCTGGCTGCCCTTGTCGCTCTCGTAATTGGTGTAGAAACGGAAGCCGCGTTCATCGACCCCCTTGAGCAGCACCATGCGCGACGACACGCGGCCGGCACCATCCACGGTCGCCAGATTCATCGCCGTGGGTTCGCGATCGGGGCTCGCGATCGCCTCATCCAGCAGGCCGCGGAACGTGGTGAGGATCTCGGAATTCAGCATGGGGTCAAAACTTTCCTTTTGCATCGCGCCCAACACGCGGCATCATGGCGCGGATGATCTTTGCCCATGATAAACCAACGCCCGCTCCCGGCCGCACGGTGACAGCGGATTTGCCCACCTCGACGGGATGCATTCCGGTGCCCGCCGGTCCGGCGCGGCGGCCACCTGGCCGAGCGCCGGGGGAGCGCGTTACCCCGCCCCCCGGATTCCCTTCGCGCCACTGCACGGGTCACGCATGAAACCGTATGCCAGCAACTCCAACGACGCCCTTGCCGGTCATTTGCTCGATCAATACGCCGGCCGCATCGCCCGCTCACGCCGACCCTACGTGCTCGGCCTGTCCGGCCTGCAGGGCAGCGGCAAGAGCACGCTGGCACGGGTAATGAAGGTCAGGGCGGAAGCCGGCGGCTGGCCCACCGAGGTGCTGTCGCTGGACGACTTCTACTATGCCCGCGGCGATCGCGAGGATCTGGCCCAACAGGTCCATCCGTTGTTGCGCACCCGCGGCGTGCCCGGTACGCACGAGATCGAGCTGCTGTTGTCGGTGCTGGCGGCAATGCCGAGCGCTTCGCCGAAACTCCCGGTCACCCACCCGCGTTTTGACAAGGGCCGGGATACCCGCATCCCGCCATCACGCTGGCCACGCATCACGCGGGTGCCGAAACTGGTGATCGTCGAAGGCTGGGCGCTGGGCATTCGCCCGCAACTGCAATCGCAGCTGGTGGCGCCGATCAACGTCCTGGAACGCGACGAGGACCCCGACGGCACCTGGCGCCGCTGGGTGAACCGCCAGCTGCGCGGCTATCAACCGCTGTGGCGCAAGTTTGATGCGCTGATCGTGTTGCAAGCCCCCAGCTGGGACATCGTGCAGCGCTGGCGCGGGGAACAGGAGCAGGACTTGCTGGCCCGGCACGCACCGCTGGCCATGGATGCCGCCGCCATGCGCCATTTCCTCGCGCACTTCGAGCGGCTGAGCCGACACGCCCTGGCCACGCTGCCGGCCCTGGCCGACAGCGTCGTGGAATACGACGACGAGCGACACGTCACGGCACTCAGCCACGGGTGAACAGCGCCGCGCGCAGGTGCCTCAGTCGACGATGAAGTTGATCTTCATGTTGACCCGCCACTCGGTTACCGTGCCATCGTCGGCGGTGACCACCGTGATTTCGTTGACCCACGCGCCCTTGATCCTGGTTATCGACTCGGCCGCCTTGCTCAGGCCCTGCTGCACCGCTGCTTCCAGCCCCTGACTGGACGAGGCATTGATCTCAATTACCTTGGCTACTGACATGGTCACTCTCCGGTTGGGATGCGCCGGATGGCGCAGCGTGTCGTCCTGCCGCGAAATCCGCCGCCACCCACGCTGCTGGCCGAAAGCGCCACGCTCGCCTGCACCCAGCCAGGTCAATGGTGCCGAACGCGTCACGTCAATGGCGCGACTGATGCCCCACCACGGTGGGCAAGCCGCGGCTGGACTGCCGATGGTTCGCTGCACGGACTTCGCCAGCATGCCGACTGCGGCGTGAGAGCGACGTCGATGACACCCGCCACCGCGCGCAGCCCGGGCAGGATGGACGCCCAACGTCAACCGCAGCCGGAATCAACCTCGCGCGGGTCGGACGCAACCATTCAACGCGCCAGCAACGCCGTGTACCCCGCGCGTGCATCCGGCCACTGCGGCGCAAAACCGCTCGCGCGCAATCGCCCGTTGCTCAACCGCTTGCTGCCGACGCCAGCCGGGGCCGGCCCGTCGGGTGGCAGCGGCGCGCCGATCAACCGCGCCAGATGGTCGTACAGGATATCCAGCGGCAGCGGCGTGTCGTCCACCCCCAGATACACGGTCAATGGGTCGACCAGGTGCAACACATGCGCAATGGCCGCGGCGGCATCATCCACGTGCAGGCGATTGGCCCAGTGCTGCGCGGTGCGCGGCACCGTGACCAGCCCGGCGCGCAAGCGCTCCAGCAACTGCAATCGCCCCGGCCCATACAACCCGGCCAGGCGCAGCACGATCGAGCGTACCGATTGCGCCGCCAGCCATTGCTCGACGTCACGCAACACCGTGCCATTGAACGCCAGCGGCGTCGTCGGCGAGCCTTCGTCCACCCAGGCGCCGCCATGCTCGCCATACACCGCACTGGAGGACACCAGCACCACGCGTTGCAGCGTCGCCATGCCCCTGGCGGCCAGCAGGTTGCGCAAACCATCGGCAAACAACGCGCCGTAAGCGCACGCATCCCGCCGATCCGGTGTTGGCAGGTAGACCAGTTGGGTCAAGCCCGCCGGCAGCTGCTGCAGGCTCCGCGCCACAGTCAGGTCGGCGCGTACCCAATGGATGCCGCCGTCGGCCTGGACCGGCGGTGTACGGCGCAGCGCCCACACCTCGTCGCCGCGCGCGCGCAGGCGTTGCGCCACACGCAGACCCAGATCACCGCAACCGGCCAGCAACACGCGTTCATTCACGATGTCCTCTCCACTGCAAACCTGCGGAGGCATACTCGCCCGGTGCGCAGCGGGCCGGGCGCGCACGCCCCTGCCGACTTGCGCCAAAAAACCAGCACGCTGGCCAGCGGCATGATCTTCGTCACACTCATCGGCCCTGCTAGCATTTGCGCATGAACCCGTCACCCAACCTGTTCATCGTCGGTGCCACTGGCGCCGGCAAGACGTCCATTGGACGCCGCCTCAGCGCGCATTATGAACTGCCGTTCATCGATCTCGATCAGGAGATCGAACGCGATACCGGAGCGAGTGTCAGCGTGGTGTTCGAGATTGAGGGTGAAGCAGGCTTCCGCGCACGCGAAAGCGCATTGCTGGATGCGTGCAGTCAACGCGTTGGCGTGGTCCTGGCCACGGGCGCCGGCGCCGTACTCGCCGCAGCCAATCGGCAGCTGTTGTCCACGCGCGGTTTCGTCATCTGGTTGCAAACCAATGTCGAACAACAACTGGAACGCCTGCAGCGCGATGCGCGACGCCCGCTGCTGGCTGGCGTTGATCGGCGCGCACGGCTGCTGGCCATGGCCGACGTGCGCCGACCGCTATACCAGGCCGTCGCCGACCTGGCGGTGGCTGGCGAACGCGGCCCGGTGACCGCAGCGAGCGAACGCTGCATCGCCTTGCTCGATCAACACTGGCAGCGGCCAACCGTCACCGACACGCAGCAACGCGCATGAGCCCACAAACCATCACTGTCGCGCTCGGCCAGCGCAGTTATCCGGTGTGGATCGGTGCCGGCCTGCTGCGCGACCACCAGCGCTGGCGCGCCATGTTGCGTGGCCGCCACGTGCTGGTGATCAGCAACACCACGGTGGCGCCGCTGTATCTGGACCGCGTGACGCAGGCGCTGCACGGCCTGCACTGGGCAACCTTTCTGCTGGATGACGGCGAGACGCACAAGAGCTTCGCCAACGTCGGTCACGCGCTGGAAGCGCTGGGCCAACTCGGCGCCACGCGCGACGCCTGCGTGATCGCGCTGGGCGGCGGCGTGGTTGGCGACCTGGCCGGTTTCAGCGCCGCGTGCTGGATGCGCGGCATTGATTTCATGCAGATGCCAACCACCTTGCTGGCGATGGTCGACTCCTCCGTCGGCGGCAAGACCGGCGTGAACCTGCCCGCCGGCAAGAACCTCGCCGGCGCGTTCCATCAGCCACGCGCGGTGGTCGCCGACCTCGACACGCTCGGCACGTTGCGCGATCGTGAATACCGCGCCGGCCTGGCCGAAGTGGTGAAGGCGGCAGCGATCGGTGACGCAGCCTTCTTTGCCTGGCTGGAACAGCACGCCGACGCGCTTGCGGCCCGGGACGACGACGCCTTGCTGGAAACCATCGCCCGCGCCGTGCGTTACAAGGCCGGCGTCGTGCAGCGCGACGAAACCGAGCAGGGCGAGCGCGCATTGCTCAACTTCGGCCACACGTTTGGTCACGCGCTGGAAACTGCCGGCCACTACACCACGTTGTTGCACGGCGAAGGCGTCGCCATCGGCATGCTGCTGGCCGCGCGGCTCTCCGAGCAACTACGCATGAGCGCACCGGGCGAGCGCGAACGGCTGCAACGACTGCTGCAAAAATTGTCGCTACCCACCGCGCTGCCGCCGCACACGGATGCGCATGCGCTGCTCGCGTTGATGCGGCTGGACAAGAAGAACACCGCCGACACCTTGCGCCTGATCCTGTGGCGCGGCATCGGTCACGCCGAGATCGTGGATCAGGCCAAAGAAAGCGATGTACTCGCCGTGCTGCACGCCGCAGCACCAACCCCGTCGACCAACGCCCCGTAGGGCGGGCACTGCCCGCCGCTCTGCGTCTCCGCCAGCGCACACCGCGTTCCACCAAGCCGCGCTACCCGCCGCTCCGCAGTGATCAGCGCAAAGCAGAAGCTGGCGGGCAGTGCCCGCCCTACCGACGGCAGGTGTACCAGAACGCGTACGTACGACTGGATGCAGATGTGTCCAGAGCCGGCAATGTACGATGAGCTGGGCCAGGCGCGCCGCGAGCGCGTTGCAGCAAATCCGATAAACTCTCTTGCCGGCTTCGCAGCTGTTCGTGTTTTGCCACAGGAACCCATGCGCCTCTATCTGCAAACTGCACCCGGTATTACCGACGCCCCGCGCTACGTCCAGATCACGCTGGAACAGGACTTGCTCGGCGGCTGGACGCTGTATCGGGAGTCCGGGGTACAAGGTGGCCGCGCCACCCTGAAGCGCGAGCAATTCCTGGAACGCGACGAAGCCACCGCCGCGTTTGAAAAGGCGCGCGACACGCAACTGAAACGCGGCTTCCGGGTGATGTTCGCCCAAGGCCAGGAAGGCCCCTGGGGACGTTGACATGGCTTTTGCTGCACTGAAAAACGACCGCCTGCTGCGCGCCCTGCGCTGCGAGCCGACCGACACCACGCCGATCTGGGTCATGCGTCAGGCGGGCCGGTACCTGCCCGAATATCGCGCCACGCGCGAACGCGCCGGCAGCTTCCTGGCGCTGGCGCAAAACCCGGAACTGGCGTGCGAGGTCACGTTGCAACCGCTGGAGCGGTTCGCGCTGGATGCCGCCATCCTGTTCTCGGACATCCTCACCATCCCCGAAGCGATGGGCCTGGGGTTGTCCTTCGCCCACGGCGAGGGCCCGCACTTCGCCCGCCCGGTACGCACCCGGGCCGATGTCAGCCGACTCGGCGTACCCGACATGGACGGCGACCTGCGTTACGTGATGGATGCCGTGCGCCTGATCCGCCAGGAGCTGCACGGTCGTGTGCCATTGATCGGCTTTTCCGGCAGCCCGTGGACGCTGGCCTGCTACATGGTGGAGGGCCACGGTTCGCGTGATTTCGCCACGCTGAAAGCCATGTGCTGGAACGAGCCAAAACTCGCGCACCAGTTGCTCGACGTCCTCGCGCAGTCCGTTGCGCACTACCTCGTGGCCCAGGTCGCCGCCGGCGCGCAAGTGCTGATGATCTTCGATACCTGGGGCGGCATGCTCGGCCCCGCCGCATTCCGCGAATTTTCCTTGCGCTATCTGGCGCAAATCCTCGCAGCGCTGCAAGCCGATGCGCGCGCCCGCGACGTCCCCGTCATTGCCTTCTCCAAGGGCGCCGGCCAACACCTGGCGGAAATGGCCACCACCGGTTGTGCCGCGCTGGGGGTCGACTGGACGCTGGACATGGCCGCTGCACGCCACGCCGTCGCCGGCACGGTCGCCCTGCAAGGCAACCTTGATCCCACCGTCATGCGGGCCACCCCCGACGTCATCCGTCGCGAAGCCCGTGCCGTGATGGACAGCTACGGCAATCACCCCGGCCACATCTTCAACCTCGGTCACGGCATCACCCCGGAAGTCGACCCGGAAAACCTGCGGGTGCTGGTGGACGAGGTGCATGCCTACGGGCGCATTTTGCATAACTGATCATCTTTTCACGGGAACGCGCCGATGGCATGGCTGGTTACCAAATACCTGATTACCGCCGCCGTGGTGGTGCTCGTCTCCGAAGTCGCCAAGCGTAGCGACCGCCTCGGCGGCCTGATTGCCGCGTTACCACTGGTCACCGTGCTGGCGTTGATCTGGCTGCAGGTGGAGCGCCAACCGCAGGTAAAGATCGCCAACCATGCCTGGTACACGTTCTGGTACGTGGTACCGACGCTGCCGATGTTCCTTGCCTTTCCCGTCTTGCTGCCGCGGATCGGTTTCTGGCCGACGCTGCTGGCATGCGTGGTGATCACGCTGGTGTGTTTCTGGCTGTTTGCGCTGCTGGTGCGGCGCTTCGGGATCGAGTTGCTGTAAATCGCTTCTGCGTTGCCCCGCCAGGATAAACGGCGATCGCTTGGGCCATCTGGCCCACGCCCGTACAATGGCCCGTCCACCCATTCCAACCGCGCGCGCCGCTGGCGCGTCATTGCGAGCCCCCATGGAAAAGAGTTTCGAGCCAGCCCAGATTGAAGCGAAGTGGTACGCACGCTGGGAAGCCAGCGGCGCGTTCCAGCCCGCGGGCCAGGGCCAACCCTATTGCATCTTGCTGCCTCCGCCGAATGTCACCGGCACGCTGCACATGGGACACGCGTTTCAACAGACGGTGATGGACATGCTGACGCGCTACCAGCGCATGCGCGGCATGCGCACGCTGTGGCAGGTCGGCACCGATCACGCCGGCATCGCCACGCAGAAGATCGTGGAAAACCAGCTGGCCACTGAAGGCAAGACGCGGCACGACCTGGGGCGTGACGCCTTCATCGCGCGCGTATGGAAATGGAAACAGGAATCCGGCTCCACCATCACCAACCAGATGCGCCGGCTGGGCGTCACCGCGGACTGGTCGCGCGAACGCTTCACCATGGACGAAGGGCTTTCCGCGGCGGTACGCAAGGTATTCATCGACTGGTATCGCGCCGGCCTGATCTACCGCGGCAACCGCCTGGTCAACTGGGACCCGGCGCTGGGCACCGCGGTATCGGATCTGGAAGTGAACAACGTCGAGCGCGACGGCCACATGTGGTCAATCCGCTACCCGACGACCGATGGCAAGGACAGCCTGGTGGTTGCCACCACGCGCCCGGAGACCATGCTGGGCGACGTCGCCGTGGCGGTGCATCCGGACGACGAACGTTATGCGCATCTGGTCGGCAAGACGTTGAAACTGCCGCTGACCGAGCGCGAAATTCCCGTCATTGCCGATGAGTACGTCGATCGCGAGTTCGGTACCGGCTGCGTGAAGATCACCCCGGCGCACGACTTCAACGACTACGCGGTCGGCCAGCGCCACCAGCTGCCACTGATCGAGATATTCACGCTGGAGGCAAAGGTCAACCACAACGCGCCCGAGCGCTACCGGGGCCTCGATCGTTACGAGGCGCGCAAGTTGGTGCTGGCCGACCTCGAAGCCGCCGGCCTGCTGGTCGAAACCAAGCCCCACAAGCTGCAGGTGCCGGTGAGCCAGCGTTCCGACGCGGTGATCGAGCCGATGCTGACGGACCAGTGGTTCGTCGACCTGACCTCGGCCGTCCAGGCGGATGGACGTCCAGGCGGCCGCAAGGCGATCACCGAGCCGGCGCTGGACGCAGTGCGCAACGGCGACATCAAGTTCGTGCCGGAGAACTGGGCCAACACCTACACGCAATGGCTGGACAACATCCAGGATTGGTGCATCAGTCGCCAGTTGTGGTGGGGCCATCGCATCCCGGCGTGGTACGACGAGGCCGGCAACATTCTGGTGGGCGAGGACGAGGCCGATGCCCGCGCGCACGCCAGCACACCGCCGGTGGGTGCACTGCGCCAGGACAACGACGTGCTCGACACTTGGTTTTCCTCCGCGTTGTGGCCGTTTTCCACCCTGGGTTGGCCCGCCACCGGCCCGGTGCAAAACGAGCGCGGCGAGACGGTCGCAAACTGGGCACAGGACAAGATCTTCCTGCCCAGCGCGGTGCTGGTCACCGGCTTCGACATCATCTTCTTCTGGGTCGCGCGAATGGTGATGACGACCAGGTACTTCACCGGCCAGATTCCGTTTCGCGAGGTTTACATCAACGCCATCGTGCGCGACGCCGAAGGCAAGAAGATGTCCAAGTCCAAGGGCAACACGCTGGACCCGCTGGACTTGATCGACGGCATCGGGCTGGGGCCGCTGGTGGCCAAGTCCACGCAATCGCTGCTGATCCCGCAGGTGCGCGCCAAAGTCGAAAAACGCATCCGCAAGGACTATCCCGACGGCATCCCGGCGATCGGCACCGACGCGCTGCGCTTCACCTTCGCCGCACTGGCCAGCTACAGCCGCACCATCAACTTCGACATCAAGCGTGCCGAAGGCTACAAGGCGTTCTGCAACAAGTTGTGGAATGCCGCGCGGTTCGTGTTGATGAATCTGCCGGAAGGCGAGATCACTGCGCCTCCCGGCGCACCGGTCACCGAGGCCGAGCGCTGGATCCTCACGCGACTGAAGCAGACGCTGGCGGAAGTCGAACAGCACTTTGCCACCTATCGCTTCGACCACCTGGCGCAGACGCTGTACGAGTTTGTCTGGAATGAATATTGCGACTGGTTCCTGGAGCTGTCCAAGCCGGCCTTGAACGGTGACGATGCGGTGGCGGCCGCTTCGACCCGCCACACGTTGTTGGTGGTGCTGGAAACCGTGCTGCGTGCGTTGCACCCGATCATTCCCTTCATCACCGAGGAAATCTGGCAGACAGCGGGACCGAAGCTTGGCCTGCACGAGCAAACCCTGTTGCAGCGGCCATGGCCGGACACGGCTGAAATCCCGGAAGACGACACCGCCAGCAGCGAAATCGAATGGTTCAAGAACGTCCTCAGCGGCATCCGCAAGATTCGCTCGGAGATGAACATCTCACCAGCCAAGGTGATTCCGCTGCTGCTGGCCGACGGCGACGCCGGAGATCGCGCGCGGGTGGCGAAATTCGCCGCGCAGATCGCCTTCCTCGCCCGCACCGAAGCCCCGCAGTGGGTCGCCAGCGGGGCGGCGGAAACGGCGGCAGCGGCTGCCGTGGTCGGTACCTTGCGCGTCATGATTCCACTGGCCGGCTTGATTGACCTGGATGCGGAAAAGACCCGCCTCGGCAAGGAAATCGCGCGCATCGAAATCGAGATCGGGAAGTGCGAGGGCAAGCTGGGCAATGCCAACTTCATCGCCCACGCCCCGGCCGCGGTCGTTGCCCAGGAACGCCAACGTATCGTCGACTGGAATACCACGCTCGAGGCCTTGCGCGAGCAGGCCACCAAACTGCAGAAATGAGCCTGCAAGGTGGGTACGGCTCGCCGCTTTACGAAGCAGATCCGTAGGGCGGGCGCTGCCCGCCGGCTTTTGCCTCGCGCGATGACGTAATGCGACGGGCAGTGCCCACCCTACGGGCTGCGGGGACCACGTGTGAACGGCGCTGCTTCTCGCACCGCCAACGATCAAGAGCCCCGTACCTATTTCTCGAGATTGCCCGCGGCAATCTCGAGGGCCATCACGATTGCATCCTCACGACCATCACGCGCCGGGTAATAGCGCAGGCGACGGCCAATCTCGTGAAAACCCACTGATGTATACAAGGCGATGGCGTGCGGATTGGAGGGTCGCACTTCAAGAAACAACCGTGCGGCGTGATTCCAGCCGGCGATGCCGATCAACCGCAGCAGCAAATGGCGCCCGAGGCCCTGACCACGCCGCGTTGGATCGATGCAGAGGTTCAAGACGTGAGCTTCCCCTGCGCCCACGGACAAAATGCCGTAGCCGACGGTAACCGCGTCCACCGCCAACACCCAACACGAATGCCCGGCCTTCAGGCAATCGCCGAAAATGCCGGCCGACCACGGAAACTCGTAGGAAGCCACTTCCATCGCGCTGATCGTGGCCAGGTCCCCGGGGCACATGGCGCGCACTCTGATCTGCGGCTTGACCACGGCAGCCATGACGTTCAGCCGCTCGCCGCTGCCAGGGACTGGCGCAACCTGCGCAACGCGCCCCACAAGCGGCGCTTGGCACCGGCGTCGGTCAGCACCTGCGCCAGCTCGTCGACCAGCACGATCTGCGCGCGTTGCATCACGGCGACCGGCAATCCGCGCCCCAGCGCATGCGCCTGCGCCTCGCCAAACACCAGATAGGCCGACGCCGCGGGAACCTCGTGCAACCGACCGGCACTTGCCGTGACACGGGGGGCGCGCGCCAGCGCCGCGCCACAGGCATTCAGCGCCCGGCCCAGCAAATCCAGCTCACGCGTACTGCTGCCTGCCCCGAGCACCACGACGCACGCGCTGCCGGTTGCCGCCGCAACCATCGGCTCGGCAACGTGGTCCGTGCCAACCTTGCCCGCCGCGCCGCCGGTCAGCGCGCGCCGCGTCCATGGCGTGATACCCAACGCCCGCAACAGGCGAACGCGATGGGCGGCACTGATGCACTGGCGCGCGGGCAGATTCATGGCGTGTTGCGCCGTGCCCGCCGACGCGTGGCCAATCCCGATACCGTCCACAGGGGGCCGGACAGGAGATACAACGTAAAGCCGACCAACAGCACGCGCGCCGGATCCAGCACCAGCAACGCCAGCAGCAGCACCGCGCCGACCATCCACACGAACGGTACGCGCTGACGCTCACCGACCGGCAGCGACTTGAAACTGAAATAGCGGAAACGACTGACCATCAGCAAGCCGACAATCACCGCGATCCACGGCGTGACGAAACACAACGCGCTGCCCGGGTAGCCGAACTTGTCCACGCTCCATACAAACGACATGCACACCGCCGCCGCCGCCGGACTGGCCAGCCCCTGGAAATAGCGCTTGTCGGCGACCCCGACCTGGGTGTTGAAACGCGCCAGGCGCAGCGCCGCACAAGCGGCATAGATGAACGCGGCGGCGTACCCGAGTTTGCCCCACAGCGGGCCGTATTCAGCCAGCGCCGACAGCGACCACGTGTACATCACCAACCCCGGCGCCAGGCCGAAACTGACCAGGTCGGACAGCGAATCGTACTGCACGCCAAACTCTGTCTGGGTGCCGGTCAGGCGCGCCACGCGCCCATCCATGCCATCGAGCAATGCTGCCACGAAAACCGCAATCGCCGCCTCGGTGAAACGTCCATCGATACTGGCAATGATCGCGTAAAAACCGGCAAACATGGCCCCGGTGGTGAACAGGTTGGGCAGCAGATAAATGCCCCTGTGCCGCGGCGGCCGGACTGGCGCTGAATCGCTCATGTAGCTATCCGTGATCTAATGCACGCAGTGTAAACCATCGATCACTTGAGTCCGGCGTGCCGGGATGCTAACAAGACGATCTGTCGATTGCCGTTCGGAGAACACCATGCGTCGTTTGCCCCTTGTCGCGGTTCTGCTGCTGCTGGCCCCATTGGCGTTTGCGCAGGTCTACAAGTGGACAGACACCAGCGGTACCGTGCATTACTCCGAAACCCCGCCACCAACCGGCACCAATTACAAACAGGTCAAGACCAACGGCAGCGTCGACCCCATCGCCCCCCCGACACCCGCGGCCGACGACAAGCCCGACGAACCTGCGGCAACGGCAGCGGCCAAGCCGATGGCCGATACTCCGGAAAACCGCGGCAAGCTGTGCACCTCGCTCAAGGCCAACCTTGCTGCGCTGCAAGGCAGCGCTCCGGTAGTGATGCAACAGGAAGGCAAGGATGTGGCGCTGGACGACAGCCAGCGCAAGGTGCATATCGCCACCGCGCAGGCACAGTACGAGCAATATTGCCAAACCAAATAGGCGCTGCGACACCAACGCAACCCCGCCCCGCACAGGGCGGCAGTGCCCACCGTGTTGTGCACGAAACGCCGTGGCGCACCCGTTGGCAGCGTAGGGCGGGCACTGCCCGCCGCTCTCCATGACGCTACCACCCAAGCGTCGTAGGGCGGGCACTGCCCGCCGTTTTGATTCCGTCGCCAGCGCACCACGGACACAGCCAGAGACACCGATAATCGCCACATTCTCGGGCGCCTTTTGCACCAGCAAAAGCCGGCGGGCAATGCCCGCCCTACGATTCCTCTCGGTCCACGTGGCCGGCAATGCGTACGCTGCGATTCCGATGCAGGGCGGGCACTGCCCGCCGTGCCAGGCGCGAACGCCGTGTTGCACCGACTGACCAACCTTCCGCTGCACCACAAACCCGCCCCCGGCCAGCATTAGAAATCACGCACATGCGTGAACAGAATCCCGCCTCCCGCCAGGCGCGCCGGTACAATGGCGGCTTTCATCACGCCGGAATCCAAGCGTATGCGCCTCAGCCAATTCCACCTGGCCACCGTCAAGGAGGTCCCCGCTGACGCCGAGATCGCCAGTCATCGTCTGATGTTGCGCGCGGGCATGATCCGCAAACTCGCTTCCGGGCTGTACACCTGGTCGCCGCTCGGTTTGCGCGTGTTACGCAAGGTCGAGGCGGTGGTGCGCGAGGAAATGGATCGTGCCGGCGCCATTGAAATGCTGATGCCGTCCATCCAGCCCCGCGAGCTGTGGGATGAAACCGGCCGCTGGGAAAAATTCGGCGGCCAACTGCTGAAGATCAAGGATCGCAAGCAGCAGGAATTCTGCTATGGACCCACGCATGAAGAAGTCATTACCGATTTTGCGCGCAACGAGCTGAAAAGCTACAAGCAGTTGCCGATCACGTTTTACCAGATTCAAACCAAATTCCGCGACGAAATCCGCCCGCGCTTCGGGGTGATGCGCGCACGCGAATTCCTGATGAAGGACGCGTATTCCTTTCATCTCACAGCCGAGTCGCTGGCGGCCACCTATGCGACGATGTACGCGGCGTACACGCGCATCTTTACCCGCCTGGGACTGACCTTTCGCGCGGTACAAGCCGATACCGGCGCGATCGGCGGCAACGCCAGTCACGAGTTCCAGGTGCTGGCCGACTCCGGCGAAGATGCCATCGCATTTTCCGACGGCTCCGATTATGCCGCCAACATCGAGAAGGCCGAAGCGCTGGTGCCGGCCAGCCCGCGGCCCACGCCCACGGCAACACTGCAGGCAGTGGACACCCCGACGCAGCGAACCATTGACGAGGTGGCGGGCCTCCTTGGCGTAACGCCGGGCCAGTGTGTAAAGACCTTGCTGGTGCGCGGCCGCACTGGCGTCGTGGCGTTATGTCTGCGCGGTGATCACACCCTCAACGAAGTGAAAGCGGTCAAGCTCGACGAATTGCCCGACGAACTGGTGCTGGCCAGCGAAGAAGAAATCATGGCCATCACCGGGACGCAACCGGGCTTCATCGGACCGGTTGGCTTGCCGGCCACAACGCCGGTGATTATCGACCGCGACGTCGCGGTGCTGGCCGATTTTGTCTGCGGTGCAAACATCGATGGCAAACACTACGTGGGCGCGAATTGGGAGCGCGATGCGCGGGTCACCCGCATTGCCGACCTGCGCAACGTCACCGAAGGTGACCTTTCGCCCGACGGACACGGTGTGCTGCACCTGGCCCGCGGCATCGAGGTCGGGCATATCTTCCAGTTGGGCCAGAAGTACGCGCAGGCCTTGAATGCCGTGGTGCTGAATGACCAGGGCAAGAATCAAGTGATGACCATGGGCTGCTATGGCATCGGCATCAGTCGCATCGTCGCTGCCGCCATCGAACAATGCCATGACGAGGCGGGGATTGTCTGGCCGCAGGCGATGGCGCCATGGCAAGTAGTGGTGTGCGTCATCAACTCCAAACATTTGCCGGCCGTGACCGAAGCGGCCGAAGCGCTTTATCAGACGCTACGCAAACGTGGCGTGGACGTACTGCTGGACGACCGCGGCCTGCGTCCCGGCAGCATGTTTGCCGACATGGAATTGATCGGCATCCCGCACCGTGTGGTGGTCAGTGAACGCGGGGTGGCAGCCGGCACACTGGAATATCGCGCCCGCAATGAAAACGAAAGCCGTGCCATCGACCAGAATGAATTGTTCGCCCTGCTGGTTTGAAATATCCCGATCGATAATCAAGCCAGCTACTGGAGGCGGTCATTTGCGTATCCGGAATTGAGTGGGGGATTGGTCAATCGAGCACGCCCACACGCGACCAGAGCGGCCTCTGCGTCGGTCGAAAACACGCGGCAAGCCTTTACAACGATTCCGGGAATAGGCGAGAATTCACACGTTGGTGTTTCATGGGTAAGGAACACCCGAGATCTCGTCGCATATTTGTCACCTTGTCATTAATGACAACACTCAGTGGAGAATCCGGCATGGCCGTTGATATCAAAAACCTCAACAACAATCAGCTGAACGAGTTGATCAGCAAGGCGCAGTTGCGCCAGGTGGAGCTGCGCAAGGAAAAGGTCGTCAAGCTGCGCGAGAAAGTACATGCGCTACTCAAGGCTGAGGGTTATACATTCGATGACATCTTTGGCCACGGCCGTGGCAAGGGCAAGCGCACTGGCACGCCAGTACCGCCGAAGTATCGCAACCCGGCCGACCCGGCGCAGACCTGGTCGGGCCGTGGCAAGCGTCCGCGCTGGTTCAACGATGCATTGAAAGCCGGCAAGAAGGAAAAGGATCTGGCGATCTGATCGTCGCCCCTTCTGGAATACAGGAACGCCGGCTCGATGCCGGCGTTCCTGTATTCCGGCAACACCATTGCGGCGTATGCCGCAGGCTTCAACTCACAACGAGCGGCGCGCGGCAACCAGCAAGTCGCCGAACATCAAGCCGGCGACAATGGATACCAGCAGCGTCAGCAACAGCAATGCGGTGTCCATCCCCAGTGGCGCATCGCGCTCCAGCAGAAACGACATGCTGCGAAAACCGACGCTGCCGGGTACCAGCAGCAGGATGCCGGGTTCACGGATCACCGCGCCAGGCCGGTGCGCATATCGCGCATACAAATTGGCCAAGGCACCCACCAGCAGCGCCCCCAGAAACACGCCAAATGGCGCAGCCGGCACCGAGCCCGATATCTCGCCGCCCCAGCGCGTGGCGAGATAACCCACGATCACCGCGCCCATCACCACCAGCCAGTCGCGCCGCGCCGCACGAAACAGCATGGCAAACGCCACCGCCCCCACCAGCAAGGCCGGATAGTCGGTCCACGGTGGCAGTGGCGGCAACACATAATCGCGCGCGTGGATGCCCACTGCCGCGCACACCTGCGCTGCGGCCACGGTGCCAAACACCAACTTGAACAAGGTCGACATGGCCCCACCCATGCGCGCCATGCCGGACACCAGATGCTGGCTGGAAATCTCGCGTACCGCCGTGGTCAACGACATGCCGGGGATCAGGATGATCAGGCTGGCCAGCACCACCGACTTGATCGCCAGTGGCACCACGAACGCGCTGACCACGGTCGCCACCGTAGTGGCCACCAGCGCACAGATCAGATCGCTGGCCACCGCCAGGCGTGGCCGACTGCCGGCGAGCACGGTGATCCAGCCAATGATCAAGCCGATGCCACCGGCCACCACCAGATCCACCCAGGCGCTGTGCAGAAACAACGCCGCAATGCTTGCGCCGGAAAGTCCGTAACTGAGGATCGTGCCGGCCTGGGCGCGCCGGGTATCGGGCGCGCCCAACGCCCGCAGACGGCGAAAGCCTTCGCGCAAATCGAGCTTGCCCTCGATCACCCGGTCGGCAATGGCATCGGCGGCACACAGGCGCGCCAGGTTCACGTCGCCGGGCGCCAGCCGCATCACCTGGGTGCTCTGCGCGATGCCCTCCTCGCCCTGCGCCGCATCAGCCGCCGAAATGATGATGGCGGTGGGGCTGGACCACACATCGGCGGCCAGCCCGAGGCGTCGTGCCGCCCCGGCCACGGCCATTTCCAGGCGGGGCGCGGTGGTGCCGTATTGATGCAGACGCCGCGCCAACTCCAGCAAAAATGCGATGCGCGTTTGCAGCTCGGCAGCGGTCAGTGGCCGGCCACCAGGCACGTCCACGTTCATGCGGCTGCGCGTACCTGCAGTGTGGTGCCGTCGACGGCCACCACTTCCACCGTGGCGCCCAACGGCAGGTCCGGTCCGCTGACCAGCCACTGGCCGTCGCCCACCCGGGCCTTGCCGCGACCGTTGACGATCGGCTCGATCAACTCGAAGCGCTGGCCAACCATCTGCTCACCGCGCCGATTCAGGCGGTCGTCGCCGGCGGCGCGGCGTTCCACGCGTGGCCGCAACCAGCGCGCGTAGGCAAAGCAGAACGCGAACGCCAGCAGCGCAAACCACAGTGCCTGGGCCAACAGGCCGAGGGTCGGCACCGCCCACAGCACCACGCCCATGGCGGCGGCCGCCAGACCGATCCACAGCAGGAAATAGCCGGGTGCCATGACTTCGCCGGCAATCAGCAGCAAGGCGAGGATCCACCACAGATAGTGCGTCGAAAGTTCCCACATGATCCGGACCTCAGCGCAGCGGTGGTAGTGGCGGCTGGTTCGGCGACCGCTGTTGACCCAGCGATTCCTTCGCCAGCTCGCCAATGCCGGCCAGCGCCCCGATGACGCCGGTGGCCTCGATCGGCAACAGCAGCATCTTCTGGTTTGGCGACCGCGCCATCTCCTTCAGCGCTTCCACATAATTGTTGGCAACAAAGTAGTTCAGCGCATTGACGTTGCCGCCTTCAATCGCATCGGACACCATCGTGGTGGCCTTGGCTTCGGCCTCGGCGGTGCGCTCGCGTGCCTCGGCAGCGCGGAACGCGGCTTCCTTCTCGCCTTCGGCGGCCAGAATCACCGATTGCTTTTCACCTTCGGCCTTCAGGATGGCGGCCTGGCGGAAACCCTCGGCATCCAGAATGTTCGCGCGCTTCTCGCGCTCGGCTTTCATCTGTCGCGCCATGGCATCGATCAAGTCGCGCGGCGGCGCTATATCCTTGATCTCGATCCGGTTGACCTTGACCCCCCACGGATGCGTGGCCACATCGACCACATGCAGCAGCTTGGCGTTGATCGCGTCGCGCTGGCTCAGGCTTTCATCCAGATCCATCGAACCCAGCACGGTGCGGATGTTGGTCATGACCAGCGCCAGCGAGGCCTGCTCCAGATCCGCCACCTCATAGGCGGCCTTGGAGGCATCGAGCACCTGGTAGAACACCACGCCGTCGACGCGCACGACCGCGTTGTCCTTGGTGATGACGTCCTGGCTGGGCACGTCCAGCACCTGTTCCATCATGTTGATCTTGCGCCCCACCGACTGGTAGACCGGAATCAGGAAATGCAGCCCCGGTTCCAGCGTGCGCGTGTATTTGCCGAAGGTTTCGACCGTCCATTCGAAACCCTGCGGCACGATGCGCACCAGCTTGATCAGCACGATGACCACGACAACCACAAACACCAATGCCAGAATTCCGCTCATGCCCCGATCCTTTCCCCATGCAGAGCGCCGAGTATACCGAGGGTATGCGGCATTCAGGGACGCACGCGGCCGTGGCCGAAAAACCGGGGACGTCCACGGCAATGACACGCCGTACCTGCTGTCATCGTCGCGTAACATGAGCGTGCTGCAATGGCGCAGACGCCTACTGGACGACGCATGCAAAAGCGCATCCTGATCATCGAAGACGAGGCCCCGATCCGCGACATGGTGGCCTTCGCACTGCGCAAGGCCGACATGCTGCCGGCAGCGGCCGGCGACGCGAGCGAGGCGCAGTTGGCCATCGCCGACGCCATCCCCGATCTGATCCTGCTCGACTGGATGCTGCCGGGCATCAGCGGCATGGACCTGGCGCGGCGTCTGCGCAAGGACGAGCTGACGCGCAAGATACCCATCATCATGCTCACCGCCCGTGGCGAAGAGGCCGATCGCATCGCCGGACTGGATGCTGGCGTCGATGATTACGTCGTCAAACCGTTCTCCACGCGCGAGCTGGTTGCCCGCATCAAGGCCGTGCTCCGGCGCAGCCACGGCGAGGACAGTTCGGGCGTGATCGAGCTCGGGGGCCTGCGCCTGGACGGCTTGGCGCAGCGGGTGTTCGTCGGCGATCAGCAAATCACCGTTGGTCCCACCGAATACCGGCTGTTGCATTTCTTCATGACCCACGCCGAGCGCGTGTATTCGCGCGCGCAGTTGCTCGATCACGTATGGGGTGGCAGCGTGTACGTCGAGGAGCGCACCGTCGACGTGCACATTCGCCGCTTGCGCAAGACGCTGGAAGCGTGGGGTCTGGACACGTTGGTGCAAACCGTGCGCGGTACTGGCTACCGGTTTTCCACCAGCCCGGCGCCAGCGCGACCCTAGGCGTGCAACGAGCGCATGCACAGCGACAACGCCAGTATCCGTGCGGGGCTTGCAGCCGTTCTGGCCGGCACGCTGCTGCTGGCCATCGTGCTCGCAGCCGTATGGGGTGCAACGTTCTGGGCATTCGTGCTGGCTGGTGGCGGTGAACTCGCCGTACTGTTGTGGCTCGCGCGCACGTGGGCCGCAGCGCGTGATCGGCGCGCGGTCGCGCCAGGTGCGCCACTTGCACCGCGTGCGGCGCCAACCCGCCGACGTCGTCTGATCACGCAATTGCGCGATGTGCGCGACGCCGTCGGCGCCCTGCCTGACGCTGTCGTGCTGCTCGACCGTCGGGGCCACGTGTGCTGGCGCAATGCCGCCGCAATCCATCTGCTGGGCTTGCAGCAGCAACACGACGAGCGCCCGCTGGCCGAGCGACTGGCCGGCAGCGAACTCGGCATGTGGCTGGGCACGGATACCCGACAGGCGGCCACCGACCTGCCGGCACCCGCCGATCCGGCGCTGCGCCTGAGTGCGACGATGCTGGCATTTGGCGCGCACCGGCAATTGCTGCTGGCGCGCGATATCAGTCCGCTGAGCCGGCTGGAACAAGTCCGGCGGGACTTCATCGCCAACGTCTCGCACGAGTTGCGCACGCCCTTGACCGTAATCCACGGTTACCTCGAACTGCTCGATCCGGCCGACGTCCCGGAGCTGGCGCCGGTGCTCAAGGAAATGCGCATGCAGTCGCAGCGCATGCGCCAGCTGGTCGAGGACCTGCTGACCTTGTCGCGACTGGAAACGCGCGAGGCACTGCCTGATGAACACGTGGCCATGGCACCGCTGCTGGTGGCCCTGCAGCACGAAGCCCAGGCACTCAGTCAGGGCCGGCACACCATCACGGTCGCGGCCGGCACTGACGCCGACTTGCGCGGCTCGCGGCGCGACCTGCACAGCGCGTTCTCCAACCTGGTCAGCAATGCCGTGCGCTACACGCCAAGCGGCGGCAACATCGTCATCGGCTGGCAACGTACGGCCACCGGCGATGCGGTGTTTTCGGTCCGTGACAGCGGCCTGGGCATTCCCGCCGAGCATCTGGGTCGCCTGACCGAGCGTTTCTATCGCGTGTCGTCCAGCCGCTCGCGCGAGTCCGGTGGCACCGGTCTGGGGCTCTCCATCGTCAAGCACGTACTCAACCTGCACCAGGGTCGCCTGGTCATCGCCAGCGAACCTGGGCGGGGCTCGACCTTCTCCTGCGTGCTGGACGCCGCGCGCGTGTTGCCGCCGGAAAGCGACGGCGGCACGCAAGCCGAGACGCCGGCGGACTGAGGAAAAGCAAACAGCGGGCATCCAGGCCCGCCGTTTTCCCTCCCTGGGTGGAATTCCCTGGCGATAACCATTGCCCGCCACTGCCCGCACCGCCGCAGCATGCCGCAGCCGTGGCAGTTTCAGAACCGCACTTCGCCGAACACGCCGATCTCGTTGGTCTTCACGTTCTGCACGTGCAGCGGCGCCGGCGCGTCGACTGACTTGTCCACCTTCCCGTGCTTCCACACGCCAGCCAGCCTGAAGCCCTTGGTCACCTGGAATTCGACACCGGCGTTGTAGTAGACATCCTTGCTGGCGCGATCCAGGGTCCTGCTGAGCTTGGCATTGTCGTAACGGGCAAACAGGTTCACGCCGTCAGCCACGGCCACGCTGCCCCACAGCGAGTAACCGTCGGCCTTGTCCGTCGCCATGGTCAGCACGTTGTTCCAGTTCCTGGCGGTGAAGTACTCGGCGCCGAGGCGGAATGCGTCACTGGCATAGGCCACCATGAAGTCGCCACGCCGCGCCGTGTTCGGTGCGTTGATGTTCTCGGTCTCCTGACCGCGGTGGCCGCTGTAGCCACCGACCGCCACGACCATGTTGTCGAACGGCACGAAGCCAACGCGGCCTTCGACGTCCACGCCCTTGCTGCGTCCCGGATTCTTGTAGCCGCGACCGTTGACCACCGACACGGCATAGTTGAGCGACTTGCCGGCGCCAATATCACCGCCCAGGTGCAAGCCCCAGTCAGCCGAGTTGCCGTACTTCAGACGGTCGGTCAGGGTGTTCTCGACGTAGCGGAAGCCGTAGTACTTCTCGGCGAATGGAACCCAGGGCATGTCGCTGGAACCAACGCGCAACACCGCGGCCTGATCGAACTTGCCCTCCACGTAAGCCTTCTTCACGAACAGGCTGGTCTGGCCGTCGCTGCTGGAATAGTTGAAATCGGTGGTGAGGTTGGCCGACCAGATGTCGTCGAACTTGTGGTCCACGCCGAGATAGAAGCGTTTTACATCCAGGCCGATGCCGGATTTGTCGGTCTTGCCCATGTCGCTGTTCTTGTCGTCGATGCTGGTGAAATCAAAGTACATCCGGCCGGACAGCTGGGTGTTGTTGACCAGCTTTTCCAGCGCCGCGAATTTCTTGTCGCTGGCCGCGGTCACCTGGGTGGCCTGCGCCACCGCCTGGCCAGTGCTGACGTTGATGTCGGACTGCGCGTCGGTGCGCTGCTCCAGCTCCTCTACCTTGGCTTGCAGCGTGGCGAGCTGTGCCTTCAGCAGTTCAACTTCGGCGCTACTGGTCGTCGGTGTCGCCCGGCTCTGCGCCGGTGCCGCAGCGACCGTGAAACTGGTAACGCCGAGGCCAGCGGCAATCGCCACCGCAATCAATTTGGCACGCATGTAATTCTCCGCAAGTTGATGGAAAACCTCTCGATCGCCCCCTCGACCCGAGGGCTGGCTAGCGATTGGTTAAGTTTGCGGACGAATTTTTACGGCGGGATGCAAATTTGATGACAGATTCAAGACAGCGCTGCTGCGCAAGTCATGTTGTGTCGCCCCGTGCCGCGGGGAAGTACCAAAACCGTTGGCCACATCGGAAGCCTCGCGTCATCGCGAAACGATCGGCTGGCGACGCCTGCAACGGCTACCGAGGTCACCAGGCTTGTCCCGGTTGCGGCCTCGAATCGGCTCCCACTGCACTACAGATGGCACCTTGTCATCTTCCTGCAACATTCATTTCATTCAATGGCAACACGAAACGCGTGAAATGGCGGGGTCGCATCCGACCTCACTCGAAAGGAGCCTCCATGTTGACCCTCCGCAAATTGCCGGCCCGCCTCGCTGCCGTCGCCACGTTCGCCGTGGCCTCGACCTTCGGCATGGCCGCTCACGCCACCGACATTACCGGCGCCGGTTCCAGCTTCGTCTACCCGGTCATGTCCAAGTGGTCGGCGGCGTACGCCGAAAAAACCGGCCATCGTCTCAATTACCAATCGGTGGGTTCAGGCGCCGGGATCGCGCAGATCAAGGAAGGCACCATCGACTTCGGTGCCTCCGATGCGCCGATGAAAACCGGGGACCTGCAACAGTTTGGCCTCGGCCAGTTTCCGCTGGTGGTTGGTGGCATCGTGCCGGTCGTCAACATCAGCGGGGTGACGCCGGGCCAGATCAAGCTGGATGGCACCACCTTGGCCAACATCTTCCTGGGCAAGATCAGGAACTGGAATGACCCAGCCATTGTCGCGCTGAATTCCGGCCTTGCCCTGCCGGCCGGCAAGATCACCGTGGTGCATCGCTCGGACGGTTCGGGCACCTCGTTCAACTTCACCAACTACCTGTCCAAGGTCAGCCCGGAGTGGGCCAGCAAGGTGAAGTTCGGCACCGCCGTGGAATGGCCGACCGGCGTGGGCGGCAAGGGCAACGAGGGCGTGTCGCAGTACGTCAAGCAGATCAAGGGTTCGATCGGCTACGTCGAATACGCCTACGCGGTGAAGAACAAGATCAGTTGGGTTGAACTGAAGAACGCCGCCGGCAATGTCGTGTCGCCCAACGCACAGAGCTTCGCCGCTGCAGCCGCCACCGCCGACTGGGCCAGCGCGAAAGACTTCAACCTGGTCATGACCAATGCCCCGGGTGCAAAAGCGTGGCCGATCGCGGCCACGGTCTGGATGATCATGTACAAGAATCCCAAGAACGCGACGAACAGCAAGGTGGCGCTCGACTTCTTCAAGTTCGCGCTCGAGCACGGACAGCAAGCTGCGACGACCCTGGACTACGTGCCGCTGCCGCCGGCGCTGGTCAGCCAGATCGAGGCGTACTGGGCGGCCGAGTTCAAGCACTGACCCATGGGTAGGAGCCCGCTTGCGGGCGATGCTCTTCGGGGATTCCCCAGAAGCAAAGCATCGCCCGCAAGCGGGCTCCTACGGCGATTCGACCGACAAGAGGCAACGTGGCCATCACTGCCAACGCCAACAATTCACCTGACGTGCTCGAGCAGCACAGCCGCCGTGATGCCCGTCACGAGCGGCTTTTCCGCTGGTTGCTGAAAGGCTGTGCACTGCTTGTGCTGGCGTCACTGCTCGGCGCTGCCGGTGCCACGCTGTGGGGCGGACGCGAGGCGTTCGGCACATTTGGCTGGCACTTTCTGGTCAGTTCGGAATGGGATCCGGGCAACGACGTCTACGGTGCGCTGGTGCCGGTATACGGCACGCTGGCCACCTCGTTCATCGCCTTGCTGATCGCCGTGCCGATCAGTTTCGGCATCGCACTGTATCTCGCCGAAGTGGCGCCAGCATGGCTGCGCACGCCCGTGGCCGCAGCGATCGAACTGCTCGCCGGCATCCCGTCGATCATCTACGGCATGTGGGGCTTGTTCGTCTTCGCGCCGTTCTTTGCCGAGCACATCAAACCATGGCTCACCAGCAATCTGGGCAACCAGCCCGATGACGGCAAGCTGTCGTGGGTGGCCGAGCACGTGCCGTTCGTGGGCAAGCTGTTCGCCAGCGATTATCCGTTCGGCGCCAGCATCCTGGTGGCCGGCATCGTGCTGGCGATCATGGTCATTCCGTTCGTCTCCTCGGTGATGCGCGAGGTGTTCCAGACGGTGCCGACGCGATTGAAGGAATCGGCATACGCGCTCGGCTCCAGCACCTGGGAAGTGGCCTGGGGCATCGTGCTGCCGTATACCCGCTCGGCGGTGATTGGCGGCATCTTCCTCGGCCTCGGCCGCGCGCTGGGCGAGACCATGGCGGTGACCTTCGTGCTGGGCAATGCGATGACGCTGTCCGCCTCGTTGCTCGATCCGGGCACCTCGATTGCCTCGACCATCGCCAACCAGTTCAGCGAGGCTGCCGGTCTGCAGAAGTCCGCGCTGATGGCCGTGGCCTTCCTGCTGTTCGTGGTCACCTTCATCGTGTTGCTGATCGCGCGACTCATGCTGCGGCGGCTGGCCAGCAAGGAGGGGCGCTGATGAACGCGCTGTACCTGCGCCGCCGCATCGTCAACGCCCTGGCGATGCTGTTGAGCACCCTGGCCACCCTGGTCGGGCTCACCTTCCTGGCCTGGATCCTGTGGGAAACCCTGCGCCAGGGCATTGGCGCGCTGGACCTGAAGCTGTTCACCAGGATCACCGCCTACGGCGAGGACGGCGGCCTGCTGAACTCGATGGTCGGCAGCGTGATCATCAACTTCATCGGCATCGGCATCGCCACCCCGATCGGCGTGCTGGCCGGCACCTGGCTGGCCGAGTACGCAGACCACACCAGGCTCGGGGAGATGATCCGCTTCCTCAACGACATCCTGCTGTCGGCGCCGTCGATCGTGCTGGGATTGTTCGTGTACACCATCATCGTGCTGCCGAGCACCGCCCTCACGCACGGGTCGACCACGTTCTCCGGCTTCGCCGGTGGGGTGGCGCTGGCGCTGATCGCGCTGCCGGTGATCGTGCGCACCACCGACGAGATGTTGCGCCTGGTGCCGTCCACGTTGCGCGAGGCCGCGCTGTCGCTGGGCGTGCCGCAATGGAAGTTGACCCTGCAGATCCTGATCCGCGCCGCGCGCTCGGGCATCGTCACCGGCGTGTTGCTGGCCCTGGCGCGCATCAGCGGCGAGACCGCACCGTTGCTGTTTACCGCCTTCGGCAACAACTACACGGTGTTCAACCCGATGGACAAGATGTCCAGCTTGCCGCAGATCATCTACCAGTACGCGAACGACCCGGGCGACACGATGCATGCGCTGGCCTGGGCCGGTGCGTTTGTGCTGACCATGTTCGTGCTGCTGCTGAGCCTCGCTTCGCGCCTGCTTCTTTCCCGCACCAAGGTGACCCATGACTGATTCCGCCCGCCCGGTGCATGCAGCGTCGACCGTTGCTGTGTCACTGTCCAAGCCGAAAATAATCGCGCGGGACGTGCATTTCTACTACGCCGGTTTCCAGGCGCTGAAAGGCATCAGCATGGATATTCCGGAGCGGCAGGTCACCGCGATCATCGGCCCGTCCGGCTGCGGCAAATCCACCCTGCTGCGCATTTTCAACCGCATTTACGCGATCTACCCCAAGCTCGAAGCGCGCGGCGAGGTCTTGCTGGATGGCGAGAACATCCTTGACCCGCACTACTCGTTGAACCGCCTGCGCAGCAAGGTCGGCATGGTGTTCCAGAAACCGGTGCCGTTCCCGATGACGATCTTCGAGAACATCGCCTATGGCATCCGCCATCACGAAAAACTGTCCCGCGCCGATATGGCCAGTCGCGTCGAACAAGCCTTGCGCAGCGCCGCTTTGTGGAACGAGGTGAAAGACAAGCTCAAGCAGAACGCGCTCGGCCTTTCCGGCGGTCAGCAACAGCGCTTGTGCATCGCGCGCGCCATTGCACTGCGGCCGGAAGTGCTGCTGCTGGACGAACCGACTTCCGCGCTCGATCCGATCGCCACCAGCCGCATCGAGCAGTTGGTGGAGGAGTTGAAAAGTCAGTTCACCATCGTCATCGTTACCCACAACATGCAGCAGGCCGCCCGCGTTTCCGACCGCACCGCCTTCATGTATCTCGGCGAGCTGATCGAGTTCGACCGGACGGAAAAAATCTTCACCAAGCCAGGCAAGCAACAGACCGAGGATTACATCACCGGACGCTTCGGCTGAGCACCCAGGACCCCACCATGCATACCGGCACCGACCATATCATCAAGAGCTACGACAGCGAGCTGACCCGGCTCACCGGCGAAATCGTGCGCATGGGCGAGCTGTCCGTGACGCAACTGGAAGCCGCGATCGACGCGGTCGAGCGGCGCGACGAACGCATGGCGCAGCGCGTGGTGGACAACGACGACGCGATCGACCAGATGGAGCAGGACATCAGCCACGATGTGGTACGCCTGCTGGCGCTGCGCGCGCCGATGGCTGGCGACCTGCGCAACGTCTTCGCGGCGCTGCGCATCGCCGCCGACATCGAACGCATCGGCGACTACGCGGCCAACGTCGCCAAACGCTCGATTCCATTGTCGATGGTGGCGCCGGTCGGGCCGGTCGGCGGCCTCGAGCACCTGTCGACCCTGGCCGCCATCGGCGTGCGCGACGTCCTTGCCGCGTATCGCGATCGCGACGCCGAACGCGCGCATGCGGTGTGGAAAAACGACGTGGTGCTGGACAACGCCTACACCGGCTACTTCCGGCAGCTGCTGACCTACATGATGGAAGATCCGCGCAACATCACGCCGTGCACGCACCTGCTGTTCATGGCCAAGAACATCGAACGCATCGGCGATCACGCTACCAATATCGCCGAGAACGTGTGGTTCCAGGTCATCGGCGAACCCTTGCTCGCGCCACGCAAGAAGCTCGATCGAACCGCCAGTGCGGATTTCTCCGGCCTGTCCGGCAAGCCGGATGTGCCGTAGCTTCCTGCGCGCTCAGGCATGCGGCGCCGGCAGCACCAGCGTGACGCGTAATCCGCCGGCATCGCGATTGGCCAGCGCGATACGCCCGCCGTGCGCTTCGCTGATCTCGCGTGCCAGCGCCAGGCCCAGGCCAGTACCGGAGCGTTTGGTGGAATAGAACGGCAGCAGCGCCTGCTTGAGCACGGTTTCCGTCATGCCGGGCCCGCGATCGGCCACCTCGATGCGCCAGGCATGACCGTGCCCGGTGATTGCCAGCGTCACTTCATCCGCCGCACTGCCCGACTCGTGCGCGTTCTTGATCAGGTTGATCAGCACCTGCTCAACCTGGGCCGCATCAAAATAGCCGGCGCGCGCCGGCGGCGGAGCGAGCAGACGAAACTGGCATTGCAGCGCCAGTGCCTGCAAAAACGGCTCCCACGCCACCACCGCCAGCTGGGGCGTGGGCAGTTTCGCAAAGCTCGCATAGCCGGCGATGAAACCATGCAGATGCTGGGCGCGCTCGCCAATGGTGGCAAACACTCCGGGCAGACGCGCCAGATCACCGCGCCGGGCCAGTTCGGCGCCCGAGTGCGCCAGCGAGGAAATCGGTGCCAGCGAATTGTTCAGCTCGTGGCTGATCACGCGAATGACGCGTTTCCAGGTTGCCACTTCCTGCCGCGACAGCTCGCGCGTCATGCGTCGAAACAGGTGCAGCCGATGCGCCCGCCCTTGCAGGCGAAACGCGCGCTGCGACAGATGGAAGCTTTCCTCGCTGCCATCCATGTCCACGCTGAACAGGGCATCTTCCCCGGCGGCCACCGCTCGCTGCAGCGCTTCGGGTGCGGCCGCCAGCACCTGGGCGAAATCCAGCCCGGCAAGCCTGCGGCCCTCGTTGAACAAGTGGCGCGATGCGAGATTGGCGTAGGCCACGCGGCCCACGGAATCGGTCAACACCAGGGCCACCGGCGTGTTCTGCACCACGGTATCCAGCAACAGCTCGCGCTGCACCAGATACTGGCGTTGTTCGCGCAAGGTCTGCCCAAGTTCGTTGTGCATGCGGATCAACCGGCCCAGTTCATCGCGCCGGTTGACCGCAATCGAGGTGCTGAAATCACCGTCGCGATAACTGGCCACTGCACTTTCCAGCGCCCGCAACAAGCGCTTGACCGGCGTCATCACCCGACCTGCCAACCAGAACGCCAGCGGTAGCAGCACCAGCACGCTGGCGAGCAGGCTGCCATAAATGCCCAATCGCACCGGCGCACGAATGGAAGCCGCCAAGCTGGTGTGCAACCACTGCCACAACTGCGGCAACGGCCACTGCGTGACGCCCGCATAAATCAACGCGCCGGTCACGCCAGCGACGAGCAGCAACAGCGTCAGCCGCCCCTGCAGTGAATTCAGGCGCTGCCACATGGGCCACTCCCCGACACCGCGGTGGAGCTCGTCGACCCGTAGCGCCTGCCAGGGCAAGGGCACGGCCACGGGCATTCGCCACCGACCTCGCCGGCGACTCCCGTCAGCGTTGAATGCAAACCAGCCACGCCGCCAGCAACCCGGCACTTCACCAGCTGACCGGCACTGAAGCCCAGCCAACAAAAGCCGGCGGGCAGTGCCGGCCCTACGCAGACCGCGGGCGTCAACGCGTAGAGTGGGCGCTGCCAGCCGCTTTTTCCGGATTGGGTTGCAACCTCGATCATGCTGTCCCCGCGTGGCGGTACACCCTAGCGGCGGGCGGGCGCCACACCGTCAATCGGAAACCGCGACGCCATAGCGCTGCATGCGTCGATACAATGCCTGGCGCGACAACCCGAGGTTCTGGGCCGCCCGACTGACCACGCCACCGGAATTGTGCAACGCCGCCTCCACCACTTCGCGGCTGGGTTCCTCCAGGCTGCGCGGCGCCGCGGCATGCTGCGGCAGGTTCAGCAGCTCCGGCGTGATCGCGCCGGAACCGGTCAGCAGCGCGGCACGTTCGATCGCATTCTTCAGCTCCCGCACATTGCCCGGCCACGAGTAACTCAACAGGGTCTCGCGCGCCGCATCACCAAGCTCGGCGCGTCCGGCCAGGAAATGCTCCGCCAGCGGCAGAATGTCATCGCTGCGCTCGGTGAGCGGCGGCAGATTCACCTCGATCACGTTGAGCCGGTAATACAGATCCTCGCGAAACGTACCGGCGTGGATCATCGCCTTGAGGTCCGCATTGGTGGCGGACAACACCCGCACCTTGGCCTGGCGCGTACGCCCGGAACCGAGGCGCTCATACTGGCCGGTCTCCAGCACACGCAACAATTTCACCTGCCCCGCCAGTGGCAGGTTGCCCACCTCGTCAAGGAACAAGGTGCCACCATCGGCCAGCTCGAAGCGGCCCTCCCGCGCCTTGTTGGCCCCGGTGTAGGCGCCGGCGTCCGCCCCAAACAATTCCGCCTCGATCAACTCGCCCGGCAGCGCGCCGCAATTCACCGCGACGAAAGGCCCGCCCTTCACCGCCGAGTTCGCGTGCACGATGGCCGCGATGCGCTCCTTGCCGGTGCCATTCGGGCCACTGATCAACACCGGTACATCCGATCGTGCAACCTGGCAGGCCAGCTCCAGCGTGCGCGCCATCGCCTCGGAGGCGAACACCAGTCCGTCGAGGTCGTACTTGCCCTGCAGCGCTTCACGGCGGCGGCGGCGCTCGCGCCGGGTCCGGGTGATCTCACGGGTGGATTCGGAGAGCTCCAGCAAATTTTCCACCACGGCCAGCAGCTTGTTGTCATTCCACGGCTTGGCCAGATAATCCGCCGCGCCCGCCTTGACCAGTTGCACTGCCGTTTCCAGATGGGTCCACGCCGTGAGCAGCACGACCGGCAAATCCGGATGCTGTTCGCGAATCGCATGGAACAGCGCGACGCCTTCCCTGCCGGACGTGGTATCGGCAGTGAAGTTCATGTCCTGGATCACCACGTCGACCCGCTCGCGCGCCAGCACCGCCAGCCCGAGCTCGGGCGTCAGCGCGGTGAGCGCACGGATTTCGTTGAGCGACAGCGCCAGCGACAGGGCTTCACCCACCGCAGGGTTGTCGTCGATGATCAGGACGGTACGCATGGTTCTCTTGCACATGCAAACATGGATGCCGCTCCCGACGCAATGGTTGGCATGACCAGCGAACTATACCGACGCATGGCGCACCCGGCCCATCCACCGTACCGGCAGCACACCCGCCGCCGGCTTCGTAGGGCGGGCACTGCCCGCCGGCTTTCCGGGCGCTCGTCCGAGGCCAGCGCCAGGGCCAGAGCGGCGGGCAGTGTCCCTGCGGGCCCGGCGCCGGTCGCACCAAGTGCGCGACGGCTGTCTACTCCGCCACTGGCCGTGCCGGCGCCGTGCCGGCCTTTACCGCGGCAATCCATGCATCGGTGCGGGTTTCCAATACATCCAGCGGCAACGCGCCACCACCGAGGATCTGGTCGTGGAACGCGCGAATGTCGAACTTGTCGCCCAATGCCCGTTTCGCCCGCGTGCGCAATTCGAGAATTTTCAGCTCACCCATCTTGTACGCCAGAGCCTGACTCGGCCAGGTGATGTAGCGATCCGTCTCGGCCTGCACGCTGGGCTCGTCCTCACTGGAATGCGCGTGGAAGAAATCCACCATCTGCTGGCGCGTCCAATGCTTGCTGTGCACGCCGGTATCCAGCACCAGGCGGTCGGCGCGCAGCAACTCGTCGGACAAATGGCCGTAGTACGACAGTGGATCCTGGTAGAAGCCCACGTCGCGACCCAGCTGTTCAGCGTACAACGCCCAACCCTCGATGTACGCCGTGTAGCCGGCCTGCTGGCGGAACGGCGGCAACTTTGGCAAGGTCTGCGCAATGGAAATCTGCATGTGGTGACCGGGAATGCCCTCGTGGTACGCGGTCGATTCAATGGACAACGTCGTGCGCTGGGCGAAGTCACCCGTGTTGACAAAAATCTGTCCCGGTCGCGAACCGTCCGGTGTGCCCTGACGGTACTCGGCGCCGGCGGCTTCCTTCTCGCGGAAGGGTTCCACCGGCTTTACCACGACATCGGTCCTGGGCAGCAGGCCGAACAGCTTGGGCAGCTCGGGTTTCATCTGCGCCAGGAAGCCGCGATAGCGCTTGAGAATGTCTTCGCGTGAGGTCGGGTGAATCTTCGGATCGGTCTGCAGCGCCTTGCGGAAACTGGCCAGGTCCGCATAGCCGCGCTGTTTGGCGATTGCCGTCATTTCCCCTTCAATGCGCTTCACCTCGGCCAGGCCAATGGCATGAATCTCTGCTGGCGTCTTGTCCGTGGTGGTGGTTTCCTTGACCAGGAACCGGTAGATCGCCTCGCCGTTGGGCAAGTCCCACACCCCCGGCTGGCTGCGCCCGTGCGGCGCGTAATCCCTGGCGACAAATTCGCCCAGTTTGGCGTACGCCGGGCGCACGTCGTGCTCGATCGCCGCCAGAATTTCCTCACGCAGGCGTTGCTGGTCCGTCGTCGATACCGACTTCGGGAAATGCTTCAACGGTTCGGCAAACACGCTGTCCATGCCAGCCGGCTTGCCGATGCTGGCAATCTGCACCACGACTTTTTCCAGCAGGTATTTCGGCGGCATCAACCGGTTGGCCAGGCCCTGCCGGGCTACCTCGGTCACCTGATCGAAGAGCTTGGGCACCGCCTTCAGCCGCGTCAGGTAGTCCTCATACTCCCTGGTGTTGTTGAACGGGATCGAGCTGACGAAGCCGGCCAGTTGCAGATGCACGCCGCTCATCTGGTCCAGCGGCATTTCATGCAACTTCAGGTCGTAGCTGGTGAGGCTGGACTTGAGCTGGCGCACCATCAGTTGCTGATTGAGTTTGTCGGTATCCGCGAAACCGGTGGTGTCGATCGCCTCGAAACGTCGCAGAAAGTCAGCCGTGACCTTGCGCTCGGCGGCGGCATGCGCGAGCGACGCATCACTCCAGCGATCGTTGTAGCGCAGGTCGCCAAGAATCGTGGCGAACTCCGGCGAGTTCTGCAGCGTGTGCTGCCATTGTTCGGCCAGCAGTGCGTTGAGCGCCGCCACGCGAGTGGCGACGCACTGCTTGGCGGCGCCTTGCGTCGTCGGGGCGGCCAGCACACTGGCCGGGATGGCGACCGGGCCCAGCAGGGCCGCGCAAATCAGCAAGGGCAAGGTTTTCATCGGGCGGGATCCTCGGCAGACAATTAGGGGTGGCCGGCAGGATTGTGGCGCCGCGCGCTGCGGACAACCCGTGCCAGATAGCATGGTCACGTCGAACGCATCGCTGCCACCGGCGGTACGCGTGCGGCACGCCGCGCCGGCGACAACACCGACAGTTGGCCAAGCGCCCATAGCACCGACGCGCCGATGGGCAAATACCACAGCGGCAGGCGCGGCAGTTCGTAGTGCGCCATGAGCAGCAGGTTGAGCAGCACCGCCAGCACGCCGCCGAGCACGATGCCGGCGCCGACGATCAGGAAGTTCTCGCCCTGGAAGTAGCGCAGGATGTCGCCGCGGGTGGCGCCGATCGCGCGCCGGATGCCGATGCTGCGCCAGCGCTGCTGCACCCAGAAATTCGCCAGCCCGGCGATGCCCAGCGCCGTGACGAACAGCAGGCCCAGCGCGGACGCCACGAGCAGGCCGATCATGGTGGTGTCGCGCTGGAAATAGTCGTGGCGGATCTGCGTATAGGTCTGCACCTGTTTGGGATCGATGAGACGGCTGGCACTGACCTTGAGCAGGGCGGTCTCGGCGGCCTTGAGCACGCGCTGGCGATCGCCCGGCGCGCTGCGCAGCAGGTAGGTGACGCCGGACAGGTTGGGCAGCTGCGGCCAGAGCATGCTGTCGCCCTCCATGCCCGGCTCGCGCAGGCTCGGGCGCAACAACGTGTCCACGATGCCCACCACGCGGATGACGGAATCGCCGAGATACATGTTCTTGCCCAGCGCCGCCTGCCCCGGATAGAGATGCCGGGCCAGCGCGCGGGTGATGATGGTCACCGCCGGCTTGTGCTCCATGCCCACCACGTAATCGTCCGACTGGAAATCGCGTCCAGCGACGAGGCGCAGGCCAAGGGTTTCGGTCAGCCCCGGCGTGCCGTCGTAGACGCTGGGCGCCACGCAACCCGTGCCGTCGGCGGAACGCTGCTGCATCGCGCGCTGCAGCGACACCTTGTCGGGACAGACGCCATATGAAGAACTGTTGTGGTTCAACGGCAGCGAAAAACTCACCGCCGCCACCGAGGTCACGCCGGGAATCGCGCGCAAGGCGGCAAGATCGGCCTGGTTGCGCGCCTGCTTGTTCTCGTTCTTCTCGATGCCGCTGCTGTGGATCACCGACAGCTCGTTCTCGACGATGCCGGTAGCCACGCTGGCACGCTCTGCGCGCTCAGCCACCATGAAGGCCACGTTGCAGACGATCGCGCAGGTGAAGGCGACCTGCAGGGTCAGGAGGACGGTCGTGAGCTTGTGGTGGCGCAGGGTGGAAAGGATCGGTCGCAGTTGCATGATGGTTACCTGTCTCTCGTGAAGGAGGCCAGCCATGCCGGCTCCGTCGCGCGCGAGGCGCGCGTTACATGGCCTTGAGCTGCAGCGCCGGCGGCACCCGGCAGGCGCGCCAGGCCGGCAGCAGACCGGCAAGCACGCTGGCAATCACGGCCAGCACCAACGTGCCCAGCAGCATCGATGCATCCATCTGCGCCAGCCTGGCGTAGTCGTCGGGCCGCTGGCGGATGCTCCACAGGCCCAGCTGGGCCACGGCCAGGCCCAGCGCACCGCCGGCCACCCCGATCAGCGCCGACTCGACGCCGAACTGGGCGAAGATGTCGCGCTGGCGCGCCCCCAGCGCGCGCCGCACGCTGATTTCGCCGCTGCGACGCAGGAACTTGGCCAGCAGCAGCGCCACGATGTTGACCATGCACACGAACAGGAAGCCCAGCGCAAGCCACAGTTGCAGGTGCACGTCCGTGGGCACCAGGTTCTCATGCGCCAGCCAGTCCATCAGGCTGTACAGCTTCGCGTTCGTGGGCGGGCGCTGAAAACGGCCCAGCGCTTGCTGCTGCGCCGAGTAGTCGACCAGGTATTGGCGATACGCCCTCACCTGCGCCGGCGTGTCCAGTTGCACCCAGAACTGCAACCAGCTCATCGTTGCGCTGCGCTTGGCTATTCCGACGTCATCCTTGCTCCAGTTGGACTGGTTGCCGCTGACCGGCAGATCCTGGTTCACCGCCACCGACAACGGCAGGAAGAACTGGTCCATATCGCTGTATTGGCTGCCCACGTTGTCGGCATAGAACAGCGGCTTGGGAGCCCAGTCGGCGATCACCCCAACCAGCCGGTAATCGTGTTCGCCCAGGCGTACCGTGCGGCCCAGCGCATCGGCAGTACCGAACAGCTTGCGCGCCACCGTCTCGGTCACCACCACCACCTGCGCACCGGCCGCATCATCCGCGGCGCTCCAGCCGCTGCCGTGCACGAACGGCACGCCGAACATCGTGAAGAAGTCCGCGCTGGTGTACCGACCGGCCACGTAGAACGGCTGCACTCCTGCCCGGTCGGGACGCAACAACAAGTTGCCGCCTGCCATCGCCGCCTGCCGCGTCGCGCGCCGCGCCGTGAGCAACGCCATCGCATCGGGCCAGGTGAAGTTGTCGCTGGCGGCGGGGCCGCCGCCCTCTTTGTAGTCGAGCGGCAACGGATCGACGTGCGGCGTGTACAACTGCGCGCTGCGCCCCGGCAGCGGATCGTCCGTCATCACGTGCAGCACGGTGACCATCGTCATGCTGGCGCCAATGCCAAGCCCGATCGCCAGTACCATCAAGCCGGTGAGGATCGGGTTTCGCCTCAGGCTGCGCACTGCCAGGTCAATGTAATAGACGAGCATCATCGGCCTCCTCCGAAGACGGAATGGGCGATGCACCCGCGCGTAGGGCGGGCACTGCCCGCCGCCGGACTCGACGCGACCTGATAGCCCTTTGGCGGGCAGTGCCCGCCCTACACGTGAGTTGCCCATCACACGCTCCGTGTCGCCACCACCGGCGGCACCGCGGCGGCGCGCAGTGCGGGGCCCAGCACGGCGAGCTGGCCCAGCAGCCACAGCACCGCGGCAGCCGCGGGCAGGTAGATCAGCGGCAGGTGCGGCAGTTCGTAGTGGGTCATCAGCAACAGGTTGAGCGCATAGGCCAGCACCACGCCGAGCACAATGCCGAAGCTGACGATCAAGAAGTTCTCGGTCTGGAAGTAATGCAGGATGTCGCCGCGGGTGGCACCAATCGCGCGGCGAATGCCGATGCTGCGGGTGCGCTGCTGCACCCAGAAGCTGGCCAGGCCGACGATGCCCAGCGCGGTGACCAGCAGCAGTGCGGTGATAACGCCGACCAGGATGCTGGCCATGACACGATCCTGCCGGAAGTAATTGGCACGCAGACTGCCGATGGTCTGGCTGGCCTTGCTGTCCAGCACCGCGTCGGGCGCGATGGTGGCGATCGCGGCCCGCGCGTCGCGCAAGACCCGCGGCAGGTCGGCCGGATCGGCCCGCAGCAGATAGACGCCCGCAAGCGCAGCGCCGGGCAGCGCCGGCGTATACACCGACCATTCGATCGTGTCTGGGCCACCTTCGCCGCCCCAGGGGCGCGCCAGGTGCGCCACCACGCCAGCCACGCGGAAGTGGAGCTTGCCACTCCAGAATTCCTTGCCCAGCGGATCGGCGCCCGGCCACAGATGTTCGGCGAGCGCACGGGTCACCCACACCGTGGCGTTGTCCGGTACGAAGGTCTTGATCGGTCGATAGTCGGCTGGCTGTGGCGCGCTGCCGGCAACCAGTTGCAGGCCCATGGCCTTGAAGCTGCCCGGGCCGGCCACGTAAAGGTCCACCACGCCGCCGAAGCGCTTGCCGTCCGGGTCCAGGCTGATGCCTGCAGTACCGGCGTGATCACCAAACGGCACCGCGTTGATCACGCTGACCGACTGCATGCCGGGAATCTTGCGCAGGCCGCTGAGCACGCGGGCGTTGAGGTCGACACCCCGCGTCGCGTCGTAACCGGTCAGCTTCACTGCCGCCAGCGCACTCTCGTCGACGCCACTGACGACGTCGGCCTGTTGCACCCGGGTGACGATCAGAAAGCAGGCGTTGCACAGCACCGCGCACGCCAGCGCGATCTCCATGGCGATCAGGACGGTGGCGAGACGATGACGCTGCAGCGCGGCCAGGATGGGTTGGATTTGCATAAGTCAGCTCTCCTTACAGCGTCTTCAGTTGCAGGCTCGGCGCCATGCGGCTGGCGCGCAGCGCCGGCAGCACACCGGCGAGCAGGCTGGCCGTGATCGCCAGGGCAAAGGTGACCAGGAACATCGACGCGTCCAGGTGCACCAGGTCGGCGTACTCGACCGGCTGACCCCGGATCAGCCACAGCCCGAGCAAGGTCAGCAACAGGCCGCCGAGGCCACCCAGCAGACCGATCAACCCCGCCTCCACCAGACATTGCGCGAACACCGCCCCGCGGCTGGCGCCGAGCGCGCGGCGCACGCCGATCTCGCCGGCGCGGCGCAGGAATTTCGCCAGCAGCAGACCAATTGTGTTGAACAGACAGATGGCCAGAAAGGCGAACGCCAGCCAGGTCTGCAGGCGCACGTCACTGGGCACCACCTGGTTGATATCCAGCCATTGCATCAGGCTGGGCATGGCGGTGTTGTCGGCGTGCACGAAACGGCCAAGCGCCTTTTGCTGCGCGGCATATGCGGCCAGATAGCTGCGGTACGTAGCGACTTTGGCCGGGCTGTCCAGTTGCACCCACAGCGCCACCCACAGGCAAGGCGAGTTCCGCAGATCCGCCAGGTCGTCCGGCATGCTCCAGCACGTGAAGGGTTGGAAGCCACCGGCGTTGACCTCAAGCGAGCTGTCGAACGGCATGAACACGTCTTCCGGCCGGGTATAGAAACCCGCCGTATCACCATTGGAGTAGCGACCGCCAGCCACCGTGTAGAACTGCGGCGAGGGCCGCCATGGCGCCAGTACGCCGATGATGCGCACATCGGTGTCCTTCAGCCGTAGCGTGCGGCCCACACTATTGGTGCCATTGAACAGCTTGTCGTTGAGGTCGGACGAAATCACCGCGACCCGGGCGCGCGCGGCATCGTCCTGCGCTGTCCAGGCGTTGCCGTAGCGAAACGGCACGTCGAACATCGGGAAGAAGTCGCTGGTGGTCGACAGCATCTGTGCCATCAGCGGCGGCAGTTTCACCTGCGGCGCGGTCAGTCGCAGCTGGCTGCTGGTAACCAGCGTCTGCCGATCGGCGCGATGTGCGTTCCACAGATCAACCGCCGAACGATAGTCCATCATGTCGTAGGGCTGGTGCTGCGTCGAGGGATTCGGATCGGGATCCACTTGCGGGTAAAACAATGTGTCGCTCTTGCCCGGCAACGGGTCGCCGGACAACAGATGCATCACCGTCAGCGTGGTCATGCTGGCACCGATGCCGACGGCAATGGCGATCACCATCAGGGCGGTGAGCACCTTGTTGCGCTTGAGACTGCGCAGGGCCAGGTCGAGGTAGTAACCAAACATTTTCTGTTCTCCGTTTGAGAAAGCTCCCCTCTCCCCTGACGGCTCCATCGTCGGGGGAGAGGTCCAACCCAACCAACCGCACTACCAACACCGCAAAAACTCCCTCTCCCCTGACGGCTCCATCGTCGGGGGAGAGGGTTCAAGCCAAACCAGTCG
>DAITPL010000008.1:39007-41713 GCA_036833615.1 Rhodanobacter sp.
CCCTCTCCCCTGACGGCTCCATCGTCGGGGGAGAGGGTTCAAGCCAAACCAGTCGCATCTCCAGCACCGCAAAAACTCCCTCTCCCTTGACCGCGCCATCCTTGGGGAAGAGGGCTCGAGCGTTCACACCGAGCGCGTTGCCACTACCGGCGGGACCGCCGCTGCACGCAACGCTGGACCCAGTACCGCCAGCTGGCCGATCAGCCACAATGCGGCGGCGCCGACCGGGAAATAGACGGCTGGCAATCTGGGCAATTCGTAATGCAGCATCAGGAACAGGTTGATGCCGTAGGCCAGCACCATGCCCAGGGCAATCCCGAGCGTGGCCAGCAGGAAATTCTCGGTCTGGAAGTAATTGAGCACGTTGCGACGGGTGGCGCCGAGCGCGCGACGGATGCCGATGGTGCGCCGCCGCTGCGCCACCCAGAAGCTGGCCAGACCGACGATGCCGAGCGCGGTGACGATCAGCAGGGCGGCGATCACGCCAACCAGCATGCCGGCCATCGCGCGGTCCTCCTGGAAAAATTTCTGCCGCACCTGGTCGAACGTGCGCTGCATGGTGACCACGCGCTGCGGGTCGACTCGCTTCAGTGCAGCCAGGGCCGCATCCAGCACCTTGGCGCGATCCCCGGACCGGGTGCGGATCAGGTAACTCTGGTCTTTGCTGGCGCCCATGCGCAGCGGTATCACCATGGTGTATTGCGCCGTGCTGGCGTCATACGCATTGGCTCGCGCCAGGCTGTCCAGCACGCCCACCACGCGCAGTCCCACGGTCGGGGTCAGATAGATGATCCGGCCCAGCGGATTCTGTCCCGGCCACAGGCGTTGGGCCAGAGTCTGCGTGATCAGGGTGACCACCGGCAGATCCTTGACGTCGCCCGTGGCCAGCGCCTTCATCGCCGCCGCCGCATCGACAAAATCGCCAGTCTGCAGATCACGTCCGGCGACCAGCCGCGTGCCCAGGGTAGTGGGCAGGTTCTCGCCGAAATAGGTGCCGGCGTTGAGCGTGCGCTGTGGTTGTGCGGGATCCAGCCGGATGTTGGTGTTGGAGGAGGACCCACCGAACGGCACCTGGTTGGACGATGCCACCGCGATCACACCCGGCACCTGACGCAGCGCCGCCAGATCCTCGGCCATGCGCGCATACGGGCTCGTCGACGGCACGACGTCGGCCACCTGGATCTGCAGCAACTCGTGTTCGGCAACGCCGCTGGCCATGTCCATGCGCTGCAGGCGCTGGCCGATCAGGAAGACCGCGTTGGAGACGATGGCACAGGTCAGCGCAATCTCCAGAATCAGCAGGCAGGCGGTGAGCTTGTGCCGACGCAGCGTGGAAAGGATCGGAAGGATATCCATGGCGTGTCTCAGTTGCTCTTCAATTGCAGCGCCGGTGCGATCTGACACGCGCGCCATGCGGGCAGCAGGCCCGCCAGCAAGCTGGCGCACAGCGCCACGGCAAAGGTGGTCAGCAGCATGCTCACATCCAGATGTGCCAGCGCGGCATAGTCGGAAGGCCGCTGGCGTACCAGCCACAGCCCGAGCAACGCCAGCAGCAAGCCACCGACGCCGCCCACCAGGCCGATCACGCCGGACTCGACCAGCAGCTGCATGAACAACGCCCGCTGCGACGCACCCAGCGCGCGGCGCACGCCCAGTTCGGCGGAGCGACGCAGAAACTTGGCCAGCATCAGGCCCACCGTATTGAGCAGACACACCAGCAGGAACCCGAACGCCAGGCCCATTTGCAGACGCACGTCACCAGGCACCACTTTGTTGTAGTCAAGCCACTGCATGAGGTTGCGCAGGCGTACGTTCGGTGCCCGCTGGAAGCGCCCCAGGGCTTTCTGTTCCTGCGAGTAATGGACCAGGAAATCCTTGTAGGCCGCGGCCTGGGCCGGCGTGTCCAGTTCCACCCAGAACTGCAGCCAGACACACTCGGCCGAAGGCAGGATGTTGCCGACGCCACCGCCGCCATTGCCCCAGCAATCGGACGATCCGTTGCGATCCAGGCGCAGCCCGACCATCGTCTGCAGCGGCAGGAACACCTGCTCGCCATAGGCGTATGAGCCGGTGTTGAGGTCGTAGAAGTGCGGGTTCGGCTGCCACTTGTCGAGCACGCCGACGATGCGCCAGGAGACCCCGGCCATGCGCAGCATGCGGCCCACACTGTTGGCCCCGCCAAACAGCTTGTCGTTGAGCGAGCGGGCAATCACCACGTCGCGTGCCTGCGCTTCGTCGTCCGCCGCCGTCCAGGCACGGCCGAACAAAAACGGCGTGTCGAACATCGGGAAGAAATCCGTCGTGGTATAGCGCGCCTCCACGTAGAACGGGTCCAGGTTGGCCCGCTCCGGATCGAGCGCTACCGCACCACCAGCCATCAACGCCTGACGCTCTGCACGCCTGGCGTGCAGCAGATTCAAGCCATCGATCAAGGTGACCTGTTCCGGTGGTTCCTTGCTCGGGACCATGCCCTTGATGTCCTGCGGATCGAGCTGCGGGTAATAAATTTGCGCGCTCTTGCCCGGCAACGGATCGCCCGACAGGACATGCAGCACGGTGAGTGTGGTCATGCTGGCGCCGATACCCAGCGCAATCGCCAGCACCATCAGCGCGGTAAGCGCCTTGTTGCGCTTCAGGCTGCGCAGGGCCAGGTCGAGGTAATAGCCAAACATGTTCCATCCTCCAGCATGGGAATCTCCCTCTCCC
>DAITPL010000008.1:41813-52967 GCA_036833615.1 Rhodanobacter sp.
GTCGAGGTAATAGCCAAACATGTTCCATCCTCCAGCATGGGAATCTCCCTCTCCCCTGGCAGCTCCATCGTCGGGGAGGGTTGGGGTGAGGGGCGCTCAACCTTCCGGCGTGACGCCGAAAAGCAAAGCTCCCCCTCACCCTGCCCTCTCCCCCGTACCGGGGGAGAGGGTTCAAGCCAAACCAACCGCGTCACCAGCCCAGCAAAAAAATCCCTGCCCTCCGGCACAGTCCGGGGGAGAGGGCAAGCCTTTACACCGCTCGCGTGGCAACCACCGGCGGCACATTCGATGCGCGCCGGGCCGGCACGAACACGGCGGCCTGGCCAATCGCCAGCATCGCCAGCACGCCCGTCAGGACATACAACACCGGTATGCGCGTCATCTCGTAGTGGCTCATCAACCACAGGTTCAAACCCACGGCGAGCAGCACGCCGATGACCACGCCGGCACCGGCGATCAGCAGGTTCTCGACCTGGAAGTAGCGCAGGATGTCGACCTTGCGTGCGCCCAGCGCACGCCGCACGCCAATCTGGCGATGGCGCTGACCGACCCAGAAGCTGGTGAGGCCGACGATGCCGGCGGCGGTGACGGCAAGCAGGATCAGGCAGATCACACCCATCAACACCGCCATGCCCACGTCAGCGCGATAAGCCTTGGCACGAATATCGGAAAACGACCTGACGCTGTCGTCGTCGAGCACGCGCAGCGGGTCCACCTTGTACAGCAGCGGCGTCACCGCGCGCATCGCCGTCTCCAGCTGGCCGGGCTTGGTACGCACCGCGTAGTTCGCGAAGTTCGCGTTCAACCGGGTCGGCACCACTGTCGAATTCCATGCAAAATCACTGGCCCAGCTGCCGGTGGCGGGGGTCTGCAGCCGTGCGATCACGCCGATGATGGTGCTCGGTGCGCTGCTGCCATCGGTGTAAATCACCTTGCCGACGGCGCTGCCTTGCGGAAACAGCTTGTCCGCCAGTGCCTGCGTGATGATCACGACGGGGCGCGGAGGATTGTCCCGAAACCCCTGGTGCTGCACATCGCCGGCGTTGAACGCACGGCCGGCGACCAGCCGCACTCCCAGCGTTGGCAGTACCTGCTCATCGGCGAAGTAATACGCGGTGCGCACATTGCCTTTGCGTCCCGCCTCGGCGCCCGGCTTGAGCGAAACCGAACCGGTCCAGGACGAATTGCGCAACGGCAGCGAATTGATCGGCACCACCGAAGCCACGCCGGGCAGGTTGCGCAATGCGGCGAGATCCTCCCGCTGCATGACATCGAGTTTCTCCACTCCATCAGCGGTGTCCGCGCTGGGCGCGCCCACCCACTGCTGGCTGATCCAGAACAGGTTGCTCTCGTCCAGCCCGGTGGGTCGATTCACCCGCTCGGTACGCTGGCCAATGATGAAGACGGCGTTGCACACGATGGCCAGGGTCAAGGCGATCTGCAGCGCAATGAGCACCACGCCGGCCTTGTGCCGGCGCAACGCCGCGAGGATGGGAGGCAGTTTCATGTTCATGCTCCTCAATTGCTCTTGAGTTGCCACGCCGGCTGCACCTGCGAGGCGCGCCAGGTGGGATAGAGGCCGGCCAGCGTCGTCGCGACCACGGCCACCAGCAAAGTCAGCACGAGCAGCGACACATCCAGTCGCGCCAGGTCAGCGATATCCTTGGGCAGTACCCAGCCCACACTGGCCACGCCGACCACGGTGAGCAGCAGACCCAGCACACCACCCGCCACACCAACAATGCCGGCTTCGGTGAGGAACTGCGCATAGATCGCCGAGCGCGGCGCACCCAACGCGCGACGCACGCCGATCTCGCCGCTGCGCCGCAGGAACTTCGCCAGCAGCAAGCCCACCGTATTCACCAGGCAGACCAGCAACAGGCCCAGTGCCACCAGCAATGACACCCTGGTATCGCTGGGTACCACCTGCTGCGAACTCAGCCACGCCGGCAGATCCCGCAGGCGGTTGTTCGGGGCCCAGCCGAAGCGTCCGGCTTTTTGCTGGTTACGCGCGTAGCCGTCCAGATACTCGCGATACTTCGTCACTGCCGCCGCGTCATCCAGCTCGGCCATGTAGGCAATCCACACGCAGGCCGAATGCTGCAGACCAACGAAACCCGATTCCGTGGGAACAGCGTTGCAATTGGTGTTGCCATCATTGGATATGCTGGCCTGAATGGCCGTCTGGAACGGCAAAAACACATCGTCAGTGCCGCTGGAAAAACCGCCGCTGTTGACCACATCGTAAAAGCGCGGCTGCGGATTCCAGTCATCGAGCACGCCAGCCACCCGGTAATCCCGGCGTTCGATGTTGACGCTCCTGCCCACGCTGTTCGCACCGCCGAACAGCTTTTGATTGAGCTTGCTGCTGATCACCACTACTTGCGCGCGATTCGTGTCATCGCTGGCGCTCCAGCCACTGCCGTATTTGAACGGCACATCCAGCATGGGAAAGAACTCGCCATAAACCGCGTGACCACTGACGTTGAGCGGATGTTTCCCGGCGTCGGCAGGCACTATCGACGGTGAAATCTGGTACATCGCCGACTGTCGCCGGGCGCGATGATCACGCATCAAGGCCATGGCGTCGGCGTAATCCATGGCGACCGGCGGCTCGCCATCACTGCTGCGCCCGTTCGGACCCCAGTTGTCAATCTGCGGCACGAACAATTGCGCCGACTTCCATGGAATGGGGTCACCGGATACAGCGCGAAACACCGACCAGGTAGTCATCGATGCCGCCACGCCAAAACCGACCGCCAGCACCATCAGCGCGGTGAGACCTAGGCTGCGTTTGAGGCTGCGCAGCGCCAGTTCGAGGTAGTAGGCAAACATGTCTTTCTCCGTATGAGAACTCCCTCTCCCACAGCTTCATCGCTGGGCGAGAGGGTTCAGGCATTCACACCGACCGCGTGGCCTCCACCGGCGATACGCGCGCCGCGCGCAGGGCCGGAGCCAGTACCGCAGCCTGACCCAGCGCCAGCACCGCCACCACGCCGACGGCCACATAGGTCAGCGGAAACCGTGACATCTCGAACTGGGTCACCATCCACAGGTTCAGGCCCACGGCCAGCAATGCGCCCACCGTCACGCCGCCGACACCGATGAGCAGGTTCTCGGTAAGGAAGTAGCTCAAGATGTCGCGACGCGTGGCGCCAAGTGCCCGGCGCACGCCGATCTGCTTGCGTCGCTCACCGACCCAGAAACTGGTCAAACCGACGATGCCGGCGGCAGTGATCGTCAGCAGCAACACGCAAATCACGCCCATCAGCAACGCGATGCCATGGTCGCTCTGGTAGGAGCGCTCGCGCACCTGGGCGAACGTGCGTACGCCGCGTTCGGGCGGAATCACGCGCATGCGGTTGAGCTTGAACAACAGTGCCGGAGCCGACTTGGCGACCGACTCCAACTGGCCCGGCTGGCTGCGGATCAGATAACTGCCCGCGGTGGAGATGGCCTGGTACGGGACCAGCACCGAGTGTTCCACGAACTTGTCTGTCCAGGTGCCTGACCAAGGCACCTGCAGGCGTTCTATCACGCCCACCACCGTGCTCGGCTTGGGTGTGTCCAGCAGATAGATCGCCCGGCCCAGCGCCGACCCATGCGGGAAGACTTTTTCCGCCAGGGCCTTGGTGATGATCACCTGTGCCGGCGCGTCGAAGTTGCTTTCACTGAGCCAGGTGATCTCGTCGGGGCGGAAGTTGCGCCCGGCAACCAGTCTTGCGCCCAGTGTGTTCAGCGAATGGTCGTCGCTGAAATAGATGGTCGCCTGGGTCATCGACTTCTTGGCGTCGGGGTCCAGTTTGATACCCAGCGACATGCCACCACCGCGCAGCGGATACGAGTTGCTGTAGCTCGCATCGGCCACGCCGGCGAGCTTGCGCAGCGCGAGCAGGTCACCACGGATGAGCGCAGTGGTAGCCGCCTCCTGCACACCCACCCAGCGGTTCTCCACGGCAAGAATGTTGCTCTCGATCAAGCCGGTGGGGCGCATCAGCCTGGACACCCGTTGCTGGATGATGAACAGCGCGTTGCACACGATGGCCAGGGTCAGCGCGATCTGCAGCGCGATCAGCACGGTACCGGCCTTGTGGCGTTTGAGCGCGGCAAGAATGGGTTGGATATGCGCCATGCAGGTGACCTCAGTTCGACTTCAGTTGCCAGGCCGGCTGTACCTGTGCGGCACGCCAGGTCGGATAGAACGCCGCCAGGACCGTGGCCAGGATCGCCACCAGCAAGGTCAGCGCGACCAGCGACACATCCAGCGTGGCCAGTCGCGCGATGTTCGGCGCGAACACCAGGCCGATGCCGAGCACGCCAAAGCCGGTGAGTACCAGGCCGAGCAGGCCGCCCGCCAGGCCGACGGCGCCCGCCTCGATCAGGAACTGCGTGTAGATCGCCGCCCGCGAGGCGCCCAGCGCACGGCGCACGCCGATCTCCTGTGCCCGGCGCATGAACTTTGCCAGCAGCAAGCCGACGGTGTTGACCAGGCAGATCAGCAGGAAGCCCAGCGACACCAGCAGCGAGATCTTGCTTTCCGGCGGCACCACCTTCTGGAAGTCCAGCCAGTCGGTGACATTGCGCAGGCGCACGTTGGGCGCCCAGGTAAACCGGCCGGCACGCTGCTGTTCGGCGGCGTAGGCGTGCAGAAACTGGAGGTAGGCCTTGGCCTGGGCGGTTGTGGGCAGCTCGACCCAGTACGCCAGCCAGATGCACTCCGAGCGGATCAAGCCCTCCCAGCCCGGCGCTGGCGTGGCGTTGCAGTTGTTGTTGCCGGCGGTGGGCAGTTGCTCGTCCACGGCGCGGGTAAACGGAATGAATATGTTCACCGGGTCCCCAAAGCCCCCGGTGTTGGTTGCATCAAAGAACAGCGGTTGCGGATCCCACGCCTGCATGACGCCGGTGATGCGGTAGTTGTGGCCGTCCAGGTTGAGCTCGCGGCCAACGCTGTTGGCGCCGTTGAACAGCTTGTCGTTGAGCGACTTGCTGATGACCGCGACCGCGGCCCGTGCCTGGTCTTCCCGTCCGCTCCAGCCACCGCCGTACAGAAACGGGATATCGAACATGGGAAACGCGTCGCCATAGACCGCGTACGTAGTCTGGCGCAGCGGCAGACGGCTGGCGTCGGCCGGAATGATCGACACCCCCAGCGGATACAGCGCAGTCTGGCGCGGCGCCTTGTGCGCGCGCATCAGTGCCATCGCATCGATGTAGTTCAGCGCGGTCGGCGGTTCACCCTTGTCCAGGTCATCCGGCTTCCAGTTGGCAATTTGCACCGCATACAACTGCGCCGACTTTTCCGGTATGGGATTGTTCGAGGTGGCCCGGAAGATTGCATAGGTGGTCATCGAGGCGGCCACGCCAAAGCCGATCGCCACCACCATCAACGCAGTCAGCGCGGGGTTTCGGCGCAAGCTGCGCAGGCCGAGTCCGAAGTAATAGCCAAACATGCACCGCTCTCCATCGTGAAAATCCCGCTCCGGCCGGCTTCACCGTCGGGGTGGGTTCAAGCATCGCGACCGAAGCCGCTGCCACATCGCCAGGCCCAACTCAACACGCACGATCCTCCCGGATAGACCCCCTCTCCCCTGACAGCTTCACCGTCGGGGGAGAGGGTTCAAGCATCACTCCACATGAATCGCCATCACTCCAGCAGCTTGTTGACGTCCTCCAGATCGTGCAGATCGATGGAACCGGCAGCTTGTTTGAGCAGCAGTTTGTTGAGTACGAGCTGGTGGCGCACGACGCTGTACTGGCTCTGCACCGAAGCCAGGGTCTGGATTGCGAACACCACGTTGGTCAGGCTTTGCGTACCGATTTCGTAGCCCGCGCGCATCGACGCGAGGGCCTTGCGCGCGGCATCCACCGAAGTGCGCGCGGCCTGCACCTGCTCGATGCCATCGACCACCAGGTTGTAGTAATTGTTGGCATCGCGCGCGGCCTGGCGGCGCTGGCTTTCCAGCGTGCCCTGGTCCTCGTCGCGCCGGGCAATCGCCTGGCGCACCTGGGACTGGGTCAGTCCGCCACTGAAGATCGGCACCGTCAGGGTCAGGCCGATGGTGGTCACGCCGGGACCATACCCGGCCGCACCGGGCACCGCGCTGGACCAGGTGCCGAACTTGCCGTATTGCAGGCTCGCATCGAGCGTGGGCAGGTGCCCGGCACGCGCTGCGGAAACCTGGTGTTCGTCGGCCGTTACCGTGTAATGCGCGGCCAGGATGACCGGGTTGCTGTGCATGGCCGCGTCCACCCACGCCTGCGGGTCTGCGGGGTCGGGCGCGCGCATGGGCAGATCCTCACGCAACTTTTTCAGCGTGCCCGTGGGCCGGCCGGTGATCTGTTCCAGCGCGCGCCGGGCATCCTTCAGGCTGACTTGCGCGCCGATGCGCTGGGATTTGATGTACAGGTAGTAGGCCTGCGACTGGCTGACGTCGGAGGCCATCGCCAGACCATTCTTGAAACGCACGCTGGACTGCTCGAACTCCTGCTTGTAGGCGTCCTCGTAGGAGCTGAACACGTCCAGCGAATCCTGCGCAACCAGCACGTTGAAGTAGGCATCGGACACGCGCACGTAGAGCTGCTGCAACGCCGCGCGATACACCTGTTCACCGGCATCATCGCTGGCGTGCGCAGCACGCAACCGGGCAATGGCCGCCACGTCGACGAGCGGCTGCCGGAGTGCCCCGCTCAAATCGCGCTCGCGCGTGTGGCCGCCGACCCCGGTGGACACGATGTTGCCGTTGGAACTGGTGATGTCGCCGCTGCCGCCGTGGATTTGCTCCAGGCCCAGGTTGACCGACAGCCGTGGCAGCAGGGCCGAACGCGCCTGCGGCACGTTTTCGGCGGTCACGCGTTGCGCCGCACTGGCCGAGCTCAAGACCGGATCATTGGCGATGGCCTGACGGTACGCATCCATCAGGTCCTCGCCATGGCTCGCCAGCGGCAGCAGCGCGAGGCCAAGCAGCAGTGGCAGCCAGCGGGTGTGCATGACGGACATCAACTGGAATGCGCTTCGCCGCGCGCGTGGATTTCCGCGTGGAAACGCGGCTCTTCGGACAGATCCACCACCTGACCGTCGATGATGTGCACATTGCGCTGTGCCCGCGCCGCCAGCTCCGGATCGTGCGTGACCATGACGATGGTGGCGCCGTCGCGATGGATGCCCTCGAGCAGCTCCAGCACACCGCGTGCCATTTGCGTATCGAGGTTGCCGGTCGGTTCGTCGGCGAGCAACAGGCGCGGCGAGCCGGCCAGTGCACGTGCAATCGCCACGCGTTGCTGCTGACCACCGGAGAGTTCGGCCGGGTAATGTTTGGCGCGCGAAGCCAGGCCGACGCGCTCCAGCGAATCCATGATGCGCTGCTTGCGCTCGGCCGCCTTCATGCCGCGATAGCGCAACGGCACTTCGATGTTGTCGAACACGTTGAGGTCGGGGATCAGGTTGAACGCCTGGAAGATGAAGCCGATCTTCTCGTTGCGGATCTTCGAGCGCGCGTTGTCGTTGAGGTTGCTGACCTCGACGCCGTCCAGGTGGTATTCCCCGCCACTGAAGGTTTCCAGCAGGCCGGCAATGGTCAGGAACGTGGTCTTGCCCGAGCCGGATGGTCCGGTGACGGCGACAAACTCGCCCTCTTTCACGTCGATGTTGAAATCGCGCAGCGCATAGGTTTCCACCACTTCAGTGCGGTAGACCTTGGACAGGTGAGTCATCTTCAGCATGTTGGTTCCTTGGTGGTGGTGGTTGGTGCGCCCGCTTCCACGGAGCGAAGGCAAATGGTCAGCTGCTGATCGCGACTTTCGCCGCGCCCTTGAACGTATCGGTGCCGGAGATCACGATGCGGTCGCCCGGCTTCAGGCCATCGAGAATCTCCACCTTGTCGATGCTGGAGGCGCCAACCCGGATGGGCGTCTTTACGGCTATGTTGTCATGCACGACATACGCGTAGCTGCCGCCGGATTCGTCGACAAACGAGCCGCGCTGCACAGTCAGTACGTCATCGCGCTGGTCCAGCAATACCCGCACGGAAAGCCGCTGGTTCTGTCGCAGCTGCTTGGGTGTTTCGCCGGCAAAGCGCAGCCGCGCGGCAACCTGGCCATTGACCACTTCCGGTGAAATCGCGCTGACGATGCCTTTCCAGACATGACCATTGCCGCTGATCTCGCCGCCCATGCCGATCCCCAGATCGCGGGCAAAACTTTCCGGCACCTGCATCTCCACCTGCAACGCGGACAAGTCGATCACGCTGAGCAGCTGCGCGTCCTTGGCCACCGTCGCGCGCTCGGCGATGAACAGCTGGCCGACCTGGCCGTCCACCGGCGACTTCACGCTGAGGTCGTCCACCTGGCGCTGCATGTCCTGCACCACCAGCAGCTGGTTTTCGTGCGCGAGCTTTTTGGACTTGATGTTGAAGTTCAAACTGTCGTTGCTGAGATTCAAGTCCGACTTGGCGTGCACCATGGCGATGCGCGCCTTTTCCAGCGCATCCTTGGCCTGGTCGACCGCGGCGCCAGTGGCCGCACCGGCGGCGAACGCCTTCTGTTCGCGGCCCAGATTGGTTTCCGCACTCTTCTCGTCGATGTGCGCGTTGTCGTAGGCCTTCTGCAAGTCGCTGCGCCTGGTGCGCGCATCCACCTGCGCCTGCAGGTAATCGACCTGCATCGCGTCGGCTCTGGATTGCTCCTGCGCCAGCTTGTTGGTCAGCTCGGGACTGATGATGGTGGCCAGCACCTGGTCTTTCTTCACCGTATCGCCCGCATGCACGCGCAGCGTTACCGCACCACCGGAAGCGGCATACAGCGTTGGACTGACGGCAGCCACCACCTTGCCTTCGGCGGCAATGTCGCGCACGAAGCGCCCGCGCTCGACCGTGGCAAACGACAAGCGCGAGCTGCTGACCGAAGCCGACGCCGAGAACAAACGGCCGATGCCCGGTGCAAACACCACGAGCAACACCACCACGAGGGCGCCGATGCCCAGCAGGATCACTTGTCGTTGGCGATTTGGTTTGACTTCGACCGGACGGTCAGTGGCGGAAGTGTCGCGGATCATCAGGCCATTCCCTGCCGCGCACATCGCGGCCTCACTGGCTTGACAGCAACCGCTGTGCCAACCGGAACAGGACGAATGATCCAAGCCATTTCAGCCACTTGCGTGACTGTCGTGATGCGGTGTCGGTGTCCGCGGACACCGGCAACGGACAACCGGACACCCGCGACCTGCCCGATTCGGGACCCGTGACCAGTCGCTGACGCACGGCTTCGGCAGGGCCGCTCGCGCCCCGCGCATCAGGCTTCGACGACGCGCCGGATACGCTGGGCAATCGCCGCATCCAGCTTCGGCAACACTTCGAGCGCGCCGAGGTTTTGTTCCAGCTGCTCCAGCCGGCTGGCACCGAGCATCACCGTGGAGACATGCGGGTTGAGCAGGCACCAGGCGATCGCCAACTGCGCCAGGCTCACGCCCAGTTCGTCAGCCAACGGTTGCAACGCACGCACTTTGGCAACCCGCGCGCCATCCGTGCCGAGTACCTCGTCGCGCAACCATGCATAGCCTGGTTGGGTCAGCCGCGAATCGGCGGGAATGCCGTCGTTGTATTTGCCGCTGAGCAAACCGGACGCCAGCGGCGACCAGATCGTGGTGCCCATGCCGTATGCCTGGTACAGCGGTGCGTACTCGACCTCGACCCGCTCGCGGTGCAGCAGGTTGTATTGCGGCTGCTCGACCACCGGCGCGTAGTAGTGGTTTTCACGGGCCACGGCATGCGCCGTGCGTATGGCCGCGGCGGGCCATTCGCTGGTGCCCCAGTACAACACCTTGCCCTGACGGATCAGCGTATCCATGGCGGCGACGGTTTCCACGATCGGGGTGTCCGGATCCGGCCGATGGCAGAAGTACAGGTCCAGGTAATCCACCCGCAGGCGTTGCAGGGCCTGCTGGCAGGCCTCGATCACATGCTTGCGCGACAAGCCACGCTGGGTCGGCAGCGGGTCTGCCACCGCACCGAAATACACCTTGCTGGACACGCAGTAGCTGTCACGCGGAAAGTGCAACTCGGCCAGCACGTCGCCCATCACCTGCTCGGCCACGCCGTTGTTGTACGTCTCGGAATTGTCGAAGTAGTTCACCCCGCGCTCGTGCGCCAGCGCCAACATCTCGCGCGCCAGCGGGCGGTCCACCTGCCGGCCAAACGTGACCCACGCACCGAACGACAACGCGGAAAGCTGCAAGCCGGAGTTGCCAACGCGACGATATTGCATGAGAAACCTCCATGGGCAGGAACGGAAACAACGCGATGCGCCGATGCGCACGTCACGCAACACGCGCGACAATGGCTGCCGCACAGCGTATTCCTCGTCGAAGCCGGGCGCTGCCTTTCCTTCCCCCTTACAGGAGTTCCCCATGTCAAAGATTCGCGGTTGGGTTGCCACCGCAGCCGATCAGCCCCTCAGCCTGACCACCATCGACGCCGGTGAACTTGGCGACGAAGAGGTCGAGGTCACCGTCGAGAACTGCGGGATCTGTCACTCGGATTTGTCGATGATTCGCAATGAATGGAGCAACGCCAGCTATCCATTCATTCCCGGCCATGAGGTCATCGGCACGGTCAGCGCACTGGGCGCCCATGCCAAGGGCCTGCACCTGGGTCAACATGTGGGCGTCGGCTGGACCGCCGAAAGCTGCATGCACTGCCAGGCCTGCCTGTCGGGCAATCAAAACCTGTGCGCAGCTGCGGTGCCCACCATCCTGCAGCACAACGGCGGCTTTGCCGACAAGGTGCGCGCCCACTGGGCATGGACCATTCCCTTGCCCGAAGGGATCGATCGCGCCAGCGCCGGTCCGTTGTTGTGTGCCGGCATGACCGTGTTCAAGCCGTTCCTCGCCTACAACATCCTGCCCACTGCCCGCGTCGGCGTGGTCGGTATCGGCGGCCTTGGCCACCTTGCGTTGAAGTTTGCGGCGGCATGGGGTTGCGAGGTCACGGCCTTCACCTCCAACCCGGCCAAGGCCGATGAAGCCCGTGGTTTCGGCGCGCACCACGTGGTCGCCAGCCGCGACGCCGGGGCGCTGCAGGCGATCGCCGGTTCGCTCGACCTGCTGCTGGTTACGGTCAACGCGACGATGAACTGGAATGCCCTGCTCGGCACGCTGGCAAA